>NZ_JBIRPI010000005.1:0-479898 GCF_044332585.1 Streptomyces sp. NPDC016845 | reverse complement strand
CCCAGACCCGATAAGTCAGACACACTCGCAGACACCGGCACCACCCCCGAGAGCAGTACGCAGAAGCCTACGCCGAAGCTAAACCAACGGCATTGTCCCTAGGGGTCCTCCCTGAGTAGCCCTCCTCGCCCCGTTTTCCACAACGTCGGCGTTCTCCACAGCCTGCCGCGACCCCCTTGACGCCGCCGCCGGCCATTGTCACATTCGTCAGTGTCACGTTCGTGCGGCGCTGGGGCGGAAGGCATCTGATGACGGACCTCACGAAGATCCACGGCGCGCGCGAGCGCTGGGTGCGTACGGGCGGGATCGAGCTGTGCGTCGTCGAACTGGGCGACACGGCGCGGCCCACCCTCGTCCTCGTACACGGCTATCCGGACAGCAAAGAGGTCTGGTCGGAGGTGGCCGTACGCCTCGCGGACCGCTTCCATGTCGTGCTCTACGACGTCCGCGGGCACGGCCGCTCCACCGCGCCGGCCCCGCTGCGCGGCGGCTTCACCCTGGAGAAGCTGACCGACGACTTCGTGGCGGTCATCGACGCCGTCAGCCCGGACGAGCCGGTCCACCTGGTGGGGCACGACTGGGGTTCGGTGCAGTCGTGGGAGTTCGTCACGGTCCGGCGGACGGAGGGCCGTATCGCGTCCTTCACCTCGATGTCGGGCCCGTCCCTCGACCACTTCGGCCACTGGATCAAGCAACGCGTGAAGCGGCCCACCCCGCGCAAGGCGGCCCAACTCCTCGGCCAGAGCGCCAAATCCTGGTACGTGTACATGCTGCACACGCCGGTCCTGCCGGAGCTGGCCTGGCGCGGACCGCTCGGCAAGCGCTGGCCGGGCATCCTGGAGCGCGTGGAGAAGGTCCCGGCGGGCGACTACCCCACGGCCTCGCTCCCCTCGGACGCGGCCCACGGCGCGTGGCTGTACCGGGACAACGTGCGCGCGAGACTGCGCAGACCACGCGAGGGCGCGTACGCGCACGCGCCCGTGCAGCTCATCACGCCCCTCGAGGACGCCTTCCTCTCACCCGCGCTCTACGACCGCCTCGAACAGTGGGCGCCGCAGCTGACCAGGCGCTCGCTGCCCGCCAAGCACTGGGTACCGCGGACCCGGCCCGACCAGCTCACCACGTGGATCGCTGACTTCGTCACCGCGCACGACGAACAACGCGCGGGCGATACCGCACCACGAGAGACGGCCGACGGCAGGTACGCGGACCGGTTCGGCGGCCAACTCGTTCTGGTGACGGGGGCCGGCAGCGGCATCGGGCGGGCCACCGCGTTGGCGTTCGCGGAGGCGGGCGCGCGCGTGGTCGCCGTCGACCGGGACGCCGAGAGCGCGGCCCGTACCGCCGAGACGGCCCAGCGCATCGGGGCGCCCGAGGCGTGGGCCGAGACGGTCGACGTCTCGGACGAGCAGGCCATGGAAAAGTTCGCCGAGAAGGTCGCCGCCGAGTACGGCGTGGTCGACGTACTGGTCAACAACGCGGGCATAGGGCTGTCGGGGTCGTTCTTCGACACGACGCCACAGGACTGGAAGAACGTCCTCGACGTGAACCTGTGGGGCGTCATCCACGGCTGCCGCCTCTTCGGCCGGCAGATGGCCGAGCGCGGACAGGGCGGCCACATCGTGAACACCGCGTCCGCGGCGGCGTACCAGCCATCGAAGGCGCTGCCCGCCTACGCGACCTCCAAGGCAGCGGTGCTCATGCTCAGCGAGTGCCTGCGCGCCGAGCTGGCCGGGCAGGGCATCGGGGTCTCGGCGATCTGCCCCGGCCTGGTGAACACCAACATCACGGCTACGGCCCATTTCGCCGGGGTCGACGCCGAGGAGAGGAAACGCCGCCAGAAGAAGACCGCCCGTCTGTACGGCCTGCGCAACTACCCGCCGGAGAAGGTCGCCGACGCGATCCTTGAAGCCGTCGCCCGGAACAAGGCGGTCGTACCGGTCACTCCAGAGGCCCGCGGAGCGCGTCTCCTGTCCCGCTTCGCGCCCAGAGCGCTGCGGGCGGTCGCCCGGGTGGAGCCACCGCTGTGAGCACCGGGCGCACCGTTGTGAGCACCGGGCGGGCCGTTGTGAGCACCGGGCGGGCCATGTGGCCTCGTTCAGGTCGGCCGTGCGATCCCTCGCCGGAGACCCGCCGTCGAGGTGCGACCATGCCGGACACGGCCGAGGGGTGAGAAGTGTGACG
Organism: Streptomyces sp. NPDC016845; assembly: GCF_044332585.1. NCBI lineage: Bacteria > Bacillati > Actinomycetota > Actinomycetes > Kitasatosporales > Streptomycetaceae > Streptomyces > Streptomyces sp. NPDC016845. The sequence continues at coordinate 477,714 of NZ_JBIRPI010000005.1, read as the reverse complement.
GAGCAGCGATCGGTCGCCGAGTACCGGATCGAGGACCTGGCGCACCTCAGCGGCACCACGGTCCGTACGATCCGCGCCTACCAGGACCGCGGTCTGCTGCCACGGCCCGAGCGCCGCGGCCGGGCCAACGTGTACACGTCCGCGCATCTGTCCCGGCTGCGCCAGATCGCCGACCTGCTGGAGCGCGGGTACACCCTGGCCTCCATCAAGGAACTCCTGGATGCCTGGGACGCGGGGCGCGGACTGGGCGGAGTGCTGGGTCTCGTCGCCGAGGTGGACGGGCCCTGGACCGACGAGCGGGCGGGCCGCATCACACGCGCGGAGCTGGCCGAGCGGTTCGGCGGCGAGCACGACGAGGCCGCGGTGCGGGAAGCGGTGGAGCTGGGCGTGCTCGAGCGGGTGCCGGACCGGGACGACGAGTTCGTCGTGCCGAGCCCTCAAGAGCTGGCTGTCGCTGTGGAGTTGCACGCGGCCGGTGTACCGCTTATCGCAATAAGCGATCACCTACGGGAGTTGAGAGGTGGCATCGAGCACATCGCCGCTCGCTTCCTGGAGTTCACGACCGAGCACGTCTTCGCGCGTTATTTGGGTTCGTCCCCGCCGACCGACACAGAAGCCGCTGAAGCCGCGTCGCTCGTACGCCGCCTGCGGCCGCTGGCGCAGCAGTCCGTCGATGCGGAACTGGCTCGTGCCATGCGGCTGTTCGCGACCAGGCATCTGCATCGACATCTGGCAGACGGACCGGCGACTGTTGCGGCACAGGAGGAGTTTGTCGCTCTTCCGGTGAACACAATGAGTGCTGTACGGAGCCTGGTTGGTTCGGAGCGTGCTGCCGCGTTCGTGAAGGCAGCCGCTGAACGCGAGGTACAGACACGCACTTTGGACACTTTGGCACCAAAGCCCAATATTAGCTGATCTATTGCTCAAAACTGGCGTGCCGTAAGGGCGTTGTCCACAGTTTCATTAACTCGCCTGTGGATAACCCGAGTTGGCTGTGGATCAAACCTGACGTTGTCGCTGTCCGGATGAAATCTGCGTGCACCACTGATGACCCGCCCGGCACCCTGGCGTCATGAACGAGCAACGCACTGTCAAGGTGTCGAAATACCTTGCGCGGCATTTGCGACACCAACCGGATCGCATCGGGCTGACGCTCGACGAGGCGGGCTGGGTGGAGATCGACGCTCTGCTCGCGGCCGCGACTGCGCATGGGTTCCACGTCAGCCGGGTCGAACTGGACTGGGTCGTCGCGGAGAACGACAAGCGACGCTTCTCCATCGAGGGCACCCGCATCCGTGCCAACCAGGGCCACACGGTCGACATCGACCTGGGCCTGGCGGCGGCGGAGCCGCCCGCTTACCTCTTTCACGGCACCGTCGACCGCTTCCTCGACGCGATCCGCACGGAAGGGCTCGCGCCCATGAGCAGACACGACGTGCACCTGTCCGTGGACCGGGAGACGGCCACGCGCGTCGGGGCCCGGCGCGGCCGTCCTGTCGTGCTGACCGTCGACGCGGGGGCGATGCACCGCGCCGGTCACACGTTTCGCGTGAGCGCCAACGGGGTCTGGCTGACTGCGGCGGTGCCGCCGGAGTATCTGCGGTTCCCGGACTGAAGGGCACCGATGGGCGGCCCTGCCACCGCATGTGAGCGGCTCCTGCCTCGGGCCGCTCGGTTCAGCCCTGGCTCCGGCTGACGCCCACACCGACCCGCGCCCCACCCTCCGCCTACGCTCACCCCATGACCGAAACGCCCCCCGCTACCCTTCCGCCGCTCCGCCTGAGCACCGTGATCCTGCCCTACCGTCGCTGGCACGACGGGTCCCGGGAGACCTGGCAGCGCGCCGAGGAGTTGGGGTTCCACACCGCGTACACGTACGACCACCTCTCCTGGCGCGTGCCGTTCCGCGACGGCCCCTGGTTCGGCGCCGTGCCGACGCTGACCGCCGCCGCCTGCGTCACCTCGCACATGCGCCTGGGCACCCTCGTGACCTCGCCGAACTTCCGGCACCCGGTCACGTTCGCCAAGGAACTGATCTCGCTCGACGACATCTCGGGCGGCAGGATCACGCTCGGCATCGGCGCGGGCGGCACCGGTTTCGACGCGCACGCGCTGGCCCGCGGCGACCAGGAGCCGTGGACGCCGCGGGAGCGGGCCGACCGGTTCGCGGAGTTCGTTCCGCTGCTCGACCGGTTGCTCACCGAGGACACGGTCTCGTACGACGGCACCTTCTACTCGGCGGGTGGCGCCCAGAACATCCCGGGCTGTGTGCAGCGCCCCCGGCTGCCCTTCGCGGTGGCGGCGACCGGGCCGCGCGGCCTCAAGCTGGCGGCCCGGTACGGGCAGGCGTGGGTGACCACCGGCGACCCGAAGTTGTATGAGGCGGGCACCCCGGAGGAGTCGGTTCAAGCCATTCGTGGGCAGGTCGAAAAACTGGCCGCGGCCTGCGACGCCGTCGGCCGTGACGTAGCCGATCTCGACAAGGTCCTGCTCACCGGTTTCACCCCTGACCGCAGGCGCCCGCTGGAGTCCGTCGACGCGTTCGTGGATTTCGCGGGCACCCACCGTGAGCTGGGCTTCACCGAGATCGTCGTGCACTGGCCGATCCCCGACACCGACTTCGCGGCCGACCAGGACACCTTCGAGGCCATCGCGACCCAGGCCCTGTCGCAACTCGGTTGAGCCGACAACTTCACAGCGCCGGGTCAGGGGCGTGACGGCACAGGGCGGGCGGGGCGCATGCGCCAGGAGCGCTCTCATCTGCGCGCCCCGCCGCACACCCGTGCGTGCAGATGCGCGACCATAGAGCGGTGACCTCACCGACTCCTGGGCCTCGGACCCCGGCCCCCTCCGCTCCCGCGCCCCGGCTGATCGCCACGGATCTCGACGGGACGCTGCTGCACGACGACAAAACCGTTTCTCCACGGACGGTCGCCGCGCTGGCCGCCGCCGAGGAGGCCGGCATCGAGGTCTTCTTCGTGACGGGCCGCCCGGCCCGCTGGATGGACGTCGTCAGCGACCATGTGCACGGTCACGGCCTGGCGATCTGCGGCAACGGCGCCGCCGTCGTGGACCTGCACGGCGGCCCCGGCAACCACCGTTTCGTCAAGATCCGGGAGTTGGCCGTCCCGGACGCGCTGGACGTCGTACGCGTCCTCCGCGAAGCGGCCCCCGGCACATCGTTCGCCGTCGAGCGGACGGGCGGCCTGCACCATGAGCCGACATATCCGCCGCTCCACCTCGACCCGGGCGAGAGCGTCGCACCCGCCGAGAAGCTGCTCGCCGCGGACTTCGCCGGCTCCACCGTGGCGGACCAGCCGGTGTTGAAGGTCCTGGCGTTCCATCCGGAGCTCGACCCCGACGCGTTCCTGGCCCTGGCGCGCGACGCGGTCGGCGAGCTGGCCGCGATCACCCGCTCCAGCCCGAGCGCCCTCCTGGAAATCAGCGGGCGGACCGTCTCCAAGGCGAGCACGCTCGAACTGTGCTGCGCCGAGCGCGGCATCTCCCCCGCCGAGGTCGTCGCCTTCGGGGACATGCCCAACGACATGGAGATGCTCACCTGGGCGGGCGCCTCCTACGCCATGGGCAACGCCCACCCGGACGTGCTGGCCGCGGCGACCGGCGTCACGGCGACCAACAACGAGGACGGCGTGGCCCGCGTCATAGAGGACATCCTGGCGAAACGCTGACCGAAGCGGACAGCCACAGCAGTCTCAGCTACAGCCACAGCCGCCTCGACTACAGCCTCGACTACAGCCACGGCTGCCAAAGACACCTACAGGCGCACCCCCCGCCCCGCGAACCACCCCACCGGGTCCACCCCCGACCCCAGATCCGGCGTGAGCCGCACCTCGAAGTGCAGGTGCGGCCCCGTCGAGTTGCCGGTGGTGCCCGCCTGCCCGAGCCACTGCCCTGCCCGCACCTTCTCGCCCTGGTCGACGGTGACGGCCGCGAGGTGCGCGTACTGCGTGTAGTAGCCGCCCGGGTGCCGGACGACGACCTCGACGCCGAAGCCGCCGCCGCAGGACACACGGATGACGCGTCCCGCGCCCACCGCACGCACGGGCGTGCCGATGTCGACCGCGAAGTCCTGTCCGGTGTGCCGGTGGGCCCAGTGCGCGCCCGCGCTGTCGAAACCCGCCGACAGTTCGTACGTGGCCACCGGTGGCACCCACGCGCGCGTGTCGCGCACAGCCGGCTCCGCAAGACGTACGGCGCCGCGGCACTGGCCTGCCGCCACCGACCGGTCGGCGTTGCCCTGCAGCTTCCCTTGCGCCTGTTCGAGCTTGCTCGTGATGCTTTTTCTCAGCCTTGCGAGGTGAACGCTGCGCTTCCTTAAGGCGTGCCATCGAAGGGTCGCCTCGCGCTGCCCCTCCAGGAGCTTCTTCTCGGCGCGACGGCTCCTGCCCACCGCATTGTTGAGCGCGAGATCTGCCTGTAACACGGCGCGTTGACCGTGCAGCAGTTCCTCCGGTCTGTCGGACAGCAGCATCTGCGCAGCGAGCGGGATGTCGCCGCCGTTGCGGTACTGGGCGCGGGCGATGCGCCCGAGGTCGTCGTGGAGCGCGGCGACCTCGCGCCGCTCCTTGCCGAGCAACCGCTCCGTCCGCCGTGCCGCGGCCTTCTGCGCTCCGGCCGCTCTGCGCCCCGCTTCGTGGCGCTGCGTCGCCTCCGACGCCTCCAAGAGGAGCCGCGCCACCTCGGCACTCGGTTCGGGTCCCTCAGCGGCCCGGGACGGCGCAGGGGGCCCGCAGAGCGCCATGAGTGCGCACAGCAGCGCCAGGACGGCTGGAGGGCGGCGGGGGCGTAGGCGCATGTCCGGGATCGTTGCCCGCCGCACGACCGGGCTCCCGTGGGATTCGTACGGCTGGGGGGCCGCTTGCCCCGAACGGGGCAGAAACGTACCGCCGAACCGGTGCCGCCACGCCGCGCCTCCGGACAACCCGGTGCTTCAGCAAGGCGCTTCCCACACCACCGTCGTACCCCTACCTGTGCCCCCGCCCATGCCCCCTGCCGTACCCCCGCCATCGCTGCCGCCGTCGCTGCCGCCGTCGCTGTCGCCGTCGCTGTCGCCGTCGACTCCCCCGAGCCCCCGCCCGTACCAGCTGTCGCCGCCGAGTGACTCCGCGCGTCTCTTGAGGTTCTTCAGGCCGCTGCGCCGCCCGCCCTCCGGGATGCCCACGCCGTCGTCGGCGACCGTGAGGCGCACGCCCGGGCGGCCGTCCGGCAGAAGAACGGTCGCGTCCACGACGACGTCGATCCGTGTGGCCCGCGCGTGCCGGAAGGCGTTCGAGAGGGCCTCCCGCAGAGCCGCGATGAGGTTCTTGCCCGTGAGTTCGCCGACGACGCTGTCGACCGGCCCCTCGAATTGGTGCGAAGGCCTGAACCCGAGCGGTACCGCGGCCATGTTGATCTCCCGCAGCACGCGCGTGTGGAGCCCGGAAGGCGCCTCCGCCGGGCCCTGTTGCAGCGCGAAGATCGCTGTCCGGATCTCCTGGATGGTGACGTCCAGTTCGTCGACGGACTTGCCGATGCCCGACTGCACCTCGGGCACCACGGAGCGGCGTTGGGCCGTCTCCAGCATCATTCCGGTGGCGAACAATCGCTGGATGACGAGGTCGTGCAGGTCACGCGCGATACGGTCGCGGTCCTCGAACACGGCGAGGCGTTCCCGGTCGCGCTGCGCCTCGGCCATCATCAGCGCGAGCGCGGCCTGCGAGGCGAACTGGGCGGCGAGTGTGCGCTCACCCTCCGTGAAAGGACGCTCCCCACGCGCGCGGGGCGTCACCAGCGTCCCCAGGACGCGTCCGTCGCTCTGCAGGGGCAGCAGCATGGCCGGCCCGTAGCCGCGCGCGAGTTCGGTCAGGACGCGCGGGTCGGTGGCCGTGTCTTCGATGAACATTGTCTCTCCGGCGAGGAGTTCAGCGGCGATCGCGCTCTCCGGCGGGATGATCAGGCCCAGGGCGGCGGACGGTTCGTCCGAGGCGACGGCGACGATCTCCATGCCACCGTCCCCGGTCGGCAGCAGCACCAGGCCGGCCGCCGACTCCGACAGCCTGCGGGCCTGTTCGGCGACCACTTGCAGCGCGTCGTCGGCGTCCCCGCCCGACAACAGCGCCGTGGTCACGGCCACGGAGCCGTCGATCCACCGCTCCCGCTGCCTGGCCGCTTCGTAGAGGCGCGCGTTGCCGATCGCGATGCCCGCCTCGGTGGCGAGCACCCGGACCATGTTCAGGTCGTAGTCGTTGAACTCCCGGCCCCCGCGCTTCTCCGTGAGGTAGAGGTTGCCGAAGATCTCGCCCTGTACGCGGATGGGGACGCCCAGGAACGTCCGCATCGGCGGATGGTGCGGGGGAAACCCGCACGCGCGTGGGTCGTCGGCAAGGACCGCGAGGCGCATCGGTACCGGGTCGTGGATGAGCGCGCCGAGCACTCCCCGGTGTCCGTCGGGCAGCCGTCCGATGCGCTGCGCGGTTTCCTCGTCGACGCCGTGAAAGACGAAGTCCGCGAGGCCCTCGCCGTCCTCGGCGATGACGCCGATCGCCGCATAGCGGGCGTCCGCGAGATCGGCGGCGGTCTCGCAGATCCGGTCGAGCGTGGAGTGCAGTTCGAGGCCGGTGCCCACGGACCGCATCGCCTCCAGGAGCTGCGGCACGCGCGCGGTCAGCTCCGTCGACAGGCCGTGCAGACCACGCCCGCCCGCGGGCTCGTCCCCGGTGGGCTCGGGAGGGAGCGAAGCGGACGGCTCCATGGGTGCTGCCATAACCCGAGACTAGTAAGTCCTATTTAGCAAGGAAAGTCGGAATCTCAGACCCCCACGCCCGCGAGGCTCCTTACGCCACGCCCGCGCCCACCGCCGCAGTCACCGCCGCCCGGCTCCGACCAGCAGCTCCGCCGCCTGTTCCCGCTCCCGTAGCTCCCGCAGCGGCCCGTCGACAGCGGCCAATTCGGCATACGGGCCGCGCTGTGCGACCCGCCCGCCGTCGAGCACGATCACCTCGTCGACGGCGTCGAGTCCGGCGAGCCGGTGCGTGATCAGCACGGTCGTCCGTCCCTGCGTCGCGTCCAGCAGATCCGCCGTGAGCGCGTCCGCCGTCTCCAGGTCGAGGTGCTCGGCCGGCTCGTCCAGCACGAGGACCGGGAACTCGGCCAGGAGCGCGCGGGCCAGCGCGAGCCGCTGGCGCTGGCCGCCGGACAGTCGCGCCGCATGCTCGCCCACCAGGGTGTCGAGCCCTTCCTGCAGCGCGTCCGTCCACTCGAGAAGGCGGACGCGGTCGAGCACGGTCCGCAGTTCGTCCTCGGTGGCGTTCTTCTTGGCGAGCAGCAGGTTCTCGCGGACGCTGCTGTCGAAGAGGTGAGCGTCCTGGGCGCACAGTCCGACGAGCCGCCGTACGGCGTCACCTTCGAGCGCGTACGCGTCGGTCCCGCCGAGCGTGTACGTCCCGGCGTCCGCGTCGAGGAAGCGCAGCAGTACTTGGGCGAGCGTCGTCTTGCCAGACCCGGACGGGCCGACGACGGCGATCCGCCGGCCGCGCTCCAGCGTCAGGTCGACCCCGGCGAGCGCGTCCCGCGCCTGCCCCTCGTACCGGGCGGCGAGGCCCCGTACGACGAGCGGGAAGGGGTCCTGCGGCGCCTGTGCGGGCCGTTCGGGCTCGCGTACGGGTTCGGGGGCGTCGAGCACCTCGTAAACGCGCTCGGCGCTCTTGTGGACGCGCTGGCGGTACTGCACCGCGAGGGGCAGCCCGAGCACCGCCTCGAACGCGGCGAGCGGGGTCAGGACGACGACCGCCATCGCCACGCCGTCGAGCTGTCCGGCGCGTACTCCCTGCACGCCGGCCAGTGCGGCGGCGGCCACGGTCAGGCCGGTGATCAGCGCGGTGAGCCCGTCGCCGAGCGCGGTCGCGGTGGCCGCGCGCGAGGCGATCCGGGTCAGCGCCGAGTCCGCCTCGGCGGTCTCCTTCTTACGGCGGGGCAGCGCACCGGCGACGGTCAGTTCGGCGGTGCCGGTCAGCAGTTCGGCGACCTTGGTCGCCAGCGTCCCGCGCGCGGGGGCCAGTTTCCGTTCCGCCCTGCGGGCCACGGCCCCGGACAGGAGCGGCACCCCGACTCCGGCGAGCAGCAGTCCCACGGCGAGCACGGCACCGGCCGCGGGCAGCATCCAGGCGGTGAACGCCACCGAACCGGCACCGACGAGAGCCGCGACCGAGGCGGGCAGCAGCCAGCGCAGCCAGTAGTCCTGGAGCGCGTCCACGTCGGCGACGAGCCGGGACAGCAGGTCACCGCGGCGCGTGGTGCGCAGCCCGGCGGGCGCGAGCCGCTCCAGGCGGCGATAGACGGCGACCCGGGTGTCGGCCAGCATCCGCAGCACGGCGTCGTGCGACACGAGCCGCTCCGCGTAGCGGAAGCAGGCCCTGCCGATGCCGAACGCGCGCGTGGCCGTCACCGCGACCATCAGGTACAGCACCGGCGGCTGTTGCGAGGCCCGCGAGATCAGCCAGCCGCTGGTCGCCATCAGACCAACCGAGCTGCCGAGCGCGAGCGCCCCGAGCAGCAGCGCGAGCGCCAGCCGCGATCGGCGCGGCCGTGCGGCGTCGCGCAGCCGGGTGAGGACACGGCGCCGAACCTCGGGCGCGTCCGGCGACTGCCGCCCGTCGACGGGCTCTGCGGCGGCCGGAGCGCGCTCAGGCACCCCCGTCGCCACGATGGCCCGCTGCTGAGGCGAGCGGGGCGTGCCGGGCATCTCCAGGCGGACCACCCGGTCGGCGACTTCCAGCAGGGCCGGCCGGTGCACGACCAGGAGCACCGTCCGTCCGGCGGCCAGCCTGCGTACCGCCTCGACGATGCCGGCCTCGGTCGCGCCGTCGAGCGCGGCCGTCGGCTCGTCGAGCAGGACGACAGGCCGGTCGGCGAGGAACGCGCGGGCCAGCGCGAGCCGCTGCCGCTGCCCGGCCGACAGGCCCGCGCCGTCCTCGCCGAGCTCCGTGCGCGCCCCGTCGGGCAGCGCCTCGACGAATTCCAGCGCGCCCGCCTCACGCAAGGCGGCCTGTACCGCCGCGTCACCGGCGTCCGGCCGGGCGAGCCGTACGTTGTCCGCGATCGACCCGGCGTACAGCTGCGGTCGCTGCGGAACCCACGCCACGCGCGCGTGCCACTCTTTCCGCTCGACGGTGGAGAGGTCCGCGCCGCCGACCAGCACGCGCCCGTCACTGGGCCGCACGAAACCCAGCAAGACGCTCAGAAGCGTCGACTTGCCCGCGCCGCTGGGGCCCACGAGGGCCACGGTCTCGCCGGGTGCGACGGCGAAGGAGGCATGCGAGACGGCATCGTCCGTACGTCCCTCGTAGCGCACGGAGACGTCGTCGAACGCGATGCCGGAGGCCGCGGGGACCCGCTCCGTGCCGGACTCCGGCAGCGGCGTCTCCAGGACGGCGAAGATCTCCTCCGCCGCCGCGAGCCCTTCGGCGGCAGCATGGAACTGCGTCCCGACCTGCCGCAACGGCAGGTACGCCTCGGGCGCGAGCACCAGGATGACGAGTCCGACGTAGAGGTCCATCGTGCCGTGCACGAGCCGCATCCCGATGGTGACCGCCACCAGGGCGACCGAGAGCGTCGCGAGCAGCTCCAGGGCGAAGGAGGACAGGAAGGCGATGCGGAGGGTGCGCATGGTCGCCCTGCGGTACTGGCCCGTGATCGTGCGGATGGACTCGGCCTGCGCCTTGGCACGGCCGAACACCTTCAGAGTCGGCAAGCCCGCCACCACGTCCAGGAAGTGGCCCGAAAGGCGGGACAGCAGCCGCCATTGGCGGTCCATCCGGGACTGGGTGGCCCAGCCGATGAGCATCATGAAGATCGGGATGAGGGGGAGCGTGCCGACGATGATCGCCGCCGACACCCAGTCCTCGGTGACGACGCGGGCCAGCACCGCCACCGGAACCACGACCGCGAGACCGAGCTGCGGCAGGTAGCGCGAGAAGTAGTCGTCGAGTGCGTCCACGCCGCGCGTGGCCAGCGCGACCAGCGAACCGGTCCGCTGCCCGCTCAGCCATCCGGGGCCCAGCTGCGCCGCGCGCTCGAGCAGCCGCCCCCGCAGCTCCGACTTGACCGCCGCGCTCGCACGGTGGGCGGCCAGCTCGGTCAGCCAGGAGACCAGGCCGCGTCCGGCCGCGACGGCCACCAGCAGCAACAGCGGGGTCCGCAGCTGCGCGACATCGAAGCCGTGCTGGAAGGCGCCCACCACCACTTCGGCGATGAGCATCGCCTGCGCGATGACCAGGCCGGCCCCGGCGGCGCCGAGAACGATCACCGCCAGGAGGAAGAGGCGAGTGGCCCGGGCATACCGGAGCAGGCGCTGGTCGATCGGTTTCACGTGAAACACACCCTCAGGTAGGCGCGTAGGTACGTAAGAAGGTCGGGTTCAGTGCGCGGCATCGGCGATGTGCTTCGTCCCGATGCGCTTGCGGAAGACCCAGTACGTCCACGACTGGTAGAGCAGCACGAGCGGCGTGGCGATCGCCGCCAGCCACGTCATGATCTTCAGCGTGTAGGGGCTCGACGAGGCGTTGGTGACGGTGAGGCTCCAGGCCGGGTCGAGCGACGACGGCATGACGTTCGGGAACAGCGTCAGGAAGAGCGTCGCGAACGCCGCAGCGATGGTGATGCCGGACAGCGCGAACGACCATCCCTCACGCCCCGCCTTGATGGCGAAGACCGCGCCGACGAGTGCGACCAGGGCCACGACCATCGCGATGAGCGAGTCGCCGTCCCCCTTGTCGGCCTGGGTCCACAGGAGGAACCCGAGCGCGAGAACCAGCGTGCCCAGACCGAGGGTGAGCGCGAACTTCCGCGCCCGCGCCCGGATGTCGCCCAGCGTCTTGAGCGAGGCGAACACAGCCCCGTGGAAGGTGAACAGAGTCAGGGTGACCAGGCCGCCCAGGAGCGCGTACGGATTGAGAAGGTCCCAGAAGTTTCCGACGTACTCGAAGTGCTGGTCGAGCTTGACCCCGCGCACGATGTTGCCGAAGGCCACGCCCCACAGCAGCGCCGGAATGAGCGAGGCCCAGAAGATCGCGTGCTCCCAGTTGGTCTGCCACTTCTCCTCGGGGCGCTTCGACCGGTACTCGAAGGCGACACCGCGCACGATGAGGCAGACCAGGATGATCAGCAGCGGCAGGTAGAAGCCGGAGAAGAGCGTCGCGTACCACTCGGGGAACGCGGCGAACGTCGCTCCGCCGGCCGTGAGCAGCCACACCTCGTTGCCGTCCCAGACGGGACCGATCGTGTTGATCAGCACCCGCCGCTCGGCGCGGTCGCGCGCGAGGAGCTTGGTGAGGATGCCGATCCCGAAGTCGAAGCCCTCCAGGAAGAAGTAGCCGATCCAGAGGACCGCGATGAGGACGAACCAGACGTCGTGGAGTTCCATGACTTGTGCGCTCCCTTGGCCCTAGTAGGAGAAGGCCATCGGCTTGTCGGCGTCACGGTCGCCGCCGATCCTGGTGGGCGGGTTGAGGTCGTCGTCGGTCAGCTCCGGCGGCCCGGCCTTGACGTACTTGACGAGCAGCTTGACCTCGATGACGGCGAGCACCGCGTAGAGCAGGGTGAAGACGGTCATCGAGGTGATGACCTCGCCCTGCGAGACGCTGGGGGAGACGGCGTCGCGGGTCTGCAGGACGCCGTAGACGACCCACGGCTGACGGCCCATCTCGGTGAAGATCCAGCCCCAGGAGTTGGCGATGAGCGGGAAGCCCATGGTCCACAGGGCGACGACCCAGTAGAGCCTGGTGAACTTCGGGCTGAGGACCTTGTTCTTGAAGAGGACCAGGTTCGGCACTTCGTCCTCACCTGTCCGCAGATGCTGCGGCAGCATGAACTTCTTGCGGGTGAGCCAGAGTCCGAGGAGGCCGAGGGCGAAGGATGCCATCCCGAACCCGATCATCCAGCGGAAGGCCCAGAAGGTGACGGGGATGATCGGTCGGTAGTCGCCGGGCCCGTACTTCTCCTGCTCGGCCTTGTTGGTGTCGTTGATGCCGGGGATGTGCGAGGTGAAGTTGTCGTCGGCGAGGAAGGACAGCACGCCGGGGATGGAGAACTCGACGCTGTTGTGGCCCTTGCTCACGTCTCCGTAGGCGAAGATCGAGAACGGGGCCGCGTCCTGGCCGTCCCACAGCGCTTCGGCCGCCGCCATCTTCATCGGCTGCTGCTTGAACATGACCTTGCCGAGCTGGTCGCCGCTGATCGCGGTGAGCATGCCGCCGATGACGAGGGTGATCAGACCGAGCCGCAGCGAGGTCCTCATCGTCGCGATGTTCTTCGGCTTCTTGCGCGCCAGGTGGAAGGCGGCGATGCCGACCATGAACGCGCCGCCGGTCAGGAACGAGGCGGACAGGGTGTGGAAAGCCTGGGTGAGCGCGGTGTTCTGGGTCAGCACCTGCCAGAAGTCGGTCAGTTCGGCGCGTCCGGTGGCCTTGTTGTACTTGTAGCCGACCGGGTGCTGCATCCAGGAGTTGGCGGCGAGGATGAAGTACGCGGACAGGATCGTGCCGATGGACACCATCCATATGCAGGCCAGGTGGATCTTCTTCGGCAGCTTGTCCCAGCCGAAGATCCACAGGCCGATGAAGGTCGACTCGAAGAAGAACGCGATCAGCGCCTCGAAGGCCAGCGGCGCTCCGAAGACGTCACCGACGAAGCGCGAGTAGTCGGACCAGTTCATACCGAACTGGAACTCCTGCACGATGCCCGTCACGACGCCCATCGCGATGTTGATCAGGAAGAGCTTTCCCCAGAACTTCGTGGCCTTGAGGTACTTCTCCTTCTCGGTACGCACCCAGGCGGTCTGCAGCCCGGCGGTCAGCGCCGCCAGGGAGATCGTCAGTGGCACGAAGAGGAAGTGGTAGACGGTGGTGATGCCGAACTGCCATCGCGCCAGAGTCTCCGGCGCCAGAGCCAGGTCCACTGCGTCATCTCCTTACATCACCGCGGCCAAAGCGGCGGTTTGCCCCTTAAATCCCGCACTTCTCCGGAGAAACCGGGACGCGCTTGTGAACGCGTTCACATTCACAAGCATTATGTCGTACCGGCTGTTGGAAACCGAAGCCGGGCCCCCTTACTGCGAGCAACGCCACAGTGGGCCGCCGCGGACACGAAGAAGGACGCGAGGCGGCCCTGCCGCCTCGCGTCCTCTCGCCCGTTGTCCGGCGCGGCTCACAGCTCCTTGCGGAACGCCTCCGCCGCGTTCAGGAAGATGTCGTTGGCCTCGGTCTCCGCGACCGTCACGCGGACACCCTCACCGGCGAACGGCCGTACGACGACCCCCGCCCTCTCGCACGCCGCGGCGAAGTCCAGGGTCCGCTCGCCGAGACGCAGCCACACGAAGTTGGCCTGCGTCTGCGGCACGGTCCAGCCCTGCGCACGCAGTGTCCCGACGACCCGGGTGCGCTCGTTGACCAGGGAGCCCACGCGGCCGAGCAGCTCGTCCTCCGCACGCAGCGAGGCCACCGCCGCGTCCTGCGCGAGCTGGCTGACGCCGAAGGGAACGGCCGTCTTGCGCAGCGCCGCGGCCACCGGCTCGTGCGCGATGGCGAACCCGATCCGCAGCCCCGCGAGGCCGTACGCCTTGGAGAAGGTCCGCAGCACCGCCACGTTCGGCCGGTCGCGGTAGATCTCCACGCCGTCCGGCACTTCGGGGTCGCGGATGAACTCCCGGTACGCCTCGTCGAGCACCACGAGGACGTCGGAGGGCACCCGGTCGAGGAAACGTTCCAGCTCGGGTCGGCGGATGGCGTTGCCCGTGGGGTTGTTGGGGTTGCAGACGAAGATGAGGCGCGTGCGGTCGGTGATCGCGTCCGCCATGGCGTCGAGGTCGTGGTCCTCGCCGGGCGTGAGCGGCACCTGCACCGACGTCGCCCCGCTGATCTGCGTGATGATCGGGTACGCCTCGAAGGACCGCCACGCGTAGATGACCTCGTCGCCGGGCCCGCTGGTCGCCTGGAGCAGCTGCTGGGCGACGCCGACCGAGCCCGTACCGGTGGCCAGGTGGGTGACCGGCACGCCGAAACGGTCGGCCAGCTCCTCCATGAGGCCGGAGCAGGCCATGTCCGGATAGCGGTTGAAGGTGCCGGCCGCGGCGATCGCCTGCTCCATCACGCCCGGCAGCGGGGGGTAGGGGTTCTCGTTGGAGGACAGCTTGTACGCCGCCGGGCCCCCGGCCGCCGCGGGCTTGCCCGGCTTGTAGGTGGGGATTCCCGCCAGCTCCGCGCGCAGCTTGGGGTTCGTCTCGCTCACCGCAGTCCTCCTCGTGGCCACCGTTCGAATACTGCTTACCTTATGAGGATTGGCCGCCCTCCCCAATGGGCCGGGGCCGACCGCCCCGGAGAGGAGGGGCGAGAAGGCGTACGGAGAGGGGGGAGCGCTCCGTGGTCTGGCGCGCGCCGGTGGCTCGCGCCGTGGCGCGCATCACCCGTGCAGGTGAGTTGAGACCTACTCGCAACATCGCCGAGTTGGCAGGCTCGTAGGTACCGACAAGTGACGTAGCCCCGAAGAAACCGCTAACTGCCTTACGTTCCATGGTCACTGACGGGTCATCACCTTGCAGAAACGTACCTGTCAACGCGTGCATATGCACCCCCGCCATGCGGCCGCATGAGCCCTACTATCGGCTCGCCATGACAGCAGCAGGGAAGCACCAGGTGAGCCGGGCAGAGACGACCCGCAGGGGGGCCCGGCCGGGCCGGGCAGGCATCAGAGATGTTGCCGCCGCCGCCGGGGTCTCGATCACGACTGTCTCGGACGCGCTCAACGGCAAGGGCCGGCTCCCGGACGCCACCCGACGCCATGTCCGCGAGGTCGCCGACCGGCTGGGCTATCGCCCTTCCGCGGCCGCCCGCACGCTCCGTACCGGAAAGTCGGGCCTGATCGGCCTGACAGTGACGACCTACGGGGATGAACCTTTCACCTTCACCGAATTCGCGTATTTCGCGGAGATGGCGAGAGCCGCGACCTCCGCAGCACTGGCGCGGGGCTACGCCCTCGTAATCCTGCCCGCCACCTCACGCCACGACGTGTGGTCGAACGTCGCCCTCGACGGCACCGTCGTCATCGACCCCTCCGACCACGACCCGGTCGTCAGCGAGCTGGTCCGCCAGGGCCTGCCCGTCGTCTCGGACGGACGTCCCGCGGGCACCCTGCCCGTGACCGCCTGGGTGGACAACGACCACGAGGCCGCCGTCCTCGGCCTCCTCGACCACCTCGCCGAGGCCGGCGCACGCCGCATCGGCCTGCTCACCGGCACCACCACCGACACCTACACCCACCTGTCCACCTCCGCCTATCTGCGCTGGTGCGAGCGGATCGGGCAGGAGCCGGTCTACGAGTCCTATCCGGCGCACGACCCGTGCGCGGGCGCCGTCGCCGCCGACCGGCTGCTCGCCCGTCCGGACCGGCCCGACGCGGTCTACGGCCTCTTCGACCCCAACGGCACCGACCTGCTCGCCGCGGCCCGCCGCTACGGCCTGCGTGTACCGGAGGACCTGCTGCTCGTGTGCTGCAGCGAGTCGACCGTGTACGCGACGACCGAGCCGCCCATCACGACCCTGTCACTGAAACCACGCCGTATCGGCACAGCCGTCATCCAGCTCCTCATCGACGCCATCGAAGGGGTCGATTCGGACCTACCGGTCGAGCAGGTCATACCGACCGAACTCATCGTGCGAACCTCCTCGCAGCGCCGCTCGCAGCGCACCACGGTCAGCCCGCCCCGCTCCCCGGGGCAGGGCTGACCGGCCCCACCCAACCCTTCGGACCGGTCGCGGTCGCCGCGGCCGAGGGGAAAAGTCCACACCAATTCGGGAGAAAAGTGTGGCGAACAGCCGCCCGTCACCGAT
This sequence comes from Streptomyces sp. NPDC016845, assembly GCF_044332585.1. Lineage (NCBI taxonomy): Bacteria > Bacillati > Actinomycetota > Actinomycetes > Kitasatosporales > Streptomycetaceae > Streptomyces > Streptomyces sp. NPDC016845. The sequence continues at coordinate 461,836 of NZ_JBIRPI010000005.1, read as the reverse complement.
TCACCACCCCTGGTGCATCACACAGCACGAGCCGCATTCCTATGATGGGCGGACGACACCGCGGGCCGCTGCGACCAGGCAGTCCGATCCGGTGCACAGGCGGCGCAATGGTGGAGGGGTCGATGACTCAGGGGGCCGGTCAGGGACCCGCAGCGCGCACGGAGACGCTGCGTGACTTCCGCGTGCCCGCGTACGTCCATGACGTACCGGCGAACGTGCAGTCGACCGAGCCTGTCCCCGACTCCCCCGAGGCGGAGCGGTTCCCCGACGGCTACACGCCGACCGAGCGCGACCTGCCCGTCATCAACCGGGGGGACACCGTGCAGATGGAGACCGCCGCGACCGCCGCGCCGGCGCCCAGGGCCGGCGACGAGAAGGGGCCGCTGTATGTCGTGGGCGACGTGCACGGCTACCTCGACGAGCTGCTCGCGGCGCTCCGCGAGAAGGGCCTGGTCGACGCGGACGGCGCCTGGGTGGCGGGCAACGCGCGCCTGTGGTTCCTCGGCGACTTCACCGACCGCGGTCCCGACGGCATCGGCGTCATCGACCTCGTGATGCGGCTGAGCGCCGAGGCGGCCGCCGCGGGTGGCTACTGCAAGGCGCTCATGGGCAACCATGAGCTGCTGCTGCTCGGCGCCAAGCGGTTCGGCGACACGCCGGTCAACTCCGGCGCGGGCACCGCCACCTTCCAGGCGGCCTGGTTGCTCAACGGTGGGCAGAAGTCCGACATGGACCGCCTCCAGGACGTTCATCTGCAGTGGATGTCCCGGCTCGACGCGATCGAGATCGAGGACGACCACCTGCTCATGCACTCGGACACCACCGCCTACCTGGACTATGGCGACTCCATCGAGGCCGTCAACGACACGGTCCGGGAAACCCTCACGCGCAACGACGCGGACGAGTGCTGGGACGTCTTCCGCAAGCTGACCAAGCGCTTCGCCTTCCGTGACGAGGAGTCGGGCCCCGGCGCCGTACGCGAGCTCCTCGGCACCTACGGCGGCTCGCGCGTCGTGCACGGCCACAGCCCGATCCCGTACCTCCTCGGCGAGGTCGGCACCGAGGACGCCGACGGTGAGGACAGCGGTCCGGTCGTCGAGGGGCCTCATGTCTACGCGGGTGGGCTCGCCATCGCCATGGACGGCGGCGTCACCATGGCCGGAAAGCTGCTGGTCCAACAACTCCCCATGCTTAGCCGGTAGTTCCCTGGGCAGGCGCCGTAAACGGAGCGCAAGGCGCGCGGGGGGCCGAATTTCGAAAACTCCCTGTCACCGCGTGCTGTGACCGCTCTACCATCGGCATATCCGTAGCAGGCTCCCCTCCGTTTCTGCCCGACGGCTCGTAACCATGCGGGCCACCAAGCCCTACGGAGCATCGGGGGATGCACATGAACAGCGCTCCGCATTTGCTGAACGAGGACCGCCCCGAGTTCGAGCGGATCCTCGATGAGGCGCTGCGTACCGCACCCAACCGGCCTGAACTCGCCGCCGTGGGCCAGCGGCTCAACCCTGAACAACTGCGCACCATGGCACTGAACGCCGCCGCACTGATCAGCACGGCGGCGGCCACCGAGTACGAGCACTACACCAAGGTCCGCGACGAGCTGCGCGCCGCTCCGCAGCCCGTCCGTCCGCTACGTGAAGGAGGCTCCTCCAGCTCGGCCGAGTCCAGCGGCGGCAGCTCCATCGGCTTCGCCGCCACGGTGGGCGAGGTCGCGGAGACCACAGGGCCCGGTGTCGCCGCGGTCGCCGTCGTGCTCGCCCCGGTCCTTGCCGGGACCGCGGCCGCCATCTTCCTGCTGGTCGGCTACATCCTGAAGATGCTCAACCCCCCACCGGACTTCGCCGGCACCCTGCTGTCCGTCGGCTGGGTCTTCGGCGCGCTCACCGCGGCGGGCATCCTCGTCGCCGCGGTCTGCCTGCTCCTGACCGCCCTGCGCAACGGGTCGACCTCGCTCCAGGCAGGCGCGCACGGCGAGGCCAACGAGGAGGTGACGCGCGCCAGGGAGGCCTGGACCGAGGCGCTCCTAGAGCGGGGCATCCTGCCGTTCCTGCGGGACGCCCAGGCCCGGACCGCCCTGGGCGGCGGTTCGATGAGCGGCGGCAGGGGCAGCGGCTCCGCCAACCGCATGCCGCAGCTCGGCTACAACAGGCCCGGGTTCAGCAGCCCCGACGGCGGCGGCACCGCCACGGGGCAGCGTGCCGGGTTCTCCAGTCCGGATTTCACGAGCCCGGACTTCGGAGGCCCGGAGCACCAGCCGGACTGAACCGGGGAGAAACGGCTCGGGGCGCACGGTGCGGCCCCGAGCCCTTCGTCATGCGTGGACGCCGGTCAGTTGGCGAGCGGCAGATAGACGCGGTTGCCCGCTTCGGCGAACTCCTTCGACTTCTGTTCCATGCCGGCCTCGACCTCGGCCTTCGTGGTGCCGTGCTCGCGACGGATGTCCTGCGAGATCTTCATCGAGCAGAACTTCGGGCCGCACATGGAGCAGAAGTGCGCCGTCTTCGCCGGTTCGGCGGGGAGCGTCTCGTCGTGGAACTCCCGTGCCGTGTCCGGGTCGAGTGCGAGGTTGAACTGGTCCTCCCAGCGGAACTCGAAGCGGGCGTCCGAGAGCGCGTCGTCCCAGTCCTGCGCGCCCGGATGTCCCTTGGCGAGGTCCGCCGCGTGCGCCGCGATCTTGTACGTGATGACGCCGGTCTTCACGTCGTCGCGGTTGGGCAGGCCGAGGTGCTCCTTGGGCGTGACGTAGCAGAGCATCGCCGTGCCCCACCAGGCGATCATCGCGGCGCCGATCCCGGACGTGATGTGGTCGTAAGCCGGAGCGACGTCCGTGGTGAGCGGGCCGAGCGTGTAGAACGGCGCCTCCTCGCAGATCTCCTGCTGAAGGTCGATGTTCTCCTTGATCTTGTGCATCGGGACGTGGCCCGGGCCCTCGATCATGGTTTGCACGCCGTGCCGCTTGGCGATCGAGTTCAGCTCTCCGAGCGTCCTGAGCTCGGCGAACTGGGCCTCGTCGTTGGCGTCCGCGATGGAGCCGGGACGCAGCCCGTCGCCGAGCGAGTACGTGACGTCGTACGCGGCGAGGATCTCGCAGAGCTCCTCGAAGTGCTCGTAGAGGAAGCTCTCCTTGTGGTGCGCAAGGCACCAAGCGGCCATGATGGAGCCGCCGCGCGAGACGATGCCGGTCTTGCGGTTGGCGGTCAGCGGGACGTACGGGAGCCGGACGCCGGCGTGGACCGTCATATAGTCCACGCCTTGCTCGGCCTGCTCGATGACGGTGTCCTTGTAGGTCTCCCAGGTAAGCTCCTCGGCCTTGCCGTCGACCTTTTCGAGGGCCTGGTAGAGCGGCACTGTGCCAATGGGGACGGGGGAGTTGCGCAGGACCCACTCGCGCGTGGTGTGGATGTTGCGGCCGGTGGAAAGGTCCATGACGGTGTCGGCGCCCCAGCGGGTCGCCCACGTCATCTTCTCCACCTCCTCCTCGATGGACGAGGTGACGGCGGAGTTGCCGATGTTGGCGTTGACCTTCACCAGGAACCGCTTGCCGATGATCATCGGCTCGATCTCCGGGTGGTTCACGTTGGCGGGCAGGACCGCGCGGCCCGCCGCGATCTCCTCGCGGACCACCTCGGGCGCGACGTTCTCCCGGATGGCGACGTACTCCATCTCCGGAGTGATCTCGCCTCGTCGGGCGTACGCGAGTTGGGTCACCGGCTCGCCGGTCCTGCTGCGGCGCGGCTGACGGGGGCGGCCCGGGAAGACCGCGTCGAGGTTGCGCAGCCCGCCGCGGGGCGAGGTGTGCTTGATGCCGTCGTCCTCGGGGCGGGCGGGGCGGCCCGCGTACTCCTCGGTGTCGCCGCGGGCGATGATCCAGTTCTCCCGGAGCGGTGCGAGCCCCCTGCGCACATCGGTGTCGACGGTCGGATCGGTGTACGGGCCCGAGGTGTCGTACAGCGTGACGGCCTGGCCATTGGTGAGATGCACCTGTCGGACCGGCACATTGAGGTCGGGGCGCGAGCCCTTGATGTATCCCTTGTGCCAGCCGATGGACTTCCCGGCCTCCGGCTCCGAGCCGTTGGAGGCAGGCGTGCGTGCGTCCGTTGTGGTCATGAGACCTACTCCCTACGCCGGCATTACCCGGTAACAGGTTCGGCGGTCGACGCAGCGGTGTTCGTCGGCGGCGTTTCACGCTGTTTCACGTGAAACACGCATGGACGAAGGTCAGCGCCCTCTCAGCCCGGTGCTCCGAGCTCCCGCGTGTACAAAGGTGCCCCCACGCTAGCGTCACTTCGGACGCGTTGAACAGAGGGCCCCTGTCGTTCTTGCGATGATCGGGCGGTGACCTCGACGCAGCAGCCTCCGCCCCCGCCGCCCCAACCCCCGCTCGGGCAGGGCCCGTCAGCGTCCGGGCACGGCCCGGGCGGGCATGGCCACTCGCACAGTCATGGCCCCGCAGCACCCGTCTCGCAGCACCTTCGCAAGGTCATCGCGGCGATCCTGGTGCCGTTCTCCGTGGCCGTCGTCGTCGGCCTTGTGGTGCTGTGGCCCGGAGGGGCCCCGGATCACGAGCGCACCGGCGTCGGCTTCGACCGGCAGACGCAGCAGGCCACAGTCGCCCGGGTCGACAAGGTGGACTGCAAGTCCGTGAACGCGACGGGTTCCTCCACCCAGGACCCGTCGGGTACACCGACACAGAGCGCGGACGCCGGTACCTGCGAAAAGGCGACGATCCGGGTCGACACCGGCAAGGACGAGGGCCGTACGTTCACGGAGATCGTGCAGCCCGACTCGCCACGACAGCTGCGTGAGGGCCAGAAGGTGATCGTCGCCTATGCGCCGGACGCCCCCGAGGAGTTGCAGTACTCTGTCACCGATGTGAACCGCAAGATCCCTATGGCGCTCCTTGCCGGGATCTTCGCCTTGGTCGTCGTGGCAGTGGGCCGCATGCGCGGCGTCATGGCACTGGTCGCGCTCACAATCAGCTTCCTGGTGCTGACGCTGTTCATCCTCCCGGCGATCCTCCAGGGCTCGAACCCGTTGGTCGTAGCGGTCGTCGGGGCCAGCGCGATCATGCTGATCGCGCTCTACACGTGCCACGGCCTGACAGCCCGAACGTCGGTCGCCGTTCTGGGCACTCTCGTGTCGCTGCTGCTCATCGGCCTGTTGGGGTCGCTCTTCATCGGCTGGGCCGCCCTGACGGGCAACACGGACGACAACACCGGCCTGATCCACGGCCTGTACCCGGACATCGACATGAGCGGTCTGCTGCTCGCCGGAGTCATCATCGGTTCGCTCGGCGTCCTGGACGACGTGACGGTCACACAGACGTCGGCGGTGTGGGAGCTGCACGAGGCCAATCCGACGATGGGCTGGCGCGGCCTGTACCGGGCCGGCATCCGGATCGGCCGCGATCACATCGCGTCCGTCGTCAACACCCTGGTCCTCGCGTACGCGGGCGCGGCGCTGCCGCTGCTCCTGCTGTTCTCGATCGCGCAGAGCAGCGTCGTCGACGTGGCCAACAGTGAGCTGGTCGCCGAGGAGATCGTGCGCACGCTCGTCGGTTCGATCGGCCTGGTGGCGGCGGTGCCGGTGACCACCGCGCTGGCCGCGCTGGTGGTCTCCGCCGACCGTCCGATGCCCGGCAAGCCCGCGCGGACTGCTCCGGGACGTGGCGGCGGGGGCCGACGACGCAAGCGCTGAGCAGCGCGGAACGGCTCGGGTGCACCGCGCCGCACAGACATCACGTCGTCGACCGGCGAGCGTTCAGCCCGCGTTCTGCTCCTCGGCGAGGATCCGGTCCAGCGCCTCGTCGAGTTCGGCCTCGTAGTCGCCCAGGGCCTGTTCCTGGCCGAGTGGGACGAGCTTGTCCGTACGGTCGAGGAACGCGATGAGGGGGGCGACACCGGCCCGGAACAGCGCGTGGTCGCCGCCCACTTGGAGCCGGATGTGCACCTCCACCGGCAGTTCGTCGGTGCCGCCTCCGGCGTTCTCCACGGGCAGGATCCGGACATCGCCGTCACCGGTCGCCCCGTTGACCCCGTCGACAAGGAGTTCCCGGCCGAACGCCCAGGTCACGGGGGCGTCACCGGGGAGATGGAAGGTGAGCCGCACCGCGTACGGATCGGCGGCCTCGTACTGGAGCTCCACCGGGATACGGAACGAGAGCTCCTCGGAGACGAGGAAGCTCATCATGACCTCTGCTTGCACTGCTTGTACCGACTCGCGCATCGCCTACCCCGTCAATTTGCCGTCGATTGGCCAGGAATGACCTTCCTGACGCTGCTGGCATCTTGCTCAACGTACACAGGGGATTACAAGGAGTGAGTTTTCAGATGCTGATAGAGAAGGCGAGTGTCCCTACGAGGTTGCCGATCTCGTCCTGCAATCGACGTGCGAGGGGCAGCAATCTGTCCGCCTGGTGCGAGGGGAGGGAGACGGCCACCGTCGCGGCGGTCGAACCGATGGTGACCGGGAACGCGGCGCAGGCCGTGCCCAGCGCGTACTCCTGCCGCTCGATGACCGGCTCCATCCGTTCCACGGTGCGCAGCTTGCGGAGCAGGGTCCGGTCGTCCCGTACCGAGTACGGGGTGATGGCGCGGGCCGGATGGCGGTCGAGGTGGTCCCGGCGGGCCTCCTCGCCGAGCTGGGAGAGCAGGCACTGGCCGATCGCGTGGGCGTGTCCGGTCTCGGCGAAGTCGGCCCACTCCTCGACGGCCGGAGTGGCCGGAGTGTCGGCGACGGCGACGATCTCGATCTCGCCGCCGCGATAGATGGCGAAGTAGACGGGCACACCGAGCGCGTCCCGCCAGTGGCGCAGCGCGTCGGTGATCATGCCGCGACGATTCTGCTGGGCTCCGCTGCTGCTCAGCCGCTCGACCGCGTCCCCGAACAGGAAGACGCCCCGGTCCTTGCGGAGATAGCCCTCATGGGCCAGCGTGCGCAGCAGGTGGTACGCGGTGGGGAGGGCGACTCCGGCCTCCCGGGCGAGCTGCTTGGCGGGAGCCCCCTCGTCGTGGGCGGCGACCGCCTCGAGCAGCCGCATGGCGCGCTGGACGGAGCCGATGAGCGTCTGCGGGGCCGCGGATGCGGGATCGGCCAAGGTTCACTCCCGGTACGCGTGCGTCCCCCCGCGGCCTTGAACTCGCGGGGATAGGAGGCATCGGAATCCGGACTTTAACCCTTGGCCGCCACTCGGTACGGGCCCTGAACAGAAACTTCCCCCGGTTCAGCGAACCGTCGCACCCTGCAACGAACGGAGCGCCGCGTCCCGCCGATGCTCACCAGTCGCTGCGCGATGACGAGCCCGCCATGAACCTCCGCACGAGGTAGATGAGTCCACCCACCAGGGCGGCGAAGACCAGCACCTTGAAGAGCAGGCCGATCACGAACCCGACGACGCTGGCGATCAGCCCGCCGAACACGACCAGGGCGATGACCGGCACCGCGACCCACTTCACCCACCACGGCATGCCCGCGAATATCTCTCGCACTGTCCTCGCTCCTTCGCTCCCGAGGCCCTCGTCGGGACTCTTCCGGCTTCTGTACTCGATGCTGACACGTCGGGGGCGCGCGCGGAGCGCCGCGATCCCTTGTCCTCCCCTGACCCGACCCTTAGGGAACCCCAGGGTCCGGGGTCAGCTCTCCGGGGGAGAGAAGACGACAAGGACCCGCAGGTCCTCGCTGATGTGGTGGAACTTGTGGGCCACGCCTGCCGGCACATAGACCACGCTGCCGCGACCGACCTGGGTGGTCTCCATGCCGACCGTGATCGAGGCACGGCCGCTGACCACGAGGTAGACCTCGTCCTGCTGGTGCGGCTGCTGCGGGTCCTGCTCCCCCGCGTTCAGCGCGTACAGCCCGACCGACATGTTCCGCTCGCGCAGGAACTGCAGATACGCGCCGTCGTTGGCGGCGCGCTCCGCCTCCAGTTCGTCCAGCCGGAATGCCTTCATCGCCTTCGTCGTCCTCGCTGTTCCCGCTCGTCACACTCGTCACCGGCAACACCGCCGGTCCCGTCTGCAACGATCAGACACATGTTGAATTTCGTAGTCAAGACGATCGCCAACGCGGGGGCCCTGGCCGTCGCGGTGCTGCTCGTCGACAAGATCACGCTGACCGGGGACAGCACCGGCAAGAAGATCGGCACACTGGTTCTGGTGGCTCTCCTCTTCGGCCTGGTCAACTGGCTGGTGAAGCCGGTCGTGAAGGTCCTCACCTTCCCGCTCTTCATCCTGACCCTCGGCCTGATCACACTGATCGTGAACGCCCTGATGCTGTTGCTCACCTCGTGGCTGGCCGACAAACTCGACCTGAGTTTCCACGTCGGGGGCTTCTGGACCGCCGTCCTCGGCGGTCTCATCATCTCGATCGTCTCCTGGGCACTGAACGTCGTCCTGCCCGAGAAGGACTGAACCTCCATGACCTTCCGCGTCTGCTTCGTGTGCACGGGCAACATCTGCCGCTCTCCCATGGCCGAGCATGTCTTCCGCACCCGCGTCGAGGAGGCCGGCCTGTCCGGCGCCGTCGCAAGCGACAGTGCGGGGACCGACGGCTGGCATGTCGGCGAGGGCGCCGACCCACGCACCGTCCACGTACTCCAGGAACACGGCTACGCCGCCACGCACACGGCCCGCCAGTTCGACGCCGACTGGTTCGCACACCTCGACCTGGTGATCGCCCTCGACGCGAGCCACCTGCGCACCCTGCGCCGCCTGGCACCGTCCCCGCAGGACGCGGAGAAGATCCGTCTGCTGCGGTCCTACGACCCCGGGGCCGGTGACGATCTGGACGTCCCCGACCCGTACTACGGCGGCGCGGCCGGCTTCGAGGAGTGTCTGCGGATGGTGGAGACGGCGAGCGACGGCCTGCTCGACGCCGTGCGCGACGCGGTGGAGGGGCAGGCGGCCTGAGCCAGTACGAGGGCTACGCACAACAGACGGCCCGAGCCTCCCCCCTCGTGGCTCGGACCGCCCCGGTTCTGCGCGCGAAGAACCGCGCTCACAAGGCTAGTTGACTCTCTGTCAGTGTCCAATCACCGTAGCGACAGAGACTCATCCGCATATTTATAGTTGAGCGCGTCCTCAAGGCCGGGAGGGAGGCGCGTAGCCATGGACCTCGCCTTGCTGCGCACCTTCGTCACGGTCCACCGCGCCGGTTCCTTCACCCGCGCTGCCGCCCTGCTCGGCCTCTCCCAGCCGGCGGTCACCTCGCAGATACGCACGCTGGAGCGGCAGTTGGGACGCCCGCTGTTCCTGCGCCAGGCGCGCGGCGTGACCCCCACGTCCATCGGCGACGAGCTGGCGCACAAGGCTGCCCCGCACCTCGACGCCCTCATGGAGATCACCGAGATCGGGCTCGACGAGGAGTCGGGCGTCCGCACGCTGCATGTCGCGGGCCCGCCCGAGTTCACCGCGGAGCGCGCCTTGCCCGCGCTCACGGCGCTGACCAGGGGCGACGGTCAGAGCATCGCCCTGCGCGCCTCATTCGGAACGGCCGAGGAGTCCGTGGAGGGGCTCGCCGCCGGACATCACGATCTGGCCATCACGACGGCGCGGCCACGCGGCGCTCTGCTCACGGCGACTCCGCTCTGTGACGAGGAGCACGTCCTGGTCGCCTCACCTCGCTGGGCCGCCCGGATCGGCTCCGGCACGCTGCACCGCGATGCGGCGCCTTCCCTCGAAAAGCTCCCCATGGTTGAGGTCCATGAGTCGCTGCCGCTGGTCGAGCGGTACTGGGCTGCCGTCTTCGACTCCCGCCCCGCCGCCTCCGGCACCGTCGTCGTACCCGATCTCCGCGCGGTCCTCGCGTGTGTGATCACCGGGGCCGGCCTCGCCGTCCTGCCGCGCTATCTGTGCGCCTCCGCCCTGGAGCACGGCGAGGTGGTGGCGCTGCTCGATCCGCCGGTGCCGCCGCTGCGCACCTACTTCCTCGTCGTACGCACCGGCACGCTCGCCTCGCCACACATCGCGCGGGCGCACGAATGGCTGCTGCGCGCTGCGGTCGACTGGTCCTGAGTCGTATCGACGCGATGCGGAATGTTTCACGTGGAACCGGCCGGGCCACATTTCTCCCATGACCGTCCGACCCGTGGTCAAGCGCACCGCACGCGCCGTCCTGCTGGATGGCGACGACCTCATCCTGATCAAGCGGACCAAGCCCGGCGTCGATCCGTACTGGGTGACCCCTGGCGGCGGCGTCGAACCGGAGGACACGACCGTCGTGGACGCCCTGCACCGCGAGGTGCACGAGGAGCTCGGCGCGAAGGTCACCGACGTGGTGCCGTGCTTCGTGGACACTGTCGAGCACATCGGCGAGGACGCCGCGACGACCGGCGTGAAGGTCCAGCACTTCTTCGTCTGCAGGCTGGAGTCGATGGACCTCTCCCAGCGCCACGGCCCCGAGATCGAGGAGCCGTGCGGCGAGTACGAGATCGTACGCATCCCGTTCACTCGCGTCGGCATCGCCTCGGTCCATCTGGTGCCGCTGTCCTTGCGTCACTACCTGGACGGCAACATCGAGGGCGTACGGGCGATGCACGCACCTGACCTGGGCTGATCTGCCGGTCGAGAAGGGCCGTACGCGGCTCAGTCCGCGCTCGCGACCAGTTCTTCCACCGAGTCGTGGCGGATGCGGTGGTGCGGGATGCCGAGCGCGCGCAGGGTGTCCACCCCTTTCCGGATCATGCCGGGCGGGCCGGAGAGATAGGCGTCGTACTCGTTCCACGGGCCGTATGCCCGCACGGCGTCCGGCAGTTGCAGATGGGCCCGCCGGTCGACGACCGGCCGGACGGCGAGCCACGGGTGACTCCGCTGGAGCTGCAGCATCGTGTCGATGTCGTACAAGTCGTGGTCGGTACGGGCGCCGTAGAACACCTCTACGGGCCGCCGTTCCCCGTGCTCGGCGACGTCCTCGACGAGCGCCTTGATCGGGGCTATGCCGGTGCCGCCGCCCAGGCAGAGCAGGCCGCTGTCGGTGCTGTGGTCGACGGTCATGGAGCCGGCGGGCGGGCCGAGCCGCAGCACGTCACCGGGGCGCGCACGGTGGACCAGGGCGTTGGAGACCCAGCCCGCCGGGACGGCCCTCACGTGGAACGGCAGCAGCCCGTCGGAACGGGGTGCCGACGCGAACGAATAGTTCCGCCAGATCCGTGGCCACCACGGCGTCTCGAGCGTCGTGTACTGACCGGCGAGAAAGGGGTACGGCTGGTCGGTCCTGACGGTGACGACCGCTATGTCGGAGGTGCGCAGCTCGTGCGCGACGACCTCGGCGAGCCACCATGCGGGCGCCTTCGCCTCGTCCTCGGCGGCCGCGTCGATCATGACCTGGGAGATCGTCGTGTACGTACGGACCCAGGCTGCCTCGGTCGCGGCGTCCCAGGTGGACGTGGCGTAACGGGCGAGCGCGGCGATGAGGCACTCGCCGACGGCCGGGTAGTGCTCGGCCCGCGTGCCGTACTTGCGGTGGCCTCGGCCCAGGTTCTTCAGGTACGGGACGAGGACGAGCTTGTTGTCGACGTGTTCCGCGGCGGTCAGCAACGCCTTGAGCAGGCGGTCCCGCTGGGTGTTCATCGCGACCGGGAAGAGCGGGCGCAGCTCCGGGTGGCGGACGAACAGCAGCGCGTAGAAGTACGAGGTGAGCCGGGAGGCGACGGGACCGACCTCGTCCATCGTGCGGCGCACGAGAACCGCGTCGGGCGATGCCCTCTCGACGAGCGCGCGAGGCGGCGGTGTCCGTTCCGCCGGGGTGGTGCCCGAAGCGAACCAGCCGTCCCCGCCGCCCGGACCGGAATCGGCCGGCGTAGTGGTCGGAGCGTCCATGCGGTGCCTCGCCTCGAACATCTCGGGTCGGTCTGCGTACGTCCGTCTCGCTGCACACTCCAGCACTGGCTCCACGCCGCTACGGAGAGGCCCACACCGCAGAGTGCCACTCCTTTCCCTCCCGTTGAAGGAAAACCGAAAAGTACGGGTCTTTGATCTTTCCGCCTGGTTGGGCTGGGACGGCTAGCGAATGCGCCATGTCGGCCACCGTGGACGGCTGGGGCTCGATACCGGGTGGCCGAAAGTATCGGGCCACTGCACTCAAAGCGGTGGACGCCACCGTGCTCCGTCCGACAGCCTGACCAGCGTGTCGACACCTTCCCTCCCCGACCTGCCCATTCGCCGTCTCACCCGGCGTGACGTGCGCGCCTGCGCCGATCTCTCCGAGGACCGGGGCTGGCCCCGCGAGGAACACAAATGGGGGCTGCTGCTCACCGCCGGTACCGGCTACGGCATCGACGCCCCCGACGGCGGCCTCCTCACCGCCTGCGTCGTGACCGAGTACGGACCACGCGAGCGGCCCGAACTCGCCGCGGTCGGCATGGTCCTGGTCGCCGAGCGGTACGCGCGCAGAGGTGTCGGCCGGCATCTGATGCGTCACGTCGTCGAGCAGGCGGGCACGACACCGCTGACGCTGCACGCGACACCGTACGGGCGCCCGCTCTACGAGGAGCTGGGCTTCAAGGTGACCGGACGGGCCGAAATGGTGCGCGGCCGCTTCGTCTCCGGTGGCCCCGCGCCGACCGTGGCCACGCGCGCGGCCACCGCGGCGGACCTGTCCGCGATCCTGCGCCTCGACGCCGAGGTGTTCGGGCCCGACCGCACGCACTTCCTCGCGCGTCTTCCGGCCTTCGCGGACCAGTTGCGCGTGGCCGAGGAGGGCGGCCGGCTCATCGGGTACGCGGCTGCATGGCCGAACATGGACACGCATGTCGTCGGACCGCTGATCGCCCATGACACCGAGACGGCGAAGGCCCTGGTCGCCGCCCTCGCTTCCGGCACCGACCGGCCGCTGCGGACCGACGTCGATGTCCGCCACGAGGAGCTGCTGGTCTGGCTCAAGGAGCGCGGTCTGGCGGGCCAGAGCCTGAACGCCGTGATGAACTACGGCGCCCCGGACCTGCCGGGCGACTGGACCCGCCGCTTCGCACCGCTGACGGTGGCGGCGGGCTGACCAGCGCTGCGATGTACCGGGGCGGTGAAGAGCCGGGTCACTGGTGGACCGGCTCGGCCTTCCGCTGTTCGGAAAGGGTGACGACCACGCTCGGCGCGGGGGAGCGGCGCTCCAGCGCGGCCGATACGACGGCCAGGACCAGGGCGCTCGCGGCGAGCACCGCTCCGACCCAGTTCGGGGCGGTGTAGCCGAGGCCCGCGGAGATGACCATGCCGCCGAGCCAGGCGGAGAGGGCGTTGCCGAGGTTGAAGGCGCCGATGTTGACGGCCGAGGCGAGCGTGGGGGCGTCGGACGCCTGGTCGAGAACGCGCTTCTGCAGCGGCGGCACGGTGGCAAAGCCGAGCGCGCCGATCAGCACGATGGTGACCGCGGCGAGGAACTTGCTGTGTGCGGTCACCGTGAAGAGGCCGAGCACGAGCGCGAGGGCGCCCAGCGAGACGTACAGCAAGGGCATCAGGGCGCGGTCGGCGAACTTGCCGCCGACGAGGTTGCCGCCGACCATGCCGAGTCCGAACAGGACGAGGAGCCAGGTCACCGATTCGTCGGCGAAGCCGGCCACGTGCGTCATCATCGGGGCGATGTAGGTGATGGCCGCGAAGACGCCGCCGAAGCCGAGCACGGTCATCGCCATGGCGAGCACGACCTGGACGTTCTTGAAGGCCGCCACCTCGTGGCGCAGCCGCACGCCCTCCGGCTTGGACAGATCCGGTACAAGTTTGGCGATGCCGACGAGCCCGACGACCCCGAGCGCGGCCACGATCGTGAACGTGACGCGCCAGCCGGCGGCCTGGCCGATGAAGGTGCCGAGCGGTACGCCGACGACATTGGCTACGGTCAGCCCGGTGAACATCATGGCGATCGCACCGGCCTTCTTCTGCGGGGCGACCAGCTCGGCTGCGACGACCGAACCGATGCCGAAGAAGGCACCGTGCGCGAGCGAGGCCACCACACGGCCGATCAGCATCACGGTGAAGACAGGTGCGACGGCGGAGAGCAGGTTGCCGACGATGAACAGGCCCATCAGCAGCATCAGCATGCGTTTGCGCGGGATGCGCGTGCCCAGGACCGTCATGAGCGGGGCGCCGAACATGACGCCGAGGGCGTAGCCGGTCACCAGGAATCCGGCCGTGGGGATGGAGACGCCGAAGTCACCGGCGACCTCGGGCAGCAGACCCATGATCACGAATTCGGTGGTCCCGATCCCGAAGGCCCCGATCGCAAGGGCGAGAAGCGCGAGAGGCATGGGAGTTGCCCTTCCAGGTAGTTGTGGGTGCGCTTTACAAGCCTCCACAATAGTTGCAGACGCTTCCTATTATCAAGCGCGGGCAATTTCACACATCGACTACCCTGGTACGCAGTCGCTCCGGGACGGAGGATCCACGAGCCATGACCGCGACAGACCCCGCACTCACCGCCCTCTCCCAGGGCTGGTGCGCCCTCTCCCTGCTGCACGGGAGGATCGAGGCCCACATCGAGCGCGCCCTGCAGGCCGAGCACGACCTGAGCGTGCGCGAGTACTCCCTGCTCGACGTCCTCAGCCGTCAGCACGACGGAGAGGGCGGCCACCTGCAGATGAAGCAGGTCGCCGACGCCGTCGTCCTCAGCCAGAGCGCCACCACGCGTCTCGTGACCCGCCTCGAGGACCGCGGTCTGCTGCTGCGCTATCTGTGCCCCACCGACCGGCGCGGCATCTACACCAACGTCTCCGAGGCGGGCCTGGCTCTCTTGCGAGAAGCCCGCCCCACGAACGAGACGGCCCTGCGCGAAGCCCTGGACGCCGCGGCCGAGAACCCCGAACTCGCCCCTCTGGTCCGGGCCGTCGAGGGGTTGCGCGTCGCAGCGTGAGCCCGGGCCGGGGGCGGCGGCGGCTTAGGCTGCCGTCATGGGAGATCTTGAAATAAGAGGGGCCACGGCGGATGACGTCCCGGCGATCGTCGCGATGCTGGCCGACGACCCGCTCGGCGCCCAGCGCGAGTCCCCCGAGGACCTCACGCCGTACCTCGCCGCCCACGCACGCCTGTCCGCCGACCCGAACCAGCACCTCGTCGTGGCCGCCCGCGGTGACCGGGTCGTCGGCACACTGCAGCTCACCGTGGTTCCGGGCCTCTCCCGCAAGGGAGCGACCCGGTCCATCATCGAGGGCGTACGTATCCACGCCGAGGAGCGCGGCAGCGGTCTGGGCACGCAGCTCATCGAGTGGGCCGTCGACGCCTCCCGGCGCGAGGGCTGCCAGCTCGTCCAGCTGACGTCCGACGCGACCCGCGCCGATGCTCACCGTTTCTATGAACGGCTCGGCTTCACCGCCTCACATGTGGGGTTCAAGCTGCAGCTGTGACCGGGTCGGCTCCCGGTGGGGTGCAAAGCAGGCGTGACCGGCCGCGGCCGGTGGCTGCAAGGGAGCTGCGACCGGCCGCGGCCGATGTGGTTTCACGTGAAACGGGCCACTGCTACGAGAACGCCTCTTCTCGTAGGGCTTCCCTGGATAACTGCGGCGGCCTTACTGAGGCAGCCCTCGCCACCCCTCCGGATCCGCCCCTCCGGGTACAGGCGCGTCGGCACCGTATGGCTCCCGAGTGAAGACGAACGACCCGAGATCCAGGTGGCTCACCGAACCGTCCTGCCGCCGCGCCGCCTGAAGCACCTCCCCCGCGTAGTAACCGTCGAGGCCTGTCCAGGTGCCGTCACCGTTGGTCCGGAACCGGGAACGCCGCCCCGCGCCGGCCGCCGGGCCCAGATCCACGCTGCCGTCGGCGGTCATACGCAGAGCCACCACCTGGGTCCCCCAGTACCAGGGCCCCGTCAGCTCCAGAACCGCCGGGTCGACCTCCGGCAGCGGCCGCCACGGTTCGGGGATTCGCGGCTCGGCCTCGGCGACGATGTTCAGCAGCTCGGCGGCCACGGTGGCGGCGGGCACGCCCGACGTGCAGTTGGCCAAGGTGACAGCGGTGAGACCGTCCTCCTCGCTCAGCCATAGTCCCGCAACGAACCCCGGCAGCGAGCCGGTGTGCCCGGCCAGCGTCCGGCCGCCCCCGTGGACCATCTGCATCCCGAGCCCATAGGACGCCCGCGAGTCGCCGGGCAACGTCGGCGCCGCCGGAGTCCGCATCTCCCGTACGGACTCCGCGCTCAGCACGCGGTCGTCACCTGTGGCAAGGAAGCCCGCGAAGGTGATCAGGTCGCGGGTGGTGGACCACAACTGACCGGCGGGCGCCATCAGTCCGAGATCCTCGCTCGGCTCCGGCATGAGCACATCGGCGTAGGGATGCACGGCCCAGCCTCCCGCGTGCGGTGCCTGCGCCTCGACGCCGGTACGGCTCAGCCCGAGCGGCTCGAGGATCTCCCCGCGCAGAGCCTCCGCCCACGGCACTCCGCGCACCGCCTCCACCAGCGAGCCGAGCAGCGTGTAGCCGGGGTTGGAGTAGTGGTGGCGACGCCCGACCGGATGCCGGAACGGCTGCTCCCCCAGAACATCGGCGAGGGTCGGGCGGAGTGTGGCGGACGACCTCTCCCACCATTCACCCGGTGTCTCCGCCGCCAACCCGCCCGTGTGCGCCAGGAGTTCGACGACCGTGACGTCGCCCGCCCCGGTTCCGGGGAGATGCTTCTCCAACGGGTCACCCAGGTCGAGCAGGCCCTCGTCGCGCAGACGCAGCACCAGCACAGCGGTGAAGGTCTTCGTGATCGAGCCGATCCGGTACTGCACGTTCTCGTCGGGACCGTGCCCGTTCACCGAGGTGCGTGAGCCGGTCCACACCAACTCACCGTCACGGCCGACGGCCGCACAGAGAGACGGCGCACGCCCGTCCTTCTGCGCGACAGCGATGCGGTGCAGGAGAGCGCGGCGGGTGGCGGGCAACAATGCCGAGGGTGTTGTCATACGTCCAGTCCACCGTGGGCGCGGCCCGGCGTCGAGTCGATTTCACCGGGGGCTGATCAAGCCTCCGGTACCTCCGCTGCCGCGGTCCGCCACCGGATCAGGTCTGGGCCATGTCCACGAAGCGCGAGTAGTGCCCCTGGAAGGCGACCGTGATCGTGGCGGTCGGACCGTTACGGTGCTTGCCGACGATGATGTCGGCCTCGCCCGCGCGGGGCGACTCCTTCTCGTACGCGTCCTCTCGGTGGAGCAGGATGACCATGTCGGCGTCCTGCTCGATGGAGCCGGACTCACGGAGGTCGGACACCATCGGCTTCTTGTCCGTGCGCTGCTCGGGACCACGGTTCAGCTGGGAGAGCGCGATGACGGGAACTTCGAGCTCCTTGGCCAGCAGCTTGAGGTTACGAGACATGTCCGACACCTCCTGCTGACGACTCTCGGAGCGCTTGGACCCGCCGGCCTGCATCAGCTGCAAGTAGTCGATGATCACGAGCTTGATGTCCTGGCGCTGCTTGAGGCGGCGGCACTTCGCGCGGATCTCCATCATCGACAGGTTCGGGGAGTCGTCGATGTAAAGGGGCGCGGCCGAGACCTCGGGCATACGGCGCGCGAGCCGCGTCCAGTCCTCGTCCGTCATCGTGCCGGAGCGCATGTGGTGCAAGGCCACGCGCGCCTCGGCCGACAGCAGACGCATCGCGATCTCGTTGCGCCCCATCTCGAGGGAGAAGATGACGCTGGGCAGGTTGTGCTTGATCGACGCGGCGCGCGCGAAGTCGAGCGCGAGCGTCGACTTACCCATGGCGGGCCGGGCCGCGATGACGATCATCTGTCCCGGGTGCAGGCCGTTGGTCAACGAGTCGAAGTCGGTGAACCCCGTCGGCACACCGGTCATCTCGCCGCTGCGCGAGCCGATCGCCTCGATCTCGTCGAGCGCGCTCTCCATGATGTCGCCGAGCGGGAGGTAGTCCTCGCTGGTGCGCTGCTCGGTGACGGCGTAGATCTCGGCCTGCGCCCTGTTGACGATCTCGTCGACGTCGTCGTCGGCGGCGTATCCCATCTGCGTGATCCGCGTACCCGCCTCGACAAGGCGGCGCAGCACGGCCCGCTCGTGGACGATCTCCGCGTAGTACTCCGCGTTCGCCGCCGTGGGGACGGTCTGGACGAGGGTGTGCAGATACGATGCGCCGCCGACCTTGTTGATCTCGCCGCGCTTGGTCAGCTCGGCGGCGATGGTGATCGGGTCGGCCGGCTCGCCCTTGGCGTAGACGTCGAGGATCGCCTGGAAGATCATCTCGTGCGCCGGCTTGTAGAAGTCGGCGCCCTTGAGGACCTCGACGACGTCGGCGATCGCATCCTTCGACAGGAGCATGCCACCGAGCACAGACTGCTCGGCGTCCAGGTCCTGGGGCGGTACGCGCTCGAAGGTGGCCGGACCGTCGTCCCAGGCGCTGCCTTCCCGGCCCCGCTCGTGCTCACCATCTCGTCCGCGACCACCCTGACGGCTCTGCCGGGAAGGGGGCAGACGATCACTGGGACCGCTGTCGGCCCACGGGTCGTCCAAGGGCTCGGAGATACTCACCGGGCCACCTCCTCCCGTCCGCCGAGCGGACCTCGCCGTGCCTCTCATTCCTACGGCACGACACTGACAAATACGGCGCCCGATTCCGGTTGTGACGCGAGGTTCTCGCGAGGTTTCCGGGGCCGCAGGACACGGTGGGCGCCGCCCTACGTTAGGCGGGTCGGCACCGTCAGCCAATCTGGTTATCCACAGGCGTTGTGGATGACGGGCCTCTACCTGTGGAGAACTTGGCAAAAGCTGTGCACGGCTCGGTGGACAGCCCTGTGAACAAGCCCTCAGACCTCTCCGCACATAGGCTCTGACCTGGGCTTACCGCGTCCACTGGCTGTGCAGAAGAAAAACTTCTCCAGTCGGCCCAAGTTCTCTCGGAGCGCCGTCCCACCGCCCATATGAGCGGGGCTCCGGTAAGGGTTCTTATGCCATTGCATCTCTTACCTGTGGAAGATTAGATTGGTGCCCATGACACAGGCTTCCGTGACACCCAAGGCTGCCCGGCGACGCCACGACCGAGAGATCGTGGCCCTGGCCGTTCCCGCCTTCGGCGCGCTCGTCGCAGAGCCTCTCTTCCTCATGGCCGACAGCGCGATCGTCGGCCATCTCGGCACGGCCCAACTGGCCGGGCTCGCTGTCGCCTCGGCCCTCCTCACGACCGCGGTCAGCGTCTTCGTCTTCCTCGCCTACGCGACCACGGCGGCCGTCGCACGCCGGGTCGGCGCCGGCGATCTGCGGGCAGCGATCCAGCAGGGCATGGACGGCATCTGGCTCGCTCTTCTCCTGGGCGCCGCCGTCATCGCCGTCGTGCTGCCCGCCGCCCCCGCCATCGTCGAGCTCTTCGGCGCCTCCGACACGGCCGCACCCTACGCCGTCACCTATCTCCGCATCTCGGCACTGGGCATCCCCGCCATGCTCGTGGTCCTCGCCGCCACCGGCGTCCTGCGCGGCCTCCAGAACGCGAAGACCCCGCTGTACGTCGCCGTAGCCGGCTTCGTCGCCAATGCCGTACTCAACCTCGGCCTGGTCTACGGCGCCGGCCTCGGCATCGCCGGCTCCGCCTGGGGAACCGTCATCGCCCAAGTCGGCATGGCCGCGGTCTACCTGGTCGTCGTCGTCCGGGGAGCCCGGCGCCACGGCGCATCGCTGCGGCCCGACGTGGCAGGCATCCGTGCCTGCGCCCAAGCCGGCGTCCCCCTGCTCGTCCGCACGCTCTCGCTGCGCGCGATCCTGATGATCGCCACCGCGGTCGCGGCTCGACTGGGCGACGCGGACGTCGCCGCGCACCAGATCATCCTGTCCCTGTGGAGTTTGCTCGCCTTCGCCCTCGACGCCATCGCCATCGCCGGACAGGCCATCATCGGCCGCTACCTCGGCGCCGACGACGCCCAAGGCGCACGCGACGTCTGCCGGCGCATGGTCCAGTGGGGCATCGCCGCCGGAGTCATCCTCGGCATGCTGGTCATCGCGACCCGCCCTCTGTACGTCCCTCTGTTCACCAGCGACCAAGTCGTCCAGGACGCGGCGCTGCTCGCGCTGATCGTGGTGGCCGTCTCCCAGCCGGTCTGCGGCATCGTCTACGTGCTCGACGGCGTGCTGATGGGCGCGGGCGACGGCCCGTACCTGGCCGGCGCCATGCTGATCACCCTGGCGATCTTCACTCCGGTGGCTCTGCTGGTACCGGTGCTCGGCGGCGGCCTCACCGCCGTATGGGGAACGATGGCGCTGATGATGGCAGTGCGCATGGTCACGCTGTGGCTGCGCTACCGCTCCGGCCACTGGGCCGTCACGGGCGCCACCCGCTGACGACGGACGTCTACGACGCCGTTTCACGTGAAACGGCGCGACGGCCCGACAAAGCGGCGGAGCTACCGAAGAACTACCGAACAGGGGCGGCGACAGCGAAGCGCTGGCCCGCACCGACAAACGTTTGGGGCCGCACCCCGAAGGGTGCGGCCCCAAACGCGCTTCAGCTCTGCTCAGGGCAGGGCTCAGGCAGCGACGACCTCGACGTTGACCTTGGCGGCAACTTCGGGGTGCAGACGTACGGACGTCTCGTGGGCGCCCAGCGTCTTGATCGGCGAGCCCAGCTCGACACGACGCTTGTCGATCTTCGGGCCACCGGCAGCCTCGATCGCCGAAGCGACGTCGGCCGGGGTGACGGAACCGAAGAGACGACCGGCGTCGCCGGAGCGGACGGCCAGACGCACGTTCACGCCCTCGAGCTTGGCCTTGATCTCGTTGGCCTGCTCGATCGTGGCGATCTCGTGGATCTTGCGCGCACGACGGATCTGCGCGACGTCCTTCTCGCCACCCTTGGTCCAGCGGATCGCGAAGTTCCGCGGGATCAGGTAGTTACGGGCGTACCCGTCCTTGACGTCGACGACCTCGCCGGCGGCACCGAGGCCAGAGACCTCGTGGGTAAGGATGATCTTCATGATTCGGTCACCCTTTCCTTATCGCGCGGTGGACGTGTAGGGCAGCAGCGCCATCTCACGGCTGTTCTTCACGGCCGTGGCGACGTCACGCTGGTGCTGCGTGCAGTTGCCGGTCACGCGGCGGGCACGGATCTTGCCGCGGTCGGAAATGAACTTCCGCAGCATGTTCGTGTCCTTGTAGTCCACGTACGTGACCTTGTCCTTGCAGAAAGCGCAGACCTTCTTCTTCGGCTTGCGCACAGGCGGCTTCGCCATGGTGTATCTCCTGTGTGATCAAGAAGTGGGAATACGGCCCACCCTCGGCCCGAGGGCCTAGAAGGGGGGCTCGTCCGAGTAGCCGCCGCCGGAGCCGCCGGAGCTTCCGCCCCAGCCGCCACCGCCGCCGCCCTGCTGCTGGCCGCCGCCGCCGGCAGGCGCACTGGTCGCCCAGGGGTCGTCGGCGGGAGCACCGCCGCTACCCTGCTGCTGACCGCCGCCGGAGCCACCGCCCCAGCCGCCGCCCTGCTGGCCGCCACCGCCGCCGCCGTAACCACCCTGGCCACCGCGACCACTGGTCTTGGTGACCTTGGCCGTGGCGCTGCGCAGGCTGGCGCCGACCTCATCGACGTCCAGCTCGTAGACCGTGCGCTTGACGCCCTCACGGTCCTCGTAGGACCGCTGCTTCAGCCGGCCCTGCACGATGACGCGCATGCCTCGCTGAAGCGACTCCGCGACGTTCTCCGCCGCCTGACGCCAGACCGAGCAGGTCAGGAACAGGCTTTCGCCGTCCTTCCACTCATTGGTCTGCCGGTCGAAGGTGCGGGGAGTGGACGCGACGCGGAACTTCGCGACCGCCGCACCGGAGGGGGTGAAGCGCAGCTCGGGATCGTCGACAAGATTGCCGACGACCGTGATGACGGTCTCGCCTGCCATGGGGTACCTCTCGGCGGGTTTGCTGCGGACTGCTTGCTGCTACTCGGATCCCAAGTACCGCTGAACTAGGAAGTTCAGTGGGTCTCGGGACGGAGGACCTTGGTCCGGAGGACCGACTCGTTCAGGTTCATCTGCCGGTCGAGCTCCTTGACGACCGCGGGCTCTGCCTGCAGGTCGATGACCGAGTAGATGCCCTCGGGCTTCTTCTTGATCTCGTACGAGAGACGACGACGGCCCCAGGTGTCGACCTTCTCGACCTTTCCGTTGGCCTCACGGACCACGGAGAGGAAGTTCTCGATCAGCGGGGAGACAGCACGCTCCTCGAGATCGGGGTCGAGGATGACCATCACCTCGTAGTGACGCATGTGGAACCCACCTCCTTTGGACTCAGCGGCCACGGTCGTTCCGTGGCAGGAGGGTTGTTATGCGTGAGCAACGGTATCGGCCGCCACTGACAATCGGTCTTCGCGAAGGACGAACGATCAGGTCAGCGGGTTCCAGCCCCTTGCCGGGGCATGAGCAGACACCGATGCAGACGGTACAGACTACCCGCACTCCGGCTTCCGGTTGAAATCCGGCAGCGAAGGCCCCCACTCTGGATACCTCGGGTGTGTCCGGCGCTACCATGCGCCGCCTTCCGCAGGAGGTGCCCTCATGGCACAAGCAATGCGCACCAACAGCGCCAACGCCGGCGGTCTCTTCGCCTCGGACGGGAAGTCCCATCCGGTTCCCGACACCCTGGTCGCGGTGACAGCGGTGCTCGGGCTCATCGCGGTCATCACGTCGATCTGGCACAACCTCCATCTCCTGAGCTCCTGGACCGGCCTCGTCGGGATCCTGACCGGGGCCTACGGTCAGTTCGTCTCGGAGACGACGCGCGAGCGCTTCGCCCTGATCCTCGGGCTCGGCGCCTCGGCCATCGGCTTCTTCATCGGCATGGCCCATGGCGGCCTCTTCGGCGGCGTCATCGGGTGAGGCCGGCACCGCCGCGAGGCTCGACCTGCCATGCAGCCAGTCGGGGCGCTCACGGGGCGCAGTAGGCTTCGGCGCGAGAGCCGGAGCCCCTGTACCCAGGGAGCCACACCAGCCCGAGGAGCGCCCCGAATGAGCCTGACCCTGAGGACCATCAGCCGAGAGCAGCATCTGGCTTATATCCAGAGCCTGCCCGCGGCTAGCCACATGCAGGTCCCGGCCTGGGCTGACGTCAAGGCCGAATGGCGCTCCGAGAGCATGGGCTGGTTCGACGAGCGCAACGGCGAGATGGTCGGCGCGGGCCTTGTGCTGTACCGCCAGCTCCCGAAGATCAAGCGGTATCTCGCCTACCTTCCCGAGGGTCCGGTCATCAACTGGTACGCGCCCAACCTCGACGACTGGCTGCGCCCGATGCTCGCGCACCTGAAGCAGCAGGGCGCCTTCTCGGTGAAGATGGGCCCGCCGGTCATCATCCGGCGCTGGGAGGCCGCTTCGATCAAGAAGGGCATCCAGGACCCGGACGTCAAGCGTCTGCGCGACATCGAGGCGGACTTCATCGAGCCCCGTGCTTTCGAGGTCGCCGACAAACTGCGCCGTATGGGCTGGCAGCAGGGCGAGGACGGCGGCGCCGGTTTCGGTGACGTCCAGCCGCGCTACGTCTTCCAGGTGCCGCTCGCGAACCGCTCTCTGGAAGAGGTCCACAAGAACTTCAACCAGTTGTGGCGCCGCAACATCAAGAAGGCCGAGAAGGCTGGTGTCGAGGTCGTCCAGGGCGGCTACCAGGACCTCGCCGAGTGGCAGCGCCTGTACGAGATCACGGCTGTGCGTGACCACTTCCGGCCGCGCCCGCTCTCGTACTTCCAGCGCATGTGGACGGCTCTCAACTCCGAGGACCCCAACCGCATGCGGCTGTACTTCGCGCGCCACAACGGAGTGAACCTCTCGGCGGCGACGATGCTCGTCGTCGGCGGGCACGTCTGGTACTCCTACGGCGCCTCCGACAACATCGGGCGCGAGGTCCGGCCCTCGAACGCGATGCAGTGGCGGATGCTGCGTGACGCCTACGCGCTCGGCGCCACCGTCTACGACCTGCGCGGCATCAGCGACTCGCTCGACGAGACCGACCACCTCTTCGGCCTGATCCAGTTCAAGGTCGGCACGGGCGGCGAGGCCGCCGAATACCTCGGCGAGTGGGACTTCCCGCTCAACAAGCTGCTGCACAAGGCGCTCGACATCTACATGTCGCGGCGCTGACCGTGGGCCGGGAACGGCGCCCTCAGCGGCCCGCCCCGGCGCACCCCGCTCCGCTTTCGCAGCGGACCCGGCACAATTCACGTAGCTCCAAAGTTCTTTCATACCTCTGATACACCGCAGCCACGAGAAAGGTTCCGGGACCGGGCCATGGCGCTCACGCTCTACGTCGACACCGCGCGCTGGCGGGCACATCACAAGCACGTGTTCGATCAGTTTCCGGGGCTCGTACCCGTCTGCAAGGGAAACGGTTACGGCTTCGGCCACGAACGGCTGGCGGAGGAGGCCACCCGCCTCGGCTCCGACATCCTCGCCGTCGGGACCACCTACGAAGCCGCTCGCATCAAGGACTGGTTCAGCGGTGACCTGCTGGTCCTGACCCCGTTCCGGCGCGGTGAAGAACCGGTTCCGCTGCCTGACCGCGCCATTCGCTCGGTCTCCTCCGTCGACGGCGTCCACGGCCTCGTCGGCGCCCGCGTCGTCATCGAGGTCATGTCCTCGATGAAGCGGCACGGTGTGACGGAGCAGGACCTGCCGCAGCTCGCCCACGCCATCCAGGACGTGCGCCTGGAGGGGTTCGCGATCCACCTCCCCCTGGACCGCACCGACGGCTCGGACGCCGTCGAGGAGGTCATCGGCTGGATGGACCGGCTGCGCGCGGCCCGGCTGCCGCTGCACACCATGTTCGTGAGCCACCTCAAGGCCGAGGAGCTGGCGCGTCTGCAGCAGCAGTTCCCGCAGACCCGTTTCCGCGCACGGATCGGCACGCGGCTGTGGCTGGGCGATCACGAAGCGACCGAGTACCGCGGCGCGGTCCTGGACGTCACGCGCGTCGCCAAGGGCGACCGGTTCGGCTACCGCCAGCAGAAGGCGGCCTCCGACGGCTGGCTCGTGGTCGTCGCGGGCGGCACGTCGCACGGGGTGGGTCTGGAGGCCCCGAAGGCGCTGCACGGCGTCATGCCGCGCGCCAAGGGCGTCGCCCGCGCCGGCCTGGCGACGGTCAACCGGAACCTCGCACCGTTCGTCTGGTCCGGCAAGCAGCGCTGGTTCGCCGAGCCGCCGCACATGCAGGTGTCGATCCTCTTCGTGCCCTCGGACGCCGCCGAGCCGAAGGTGGGCGAGGAGTTGGTGGCCCACCTCCGGCACACGACCACGCAGTTCGACCGGCTCGTGGACCGCTGAGTCCACCTCCGACACAGGCCGACGTGAAGGGGCCGGGCGCCCAGCAGGTGCCCGGCCCCTTCACGTTGGCCTCAATGCCTTTGTTCGCTCAGAGCGAACCACCCGGGTCCTTGCCCCAGTGCACCGGTGGCGGCAGCTCTCCGCCATAACCGGCGTGCTGCGGGGGATGGGTCGCGTAGCCGAACACGAAGACGTCCTCCGCGCCGTCGAGCACACCGCCCGAAGGGTCGTCCTCACCACCACGGCGCACCATGTCCCGCTCGGGCATCCAGATGTCGCGCACGATGACGGCGCACAGGTACAGCGTGCCCAGGAGGTGGGCGGCGATCGCCAGCTGATAGCCCTCCGTCGGCAAGCCCTGATGCTTGTCGCCGCTGGTCGTATAGGCGAGGTACAGCCAGATCCCGAGGAAGTACGCGACCTCGCACGCCTGCCAGATGAGGAAGTCGCGCCACTTGGGCCGCGCCAGAGCGGCGAGCGGGATCAGCCACAGTACGTACTGCGGCGAGTAGACCTTATTGGTGAGGATGAAGGCGGCGACGACGAGGAAAGCCAGCTGTGCGAAGCGCGGGCGGCGCGGCGCGGTCAGCGTGAGCCCCGCGACGCCGAGACACGCCAGCACCATCAGGGCGGTGGCCAGGGTGTTCACGACCTCGGTGTTGAGCGGCGTGTCCATGTGCTGGGAGATGATCAGCCAGAAGGAGCCGAAGTCGACGCCGCGTTCCTGGCTGAACGTGTAGAACTTCGACCAGCCCTCGGGCGCGAGCAGCATCACCGGAACGTTCACGACGAGCCAGGCCAGGACCGCGCCACCCGTCGCCACGCCGAACGCCCGCCACTTCCCGGCCCGCCAGCACAGCACGAGCAGCGGACCGAGCAGCAGGACGGGGTAGAGCTTGGCGGCGGTGGCGAGCCCGAGCAGCACCCCGAAGGCGAGGGAGCGCCCGCGGGACCACATCAGCATCGCGGCCGCTGTGAGCGCCACTGCGAAGAGATCCCAGTTGATGGTGGCGGTCAGCGCGAACGCGGGCGCCAGAGCGACCAGGAGCCCGTCCCAGGGCCGTCGGCGGTGGGTCCGGGTGACGCTGACGGCGATGAACGCGGCGCAGACCATCAACATCCCGGCATTGACCATCCAGTACACCTGCTCCTGGTGCTGGATGCTGCCGCTGCCGGGTGTCAGCCACGCGGCGACCTCCATGAAGACGCCGGTGAGGACCGGGTATTCGAGGTAGTCCATGTCTCCGGGCAGCTTGTCGAAGTACGGCACGAGTCCGTCGGCGAATCCGCGGCCCTGGTACAGGTGCGGGATGTCCGAGTAGCAGGCGTGCGTGTACTGGGAGCTCGCCCCGAAGAACCACGATCCGTCGTAGCACGGGAACTTCTGGATCATCCCGAGCGCGAACATGCCGAGCATCACCAACGCGATGACACGAACCGGTGACCACCACGAGCGGCCCAGGAGCGCCCGTACGCCGAGGGGGCCGCCGATGAACTCGCTGCCGGCCGCCGCGACCTCGTCCTCCCTGGTCGGCCGCACCATCTCCGGCTCAGGCTCAGGCCGGCTCATACGCGTCGTCTCTGCACTGGGCATGCCGCACATCCTGCCGTACGTGGCTGAGAACGTGACGAGGGCCGCCGCACCCGGCTCGGTGCGACGGCCCTCGTCAGTCGTGGAACACGCAGCGTTTCACGTGAAACACGCTGCGCAAGCGCGGAGGCTATTGCTCGGTATTACCTCCGATGAGGCCTCCGGTCTGGCCTCTGGTGGTTCCACTGTCTGTGCCTCCACCGTCGGTGGTCCCGCCGTTCGACGTCTGGCCCTCAGTCGTCCCGGCATCGGTCGTTCCACCGTCCGTGGTCCCACCGTCGTCGGTCCCACCGTCCGTCGTTCCGCCGTCCTTCCCGCACGTCCAGTCCGTCCACTTGTTGCAGGTCTCCGTGGGTGTCGGAGACGACGGGGCGGTCATGGACGGGCTCGGCGTCGTCTCGGTCGGCGTGGGGGTCGGCGTCGGCGTGGGTGTGGGGGTCGGCGTCGGGGTGGGGGTCGGCGTCGCACCGACGACCTTGCCGATGGGCTCGGGCTCCGGGAACGACTCGTTCGGCAGGCCCTTCATGGCCTGGGACATGTAGTCGTGCCAGATCTCCGACGGGAACGAGGCACCGTGGATCTTCGTCTGGCCGCCCGTCCCGTACATCTCCAGGAACTTGCGGTTCTTGGACTTCTCGTTGTCGTCCATCCGGTACATCGTGATCGCCGTGGACAGCTGCTTGGTGTAGCCCACGAACCAGGCGGACTTGTTGCCGTCGGTGGTACCGGTCTTGCCGGCCACGTCGCGGCCCGGCAGCTTGGCGTTGGTACCGGTGCCCTTGTCGACGACCGTCTTCAGGACGTCGGTCACGTTGTCGGCGACCTCTTGGTCGAAGGCGCGCTTGGGAGCCGTCTTGTGGGTGTAGACGGTCTCACCCTCGTGCTTCACGGACTTCACCGAGTACGGGTCGTTCTGCTGCCCTCTGGCCGCGAAGGTCCCGTAGGCACCCGCCATGCGGATCGCACTCGGGTTGGACGTACCCAGTGAGAACGACGGGTAGTTGGCGCTGGCGAAGCTGGTCTCCAGGATGCCCGCCTTCAGCGCGGCCTCCTTCACCTTGTTCAGCCCCACGTCCATGCCCAGCTGTACATAGGCCGAGTTCACGGACTCACGCATCGCCTCACGCAGGTCGATCTGGTAGCTCGGCGCGTTGTACGACTTCTTACCGTCGTTCGTCTGGTTCCACTGCTTGCCCTTCTCGTTCATCCAGACATCGCCGTTGTACTCCTGGATTTTCAGGCCGTTCTTGCCGCTGTAGAGGCTCTTCGGCGAGACGATGGTGCGCTCCGTCTCGTCCTGCTCCTCCGCCCCGTCCGGGTCCTTGACGCCGTACTGGAAGGCCGCGGCCAGGACGAACGGCTTGAACGTCGAACCGACCTGGGCACCGGTCACATCGGCGTTGTTGGTGAAGTGTTTGGTGGCGTCCGCACCGCCGTAGATGGCCTCGATGGCGCCGTCCTCGGGGCTCACGGAAGCACCGCCGAACTGCACGTACTTGTCGACGTACTCTCCGTTGACCTTGCGCTTCTCGTCGAGGTTCTCCTGGCGGACCTTCTTGACCGCGTCCTCGAGCTGATTCACCTTCTTGCGGTCGAAGGTCGTGTGGATCTCGTAACCGCCGAGCTGCATGGCGTTGGCGGTGATCTTCCCGTTGCTGTTGTTGATCACGTACGCCTTGGCGAGGTCGACGAGGTAGCCGATCTGGCCGCCGAGCTCGGCATTGGCGCGCGGATTCTGCAGCTTCGGGAACTCCGTGTACCCGTTGCGCTCGGAGGCGGACAGGTGGCCGTCCTTGACCTCCTCGTCCAGGATCCACTTCCAGCGGGCCGTGGCCCGCTCGGAGTTCTTCTCCTTGGTGGCGTTCACCGGGTCGATCTCAGGGGAACCGGCCGGGTCGTAGTACGTGGCGCCCTTGAGGACGGCGGCGAGGAAAGCGGTCTGGCTCGCGTCGAGCTTCGAGGCGTCCTTGGCGAAGTACGTACGGGCGGCGGCCTGGATGCCGTAGGCGCCACGGCCGTAGTACGCCGAGTTGAGGTACCCCGCCATCACGTCGTCCTTGTCGACCGTACGGCCGACCTTGATGGAGACGAGGAGTTCCTTCATCTTTCGGCTGACCGTCTGCGACTGGTCTTCCAGCATCGCGTTCTTCACGTACTGCTGGGTGATCGTCGAACCACCCTGGGTCTCGCCGCCCCTGGCCATGTTGAACACGGCGCGCGCGATACCCATCGGGTCGACGCCCTTGTCGGTCTCGAACGTCTTGTTCTCGGCCGACATGACGGCATAACGCATGGACTTGGGGATGTCCTCGTACTTGATGATCTGGCGGTTGGTCTCACCACCGGTGGCGACCATCTGCGTGCCGTCCGCCCAGTAGTAGACGTTGTTCTGCGCCGAGGCGGTGTCAGCCACCTTGGGCACGCCAACCATCGCGTACGCGATCCCCGCCACCAGCATCATGCTGCCCAGGAACCCGACGCCCGCCCCTGTCACGAGCCGCCAGGACGGCATCCAGCGGCGCCAGCCGTACTTGTTCGCACGCGGGTAGTCGATGAACCGCTTCTTCTCCGGACCGCGGCCTCTGCCGCGTCCGGGCCCGTTCGGTCCATCCGGGCCACCGCCACCGCGGCGCCCTCCTCCGCCGGCGCCACCGCGTCCGGCGCCGCCCTCGGCGGCCCTGCGCCGCCCACCACCACGCTGCGCGGCGCGGCGGGCCTCCGCCCGTCCTCCCCAGGGTGGGTCGTCGCCCTGGCTGCCGTACGAACCCGAGGAACTCGGGGGATCGTAGGAACCGGAAGGCGACGCGGTGCTGCCGCGCGGTGCCGCACGGCGGCCCGACGGTTCTCCTGACGCTCCGCGACGGGCCGCGGCGCGCCCGCCCTGCGGCTGCGGCGGTTTGCGACGGTGCTCGCTCATCGAACGATTACTCCTCGGGCAGGCGCGGCCTCGCGCGCCTGGAAACGGCGTCTGGTGTCCGGTCCCCCCGACGTACGGATGCGCCGCTCCCGGCACTCACCCGCACTGCACCCGGGACAACGACGCCCCCAGGCATCACATGGTTCCCGGTGGTCTGCATGGCGGACAGACTACGCACCGTCAAAACCCTCCGAGCGCCGAAGTTCATGCCAAAACAGGCAAGTTGCTCCTATGAATCAACGATGTGACGCCGTTCACCGTGATCCCTCTTGTCCCAGTCGTAGGGTCGTTCTATCGTGCTGATGTATCGAGTCGATACATCAGCACGACATAAAGAGTCGATACATGGGCCCGCGACAGTGAGGAGGCGACGATGAGCCGGCGCTCCGGCATCCTTGAGTTCGCCGTACTCGGACTGCTCCGCGAATCCCCGATGCACGGCTATGAGCTGCGCAAACGACTTAATACGTCGCTGGGGGTCTTCCGCGCCTTCAGCTACGGAACGCTGTACCCCTGCCTCAAGACGCTGGTCACGAACGGCTGGTTGATCGAGGAACCGGGTGCCGGTCCCGCCGACGCTCCCGCCGCACTCACGGGACGTCGCGCCAAGATCGTCTATCGGCTCACGGCGGAAGGTAAGGAGCACTTCGAAGACCTGCTCTCGCAGACCGGCCCCGACGCCTACGAGGACGAGCACTTCGCCGCGCGATTCGCCTTCTTCGGGCAGACGTCACGCGATGTGCGCATGCGCGTCCTCGAGGGCCGTCGAAGCCGTCTGGAGGAGCGTCTCGAGAAGATGCGCCTCTCCTTCGCCCGCACCCGGGAGCGCCTGGACGACTACACACTCGAGCTGCAGCGCCACGGCATGGAGTCCGTGGAGCGCGAAGTGCGCTGGCTGAACGAGCTCATCGAGAGCGAGCGCGCGGGCCGTGACCAGCGAAAGACCGGCCCGGGGGACGCAGCTCAGCAGGACACATCTGGAGAGACGGGCGGCCTGCCCCGGCACCGGGACAGCACCCGGCCGGATCCGTCCGACGACACCGCCACGTGAAGTCCGGTCAGGACTTCACCAGTACACACAGGGAGCAACCGGAATGGGTTCGGTTCGCGTAGCCATCGTCGGCGTGGGCAACTGCGCCGCCTCGCTGGTGCAGGGCGTCGAGTTCTACAAGGACGCTGACCCGGAGACCAAGGTCCCCGGCCTCATGCACGTCCAGTTCGGCGATTACCACGTCGGCGACGTCGAGTTCGTCGCCGCGTTCGACGTCGACGCGAAGAAGGTCGGCCTGGACCTCGCGGACGCCATCGGCGCCTCCGAGAACAACACCATCAAGATCTGTGACGTCCCGAACTCGGGCGTGCAGGTCCAGCGTGGCCACACGCTCGACGGTCTGGGCAAGTACTACCGCGAGACGATCGAGGAGTCCGCCGAGGCCCCGGTCGACGTCGTCCAGGTCCTCAAGGACAAGCAGGTCGACGTTCTCGTCTGCTACCTGCCCGTGGGTTCCGAGGACGCGGCGAAGTTCTACGCCCAGTGCGCCATCGACGCCAAGGTCGCCTTCGTCAACGCCCTCCCGGTCTTCATCGCCGGCACCAAGGAGTGGGCGGACAAGTTCACCGAGGCGGGCGTCCCGATCGTCGGCGACGACATCAAGTCGCAGGTCGGTGCCACCATCACGCACCGTGTGATGGCGAAGCTGTTCGAGGACCGCGGTGTCCGTCTCGAGCGCACCATGCAGCTCAATGTCGGCGGCAACATGGACTTCAAGAACATGCTTGAGCGCGACCGCCTCGAGTCGAAGAAGATTTCCAAGACGCAGGCCGTCACCTCGCAGATCCGCGACCGTGAGCTGGGCGAGAAGAACGTCCACATCGGCCCGTCCGACTACGTCGCGTGGCTCGACGACCGCAAGTGGGCGTACGTCCGTCTCGAGGGCCGCGCCTTCGGTGAGGTCCCGCTGAACCTCGAGTACAAGCTCGAGGTCTGGGACTCCCCGAACTCCGCGGGTGTCATCATCGACGCCGTGCGCGCCGCGAAGATCGCCAAGGACCGCGGCATCGGCGGCCCGATTCTCTCCGCGTCCTCGTACTTCATGAAGTCCCCGCCGGTGCAGTACTTCGACGACGAGGCCTTCGAGAACGTCGAGAAGTTCATCAAGGGGGAGGTCGAGCGCTGACCTTCCTCCCGCGGTGCTGTTTCACGTGAAACAGCACCTGCCTGAGGGCTTCTGGAGGCCCCTGGACCGCACTCATCGTGCATCCGGGGGCCTTCTCTATGTGAGGCTGTGCCCATGGCTGTCGTCCGTGACCTGCGCGTCCTGCTGCGCCTACGCGATTTCCGGCGTCTGCTCGCCGTGCGCCTGCTCTCCCAGGGCGCGGACGGTGTCTACCAGGTAGCGCTCGCCACCTACGTCGTCTTCTCCCCGGAGAATCAGACGACACCCACCGCCGTCGCCTCCGCGATGGCCGTCCTGCTGCTTCCGTACTCCCTCGTGGGCCCCTTCGCGGGCGTCCTCCTCGACCGCTGGCGCCGCCGTCAGGTCTTCTTCTACGGCAACCTTCTGCGGGTCCTTCTGGCCTCCGTGACAGCCGCACTCATGCTGAGCCACGCACCCGACTGGCTCTTCTATGCCTCAGCCCTCTGCGTCACCGCGGTCAACCGCTTCGTTCTGGCCGGGCTGTCGGCCGCGCTGCCTCGCGTCGTCGACGCCGACCGGCTCGTCATCGCCAACTCGCTGTCCCCAACGGCCGGCACTCTCGCCGCGACGCTCGGAGGCGGTCTGGCCTTCGCCGTCCGGCTCGTGGGCTCGGACTCGGACGCGGCAGTCGTCCTCCTCGGCGCGGCCCTCTACCTCTGCGCAGCGCTCGCCTCCCTCCGCATGGGCATACAGCTCCTCGGACCAGAGCGCGACCTGATACAGCCCCGGCTCGGGACCGCCCTGGCCGGGACCGCACGCGACCTCCTTGCGGGCGTACGCCATCTCGCGTCCCGGCGGCCCGCGGCGCGCGCTCTGGCGGCGATGACGGTGATGCGGTTCTGCTACGGCGCTCTGCTTGTCATGGTGCTCATGCTGTGCCGCTACGCCTGGTCGTCAACGGAATCCGAAGGGCTGGCCCTGCTGGGCCTCGCGATGGGCGTCTCTGGTGCGGGGTTCTTCGTGGCGGCGGTCATCACGCCCGCGGCGGCGGGACGGTTTGGGTCGGGCGGCTGGATCGTGGTCTGCGCCGGGGCGGCGTCTGTCCTGGAACTCGCTCTCGGGCTCCCCTTCGCACCGGTCCCCACCTTGGTGGCCGCCTTCGTGCTGGGGCTCACTACGCAGGGGGCGAAGATCGCCACCGACACGGTCGTGCAGTCCTCGGTGGACGACGGGTTCCGCGGCCGGATCTTCTCCGTCTACGACGTGCTCTTCAACATCTCCTTCGTCGGCGCGGCAGGCGTGGCGGCGCTGATGCTGCCCCCTGACGGCCGCTCCATCCCTCTGGTGGTGTTCATCGCGGCGCTCTACGGGACGATCGCGCTCGGCATGGCCCGGTCCCGTGCACGGGTGAAAGACACAGCCTGACTGAGCTCCTCAGCGCGTCAGAGTGGCGTTTCACGTGAAACACCGCCCCACATCGATCAACGCCTCGGGGCTCTGTTTCACGTGAAACAGAGCCCCGAGGCGTTGATCGTGTCTCAGTCCTGCGGTTGACCAGCCCACCACTCCTTCAGGGCCGCCGCTGCCGCGTCCTGCTCCATCGGGCCGTTCTCCAGTCGAAGCTCGAGCAGGAATTTGTACGCCTGGCCGATCACCGGGCCCGGTCGTACCTCCAGGATCTCCATGATCTGGTTGCCGTCAAGGTCCGGACGGATCGAGTCCAGCTCTTCCTGCTCCTGCAGCCGGGCGATGCGCTCCTCAAGACCGTCATAGGCGCGGGACAGGGCGTTCGCCTTGCGCTTGTTACGGGTCGTGCAGTCGGACCGGGTCAGCTTGTGCAGACGCTCCAGGAGCGGGCCTGCGTCCCGCACATAACGACGTACGGCGGAGTCCGTCCACTCGCCGGTGCCGTAGCCGTGGAAGCGCAGGTGCAGCTCTACGAGACGCGAAACGTCCTTCACGAGCTCGTTGGAGTACTTGAGCGCGGTCATGCGCTTCTTCGTCATCTTGGCGCCGACCACCTCGTGGTGGTGGAAGGAGACGCGGCCGTCCGACTCGAACCGGCGCGTGCGCGGCTTGCCGATGTCGTGCAGCAGGGCCGCGAGGCGCAGCGTCAGGTCGGGTCCGTCGGTCTCCAGCGCCATGGCCTGTTCGAGCACGATCAGCGAGTGGTCGTAGACGTCCTTGTGCCGGTGGTGCTCATCCCGCTCCAGGCGCAGGGCGGGCAGCTCGGGAAGGACGTAGTCGGCCAGGCCGGTGTCGACGAGCAGCGTGAGGCCCTTGCGCGGATGGGCCGACAGGAGAAGCTTGTTCAGCTCGTCCCGGACCCGCTCCGCCGAGACGATCTCGATCCGGCCGGCCATCGCCTTCATCGCGGCGATCACGTCGGGGTCCACCTCGAAGTCGAGCTGGGCGGCGAAGCGTGCGGCGCGCATCATGCGCAGTGGGTCGTCGGAGAATGAGTCCTCGGGTGTGCCGGGCGTCCGCAGGACGCGCGCCGCCAGGTCTTCGAGGCCTCCGTGCGGGTCGATGAAGTCCTTCTCCGGCAGCGCGACGGCCATCGCGTTCACGGTGAAGTCTCGGCGGACGAGATCTTCCTCGATGGAGTCGCCGTAGGACACCTCGGGCTTGCGCGAGGTGCGGTCGTACGCCTCCGAGCGGTAGGTGGTGACCTCCACCTGGAAGCTCTGCTCGACGTCACCAACGCGCGCGTTCTTCTGACAGCCGACGGTGCCGAAGGCGATACCGACCTCCCACACCGCGTCGGCCCACGGCCGGACGATCTTCAGTACGTCCTCGGGACGCGCGTCGGTGGTGAAGTCCAGGTCGTTGCCGAGCCGGCCGAGCAGCGCGTCCCGGACCGAACCGCCGACCAGGGCGAGAGAGAACCCGGCCTCCTGAAATCGGCGGGCAAGGTCGTCTGCGACGGGCGAGACCCGCAGCAGCTCGCTCACCGCGAGGCTCTGGACCTGGCTGAGGGCGCTGGGGTTGTCTTCATTGGCGTTCGGCACAACAGGACAGGGTACGTGGCTCACCGCGCCCGGACCGAACCGTTTCGCGGGGCCGCCGCAGGACCACCGGAGCGGCCCCCTACCCTGGCTCCACGATCTTGTGGAGCAGACCGTGGCACTCAGCCACAGGGCTCCTCGTTACCATGCGTGGACACATCTGCGACCACTGACGACGACGAGGGACGGACGAGCGCGTGGCCGAGGCGGCAGACTACCCAGGGATGAGTCCCTCACCTGCCCGCCGCCTGCTGCGGCGCACCGGCGCTCTGCTCGCCGCCGCACCGCTCCTGGCCGCGCTGCCACTCCTGCCCGGTGCCGCCCCCGCGTCCGCCCACGCGGCGACATCAGCGGCCGCGGCGGCGACCGGCACGAAGACGGTCGACGTGGCCGTGAACCAGCTCTCGCCCGTCGCACCGTCCGCACAGGACACCCTCACTGTTCGCGGCAAGGTCACCAACAACGGCAAGCAGACCGTCACCGACGCGCACGTGGGCCTGCGTGTCGGTAGCTCCTACGGCGGACGCTCGGCGATCGACGACGCAGCCAAGAGCGGCACCGGAGGAGCGCCCGACGGCACGGAGGTCGCGAGCAAGTACGCCCAGAAGTTCGCGAAGCTGGCGCCCGGCGCCACCCAGGACTTCACCCTGTCCGTACCGGTCAAGGAACTGCATCTCGGCGCCGATGGCGTCTACCAGATCAGCGCCGCCCTCATGGGCCAGACCGCCGCCGCCCCGTACCAGCAGACGCTCGGCATCCAGCGGACCTTCCTGCCCTGGCAGCCCGGCCGGGCCGACACCCGAACCAGGACCACCGTCCTGTGGCCCCTGATCTCCGACACCCACCTCACCGCCGAGACGGGCACGAGCGAGCAGCAGACGCCCGTCTTCAACGACGACAGCCTCGCGCGGCAGATCGGCCCGGGCGGCCGTCTCCAGCAGATGCTGGCGCTCGGCGACGATCTCGACGTCACCTGGGTGATCGACCCCGACCTGCTGGCCTCGGTCGACGCCATGACGGACACGTACACGATCAAGGGCTCCGACGGGAAGATCACACCTGGCAAGGACCAGGCGATCGCCAAGGAGTGGCTGCGCGACCTGCAGACGGCCGTCCAGGGCCAGAAGGTGGTCACGCTCCCGTTCGCCGATCCCGATCTGGCGTCCCTCGCGCACACCGGCACGAAGGTCTCCGGATCCCTCGGCCATCTCAAGGACGCCACGGACGCGGCCGTGTACACCGTGGACACGATCCTCCACGCGAAGGCCGACACGTCGTACGCATGGCCCGCCGAGGGCGCCGTCGACCCGGACATCGTCAAGGTCGCCACCTCCGCGGGCGCCAACAAGATCATCGCGCGCAGCGACACCTTCCAGGAGACGGGCGACCTGACGTACACGCCGTCCGCGGCGCGCCCCATCGGCGGCGGCGCGACGGCCGTCGTCGCCGACGCCCGGCTGTCGACCGCCTTCCAGGGCGACATGTCACGCGCCGAGAACTCCACGCTCGCCGTCCAGGAGTTCCTCGCCCAGAGCCTCATGCTGACCCGGCAGACGGACAAGCAGCGCAATGTCGTGGTGGCCCCTCAGCGGATGCCCACCTCGAGCCAGGCCCACGCCATGGCCCAGGCGCTGCACGCGCTGCAGGACGGCACCTGGTCCCAGCCGCAGAGCCTGGTGGCCGCGACCAGTGCGAAGCCGGACCCGGGCGCGACCACCCGCGTCCCCTCGGCTCGGTCCTATCCTTCGCCCCTGCGCAAGCAGGAACTGTCGCGAGCGGCGTTCGAGCAGATCCAGAGCACTCAGGACGACCTCGAGAACTTCAAGGTCGTCCTCACCGACCGGTCCCGGGTGGTCACGCCGTTCGGCCGCTCGATGGACCGGGAGATGTCCACATCGTGGCGGGGCAGGGCCAAGGTCTCCGGGTCCTTCCGCAACGGCGTCTCGACGTACCTCTCCGACAGCACCAACCAAGTGGCGCTGATCGAGAAGTCCCGGGTACGGCTTTCGGGGCGCAGCGCGACCATCCCGGTGTCCGTGCAGAACAATTTGTGGCAGGACGTCGACCACCTGGTGCTGCGCCTCACCTCGGCCAACGGCACGCGCCTGCGGATCGGCGACGGCGTCTCCGAGGACAAGGCGGTCAAGATCGCCAGCGGGCACAGCCAGTCCGTGAAGTTCACCACGACGGCGAAGGCCACGGGACCCATCACGGTCTACGCCCAGCTGTACACCGAGGACAACCAGCCCTACGGCGCCAGAATGGACTTCAAGGTGGACGCCACCGAGATCACGCCCACCGTGATGCTCGTCATCGGCGGCGGCGTCCTGCTCCTCGTCCTGGCCGGGTTCCGGATGTATACCCAGCGCAAGCGCACTGCCGCCGCCCAACTGGAAGAGGGTGCGCCGCAGGATGAGACCGCCGAAACCGCCGAGCCGGCGCGGGACGAGGCGGAGGACGAGTCGGCTCCCGGTGCGCGGGCGGATGTACCGCAGCAGCCGAGTGACCCGACGTCTGACACCACTTCGGAAAGCGCGGCCCCGTCGGGCACGGGTGAGAGAGTGGACCGTTGAGCGATGTCGTGGCCGGTGGGCCCGGGACGATGAGGTGGGGTAACCATGAACGCGCCGTACGACGGTGACCGTGGTCAGGGCTCGGGCGGCTCTGCTTCGGGCGATGGCCACCCGTACGATCCCCACGGGTCCGGCGGCCAGGTGCCGCCGCCCCAGCCCGCCCCCGACGCCTACGGGCAGGACAACTATCCACAGGACGCGTACCTCCAGGACGCGTACGGTCAGGACCCGTACCGGGCGCACGACCTGTCCGCCCAGGACCCGGTGACCGAGGCGCTGTACGACCGCTCCGCGCACCCGCCGCCGCCCCCGGGCAGCTACCAGGCGCCGCAGCCCCTGTACGCGCCACCGCCCACGAACCAGTACCAGCCCGACCCGCGCGTCTGGGCACAGACGCCCGCGCCGGAGCCGGAGGGCCCCTCCCAGTACCTGCCGTACGGCGACGACGCACGGACGACCCAGTTCGTCGGTGTCGACGACCTCGTGACGCAGGCCGGCGAGGAGCGCCACGAGCCGGACGCCTTCGCTCATCTCTTCCGTGACCAGCAGCCCGGCTACCGCGGCGGTCACGCCCGGGCCGAGCAGCCGGTCGACGACCCGACCACGTTCCTCGGGCAGGCACCGCTCCAGGCCGCTCCACCGCCGGCCGCTCCCGCGCCCGCTGCCGCCTCGAAGAAGGCGGGCCGTGCGGCGAGCCTGATGAAGTCGAGCGCGGTGATGGCAGCGGGCACGCTCGTATCCCGCCTCACCGGCTTCGTCCGCACCATGGTCATCACCGCGGCGCTGGGCGCCGGGCTCCTCGGCGACACCTGGACCGTCGCCTACACCCTGCCGACGATGATCTACATCCTGACCGTCGGCGGCGGCCTGAACTCCGTCTTCGTGCCTCAGCTCGTCCGTGCCATGAAGGAGGACGACGACGGCGGCGAGGCGTACGCCAACCGCCTGCTCACCCTCGTGATCATGGCCCTCGCGGTGATCGTGGCGGTCGTCGTCCTCGCCGCGCCGCTGCTGATCAACCTGATGTCGAGCACGGTCTCGGACAATCCCGCCGCGGACAGCGTCGGTGTCACCTTCGCCCGCTACTGCCTGCCCACGATCTTCTTCATGGGTGTGCATGTGGTCATGGGCCAGATCCTGAACGCCCGCGGGAAATTCGGCGCGATGATGTGGACCCCGGTCCTCAACAACATCGTCATGATCTTCACGTTCGGCATGTTCATCTGGGTCTACGGCACCGCGTCCGAGTCCCACATGGGTGTCACCACCATCCCGCCGGACGGGGTCCGTCTCCTCGGCATCGGCACCCTCCTCGGCCTGGCCGTGCAGGCCCTCGCGATGATCCCGTACCTGCGCGAGACCGGTTTCCGCTTCCGTCTCCGCTTCGACTGGAAGGGCCACGGCCTCGGCAAGGCCGTCAAGCTCGCCAAGTGGACCGTGCTTTTCGTCCTGGCCAACCAGGCGGGCGTCATCGTCGTCACCCAGCTGGCCACCGCCGCGGGCGAGGCGTCGAACGCGGCGGGCAGCGGCATCATGGGCTACTCCAACGCCCAGCTGATCTGGGGCATGCCGCAGGCGATCATCACCGTCTCGGTCATGGCCGCGATGCTGCCGCGCATCTCGCGCGCCGCCCACGACGGCGACCCGGGCGCGGTCCGCGACGACATCTCCTCGGGCCTGCGCACCTCGGCCGTGGCGATCGTCCCGGTGGCCTTCATGTTCGTCGCGCTCGGCGTCCCGATGTGCACGCTGCTCTTCGGCTCCAGCGGCATTGGCGCGGCGAAGTCGATGGGCTACATCCTGATGGCGTTCGGCCTCGGCCTCATCCCGTTCTCCGTGCAGTACGTGGTGCTGCGCGGCTTCTACGCGTACGAGGACACCCGGACGCCCTTCTACAACACGGTCATCGTCGCCGCGGTCAACGCCGCCGCGTCGGCCCTGTGCTACGTGATCCTGCCCGCCCGCTGGGCGGTCGTCGGCATGGCCTTCTCGTACGGTCTCGCGTACGCGATCGGCGTCGGGGTCGCCTGGCGGCGGCTGCGCAAGCGGCTCGGCGGCGACCTGGACGGCGCGAACGTCGTGCGGACGTACGCCCGCCTCTGCCTGGCCGCCGTGCCCGCCGCGATCATCGGCGGTGGCATCGGGTACGCGCTCACCATGGTGCTCGGCCATGGCGCGCTCGGATCGATCGCGGCGCTGGTCATCGGCGGTGCGGCCCTGCTCGGCGCCTTCTACGTGGCCGCTCGGAAGATGCGGATCGAGGAGCTCAATTCGATGGTCGGTATGGTCCGTGGACGCCTCGGCCGCTGAGAGGACCGGGATCGCGCACAACCTTCGGCGACCACCGTGTGTCGTGCATAGCGTCGGACTGTGGGCACAATTGGCTTGGGCGTCGGAGTGAGTGCAACGAATGGGGAGGCAGGAGCGACGGTGGCGGAACGGAGCACGGCTGCCGTCGACGTGGCCGACAACGGCGGGAACGAACCGCTGGCCGCCAGTGCGGACAAGGCGGACGAGGCCACGGCCGACGGGGTGGCCGACATCGCGGAGCGAGACACCACGGCACATGAGGAGCCCGCGGACACCGCGGAGACGGGGACCCACGTGAGCCCTCGCACGTCCTCACCGCCCGAGCTGCACAGCGGCCACAAGCTCGCCAGACGCTACCGGCTCGAGGAATGCGTCACTCGTCTGGACGGTTTCAGCAGCTGGCGTGCGGTGGACGAGAAACTCCGCCGCGCTGTCGGCGTGCACCTGCTGCCCGCCGACCACCCGCGAGCGCGCTCGGTACTCGCCGCGGCCCGCTCGTCGGCGCTGCTCGGCGACCCTCGCTTCGTCCAGGTCCTGGACGCGGTCGAGGAGAACGACCTCGTCTACGTCGTCCACGAATGGCTGCCCGACGCCACCGAGCTCACGGCGCTGCTCGCGGTCGGCTCCCTGGAGGCGCACGACGCCTACCAGATGGTCAGCCAGATCTCCTACGCCATGGCCGCGGCTCACCGCGAGGGCCTCGCCCATCTGCGGCTCACGCCCAGCGCCGTACTGCGCACCTCCACGGGACAGTGGCGCATCCGCGGCCTCGCCGTGAACGCCGCACTGCGCGGCATCACCTCCGACACCCCGCAGCGCACGGACACCGAGGCGATCGGCGCCCTCCTGTACGCCGCCCTGACCCAGCGCTGGCCGTACGAGAACGACGCGTACGGCCTGTCCGGACTGCCCAAGGGCGTCGGCCTCATCGCCCCCGACCAGGTACGGGCCGGCGTCCACCGCGGCCTCGCCGAGCTCGCCATGCGCGCGCTCGCCAACGACGGAGCGACGGCGTCCCGCCAGGAACCGCCGTGCACCACGCCGGAGGACCTGGTCAAGGCGATCGGCGAGATGCCCAAGATCCGACCGCCGGAGCCCGCGTTCACCGCGCCGCCCGAATATCAGCGGACGACGTACCAGCAGGGCCCGTTCGGGCGCCCCGCCGGCCCCGGCGTCACACAGCCCGTACCGGCCCCGCCGCTCCCACTGCAGAGCCGCACCGGCAAGGCCCTCAAGTGGGCCGTCTCGGCGCTGCTCATCGCCGCCCTGGGGCTGGGCAGCTGGCAGCTGGCGGATGCCCTCATGGACCGCAACAAGCCGGAGACTCCCGACACCACGCACACCACGGAGAACGGCGGCAGCAAGAGCGACAAGAAGCCCGTCAAGCCGATCACCATCTCTGACGCCAAGGAGTACGTCGCCGAGGGCGACGCGCAGGCGCCGGAGGCCGTCGCGCAGACCTACGACGACGACAGCTCCACCTTCTGGCGAACCAAATCGTTCATCGACGGTCCCGAGATCGTCATAAAGCCGGGCGTCGGCATCGTCTACGACCTCGGCTCGGCCAAGGACGTGTCCGCGGCCTCGATAGGGCTTCGCTACACCGGCGACCACACGACGGTCTCGCTGTACGCGGCGGACTCGCTCTCCCCGGCCTCGGTGGACGGGCTGAAGCGGATCGGCTCCAAGACGCAGACCACGAGCACATCCGCCAGCATCAAGACGGACAAGCCTGTCAACACGCGCTATGTGCTGCTCTGGCTGACCGCACTGCCCCAGGCGGGCAAGGATGGGTACAGCAACGCCGGATACAAGCAGGGCATCACGGACGTGAAGTTCACCGGCTGACGACACGGGACGCGCAGGGGGAGGAGGTTCCACGTGGATGACGCCCACGGCGGAACAAGCGACAAGGATCTCCTCTCCCGCCACGTGGCCGGTGACCCCGACGCCTTCGGCGAGATCGTGCGCCGTCACCGGGACCGGCTCTGGGCCGTGGCCCTGCGGACGCTGGGCGACCGGGAGGAAGCCGCCGACGCCGTTCAGGACGCGCTGGTCTCCGCCTACCGCGCCGCGCACACGTTTCGCGGCCAGTCGGCCGTGACGACCTGGCTGCACCGCATCACCGTCAACGCCTGCCTGGACCGGGCCCGCAAGACGGCCTCCCGCAAGACCTCGCCCGTGGACGACACCGAGCGCCTCGACCAGCTCCTGGAGCCGCACGAGTCCGCCGCCGCCCCTGCCGAGCGCAACGACCTCCACCGTGAGCTCCTGACCGCTCTGCGATCGCTGCCGGCCGACCAGCGGGCCGCCCTCGTCCTCGTCGACATGCAGGGCTACCCGGTGGCCGAGGCCGCCCGGATACTCGACGTCCCCGTCGGTACCGTCAAGAGTCGCTGCGCTCGCGGCAGAGCCAGACTGCTCCCCCTCCTGACCCACCTCCGTGCGGACGGCGACGGTCGGGCGGGTGACAAGAATCCACCTCCCGCGAGGAACCGGACGCGGGGGACATCCGTCCCACCGGCAGCAGGGCCTCGGGACGAGGCAGGACCACATGATTCGGCTGCGGTGAAGGGCGGAGGTGGGCGAGGGTGACATCCACGACCGATACGACCGATACGGCGGAACACCCGGAGGTTGCCGAGATCTCCGACCTCGCCGAAGGGCTGCTGCCTGCTTCCCGCACCGCCGATCTCCGACGGCACCTTGATGGCTGCGTGCTCTGTGCCGACGTCTACGCCTCTCTGGAAGAGATCCGCGGCCTCCTCGGTGCGCCGCTGCCTGGCCCGTCCCGTATGCCCGACGACGTGGCCGGACGCATCGACGCGGCGCTGGCCGCTGAAGCGCTCCTGGACAGCCTCAACCCCGAGCTTCAGCCCGAGGCCGCTGACGCGGACGCTGCGACGGAGACGGAGACGGAGACGGTCGAAGAGGCACACGACACGACCGACGATCCCGTTTCACGTGAAACATCGACCGCGTCCGCATCCCGTTCCACGAACCGGCCGTCCGGACACGCCCGTGCCGCCGCTGGGCCGGGGCGCAAGCCCCGCACAAGGCGACGGCGCACAGGCGCCGCTCTCAGCGCGGTCCTGACCGTCGCCGCGCTCGGCGTAGGCGCGCTCCTGCTGCAGAACGGGGACGGGACGCCGACAGCGAAGGAGAGTGGCCCCGCCAACACCTTCGCGGACGGCTCACTGGATGCGAAGGTCTCGGAGCTGCTCGGCACGAGCAGCAAAAGCACCGAGCCCCTTGCCACGAAGGCACCCTCTTTCGGAACGCAAGAGAGCAGCCCCCAGTCGCCGAAGTCCCTTCCGATGCCGAAGCGGGCCGCCACGGTCCCGGCGTGCGTGCAACTCGGAACCCACCGCAATGAGGACCCGCTGGCTGTGGACAAGGGCACGTACGAAGGAAAGAGCGCCTACCTCGTCGTGCTGCCCCACAAGACCGATCCGGCGCATCGTGTCACGGCGTTCATCGTCGACTCCTCGTGTCTGAAGGATGCTTCGCCCGAGGGCGAGCTGCTGTACACCCACGACTACGACCGCGGCTGACGGGCACCTG
Organism: Streptomyces sp. NPDC016845; assembly: GCF_044332585.1. Classification (NCBI taxonomy): domain Bacteria; kingdom Bacillati; phylum Actinomycetota; class Actinomycetes; order Kitasatosporales; family Streptomycetaceae; genus Streptomyces; species Streptomyces sp. NPDC016845. Next base: position 418,546 of record NZ_JBIRPI010000005.1, on the reverse strand, counting down.
AACGCAACCCCCACGTGCGCCCGGACACGTCGGGAATGCATGCCCCGTAGGATCCGTTGGGTGGGGTGAGAGTCCTGAGAAGAGGCTCCCCCGGCAGTACGCAGTAGTCCCGCAGAGACGAGGAAACAAGCCGTGAGCGACGTCCGTAACGTGATCATCATCGGCTCCGGGCCCGCCGGCTACACGGCGGCGCTCTACACCGCGCGCGCGTCGCTGAAGCCACTCGTGTTCGAGGGCGCGGTCACCGCCGGTGGCGCGCTGATGAACACGACCGAGGTGGAGAACTTCCCCGGCTTCCAGGACGGCATCATGGGCCCCGAGCTCATGGACAACATGCGCGGCCAGGCCGAGCGCTTCGGCGCCGAGCTCGTGCCCGACGATGTCGTGGCCGTCGACCTGACCGGCGAGATCAAGACCGTGACGGACACCGCGGGTACCGTGCACCGCGCGAAGGCCGTCATCGTCACCACCGGATCCCAGCACCGCAAGCTCGGCCTGCCCAACGAGGACGCGCTGTCCGGCCGCGGTGTCTCCTGGTGCGCCACCTGCGACGGCTTCTTCTTCAAGGACCAGGACATCGCCGTGATCGGCGGCGGTGACACCGCGATGGAGGAGGCCACCTTCCTCTCGCGCTTCGCCAAGTCCGTGACGATCGTCCACCGTCGCGACACCCTGCGCGCCTCCAAGGCGATGCAGGAGCGCGCCTTCTCGGACCCGAAGATCAAGTTCGTCTGGGACAGTGAGGTCGCCGAGATCAAGGGTGACCCGAAGCTCGCCGGCCTGACGCTGCGCAACCTGAAGACGGGTGAGACGTCGGAGCTGCCCGTGACCGGTCTGTTCATCGCCATCGGTCACGACCCGCGCACGGAGCTCTTCAAGGGCCAGCTCGACCTGGACGACGAGGGCTACCTGCGAGTGCAGGCCCCGTCGACGCGGACCAACTTGACCGGTGTCTTCGGCGCCGGTGACGTCGTGGACCACACCTACCGCCAGGCGATCACGGCAGCCGGCACCGGCTGCTCCGCCGCTCTCGACGCCGAGCGCTTCCTCGCCGCGCTCTCCGACGGCGAGGCCCCCGAGCCCGAGAAGACGCCGACCAGCGTCTGATCCCGTACTTCCACCCCCGCAACCCCAAGGAAAATGAGGAGCCCGCTGTGGCCGGCAACCTGAAGAACGTGACGGACGCTTCCTTCGACGAGGACGTCCTGAAGAGCAACAAGCCCGTGCTGGTCGACTTCTGGGCGGCGTGGTGCGGTCCGTGCCGCCAGATCGCGCCCTCGCTCGAGGCCATCGCCTCTGAGTACGGCGACAAGATCGAGGTCGTCAAGCTCAACATCGACGAGAACCCGGCCGTGGCCGCCAAGTACGGCGTCATGTCGATCCCGACCCTGAACGTCTACCAGGGTGGCGAGGTCGCCAAGACCATCGTCGGTGCCAAGCCGAAGGCTGCCATCGTGCGCGACCTTGAGGACTTCATCGGCGAGTAGTCCCACCGACGCTGTTTCACGTGAAACAGAAAGGGCCAACCCAGCCGGGTTGGCCCTTCGTCATGCCCGGAGCCGTCACAACGGCCGCAGGGCCGGCTCCTTCTGCACCGCGCCCAAGAGCCGGTCGAGCGCCATCTCCACATCCTCTTTCCAGGAGAGCGTCGTCCGCAGATCCAGGCGCAGCCTCGGGTACGAGGGATGCGGCCGGACCGTCTTGAAGCCCACAGCCAGCAGGTGGTCGGCAGGCAGCAGACAGGCGGTCTCCTTACCCTGAGCGTCGCCGAACGCCTCGATCGCCTTGAAGCCGCGCCGCAGCAAGTCCTTGGCGACGGTCTGCACAATGACGCGGCCCAGCCCCTGACCCCGGTACCCCGGCGTGATCCAGGCCGTCATCAGCTGGACGGCATCAGGGGAGACAGGACTCGTGGGAAACGCAGTGGAACGGGGAACGTACGCGGGCGGCGCATAGAGCACGTAACCGACCGGGACGTCATCGACGTAGACGACGCGGCCGCAGGATCCCCACTCCAGGAGGACGCCGGAGATCCAGGATTCCTTCTCCAGCTCCGGTGTACCGGCTCTTACCGCGGCCTCGCCGCTGACTGGGTCCAGCTCCCAGAAGACACACGACCGGCAACGCTTGGGAAGGTCCGGAAGGTTGTCCAGCGTGAGCGGTACGAGCCGACGCCCCATGAAGGCTGATCCTCGCTTCCTTCGCCCGCGGCGACACGGGCGGCTGTCAGAGCGCCCCGCTCCCTGAGCAGACTGCCGACGAACCCGCCGACCGCGCCCAGTCCGAGACCTGCGGTCATCAGTCCGGTGCGACTCACCGATCGCATGACCCCGCCTCCCCTGTGAGGTACTGCCAGGTGAATGCGCTCTTCCCGGTCGCATCGTAACCACGATGCGATTCCATCGATACCGTAAGAAAGCAAAGAGCGGGCCGTGTTCCGGTACACACCGGACACAGCCCGCTTTTCGCCTGTGCTCATGCCAGGACGGTCAGTCCTGTTCTTCGCTCTCGCTTCCCTCAGGGAAATCGTTCTGCTCGGAGAGTCCGTTTTGGAGGACCGGACCCTCACCCGGGGCGAGCGTGCCGAGAATGCGCTCCAGATCATCCATCGATGCGAACTCGACGACGATCTTTCCCTTCTTCTGCCCGAGGTCGACCTTCACCCGCGTCTCGAAGCGGTCCGACAGCCTCGTGGCGAGGACATTCAGAGCCGGAGAGACACGAGCACCGGCCCTCGGCCCCTTCGACCGCGCCGTGCTGGTGGGCCGTGAACCCATCAGAGTCACGATCTCCTCGACGGCGCGCACGGAGAGCCCTTCGGCCACGATGCGGTGGGCGAGCCGGTCCTGCTCCTCCGAGTCATCGACCGAGAGCAGCGCCCGGGCGTGACCGGCGGACAGGACACCCGCCGCGACCCGCCGCTGTACTGCCGGTGACAGCTTCAGCAGACGGAGCGTGTTGGACACCTGCGGGCGGGACCGGCCGATACGGTCGGCCAACTGGTCGTGCGTGCAGTTGAAGTCCTTGAGCAACTGGTCGTAGGCAGCGGCCTCTTCCAGCGGGTTCAACTGGGCACGGTGCAGGTTCTCCAGGAGCGCGTCGAGAAGGAGCTTCTCGTCGTCCGTGGCCCGCACGATCGCGGGGATGCGCTCGAGCTCCGCCTCACGGCACGCGCGCCAGCGGCGCTCACCCATGATGAGCTCGTAGCGCCCCGGCCCTGCCTGCCGTACGACGACGGGCTGGAGCAGGCCGACTTCCTTGATGGACGTGATGAGCTCGGCGAGGGCATCCTCATCGAACACATCGCGCGGCTGCCTCGGGTTGGGCGTGATGGCATCGAGCGGCAGCTCCGCGAAGTAGGCACCTGCGGGCGCCTCCATAGTGTCGGCCGCGCTCGAGCCCACCTCTTCGGTTTCACGTGAAACCTGCGCCGGTGGCAACGATGCCACCTTGGCCGCCGCCACCCCTCGCTCCGTCGTCAGCACGGGCATCGAGGTGGGAGAAGCTGACGCTCCTCCTGCCGGGCCCGTAGGCGCCGGCCTTTCCGGGGCTGGGGCAGCCGGGATCAGTGCGCCGAGACCACGGCCCAGTCCCCTCCGTCGATCGCTCACTGAATACCCTCCGGCGTGCTGTGCTGGTCAAGTGGAGTGCCCGCGTGGGCACGCTGGGCGTCGTAGTGGATCCCGACCCCGCGCAGCGCCATCTCACGCGCCGCTTCGAGGTAGGAGAGCGCACCGCTCGACCCTGGATCGTAGGTCAGCACCGTCTGCCCGTAGCTCGGCGCCTCCGAAATACGGACCGAGCGCGGAATGCTCGTCCGCAGCACCTCGTCGCCGAAGTGGTTCCGGACCTCGTCGGCGACCTGCGAGGCCAGCCGGGTCCGTCCGTCGTACATGGTCAGCAGGATCGTCGAGACGTGCAGCGTGGGGTTGAGGTGGCCGCGCACGAGATCCACGTTCCGCAGCAGCTGGCCGAGCCCCTCAAGCGCGTAGTACTCGCACTGGATCGGGATAAGAACCTCGGCACCGGCAACCAGGGCGTTGACCGTAAGAAGGCCGAGCGACGGCGGGCAGTCGATGAGGATGTAGTCCAGCGGCTGCTCATACGCCTGGATGGCTCGCTGCAGCCGGCTCTCGCGCGCGACCAGCGAGACCAGTTCGATCTCCGCACCAGCGAGGTCAATGGTGGCCGGCGCACAGAAGAGACCCTCGACGTCCCCGACGGGCTGGACCACTTCCGAGAGCGGTCTGCTTTCGACCAGCACGTCGTAGATGGAGGGCACATCGGCGTGGTGATCGATACCCAGAGCCGTGGAGGCGTTGCCCTGCGGATCCAGGTCGACGACCAGGACGCGTGCACCATGCAGCGCGAGCGACGCCGCAAGGTTGACCGTCGTCGTGGTCTTACCAACCCCGCCCTTCTGATTGGCCACCACCATGACGCGGGTCTGCTCCGGACGCGGCAGGCCTTCGCCTGCGCGACCGAGGGCTTCTACTGCCAGTTGGGCAGCGCGACCGATGGGGGTGTCGTCCATCGGGGGCGGTGTTTCACGTGAAACATCCTCCCCCGTCGACTCGGTGCGGGGACCGGGGACCGGATCGGTCATCGGTCCCGCGATGTTGGCGTCGGACCGCAAGGATTCACTCTCCTCGACTTCAGGCTCGCAATGAACAGAGCCTCCCATGCCGTCGGGGTCGAGAACCAGCGAGGCCCGGTCTTCTGTGGATGAATCCCCTTCTGTGGACAGCTCCGTGCCCGAATCGAGGGACCCAAGAGGTCTACGGTCGCGGGGAGCGGCCGCTGTGCGGCCGCGACTGATAATGCCATGCAGCAGGGAGCGACGTTTCACGTGAAACACGATGCACCGCAGCCCGGTGCAGTCCCGCGCGACACCCCGGTATGCGTAGGTTTGGCAGCTTGTGTGGAGTACTGCTGGTCCTCAGGGCAGATCAGCAATAGTCGGCGTCTGCGGGTCAGCGCCTGCGTCGCGCCCGGCCCGTTCGGGCAGCCTTGGCACGCTTGGCGGCGAACCGTACGCCGCCCGGGCTCTCACCGACCTCCACACGCACCACTGTGGAGAGCGGGTCGACCGCTCCCTCGCCGACGTGCAGCACGGAGGTCTCCACCGCACCGAGCTTGCTCAGCGCCGAGCCCGCGTTCTTGAGCTCCACCTCCGCCGTGTCGCCCTTGAGGGCCAACATCTCGCCGTACGGACGGAGTAGGGGGACACCCCATGCGGCCAACCGGTCCAGCGGAGCCACGGCGCGCGCCGTAACGACATGGACCGGCGTCAGCTTCCCGAGGACTTCTTCCGCACGCCCGCGCACCACCGTCACATGGTCAAGCCCGAGCAGCTCGACGACCTCGGTAAGGAACGTCGTACGCCGCAGCAGTGGCTCGAGGAGCGTGATCTTGAGGTCGGGGCGGACCAGCGCCAGCGGGATGCCGGGCAGCCCGGCGCCCGAGCCGACGTCGCATACGGTGACGCCCTCAGGGACCACTTCGGAGAGCACCGCGCAGTTGAGAATGTGCCGCTCCCACAGGCGTGGCACCTCGCGGGGTCCGATGAGACCGCGCTGCACCCCCGCGTCGGCGAGCAGCTCCGCGTAGCGGACGGCGTCCGCGAAGCGATCGCCGAATACCGCCCGCGCCTGCTCCGGAGCCGGGGGGAGTTCTGCTGCCTCCGTCACGAGGACCGTCCTTCCGTACCGCACTAGCGCACTGGGTGGCTGACTAACAGGCTGACAAAGATCGGCCCCGCCTGCGAACAGACGGGGCCGGAAAGCGACGTGCCGATCAGGCGGGAAGTACGACGACGAAGCGCTGCGGCTCCTCGCCCTCGGACTCGCTGCGCAGGCCGGCGGCCTTGACCGCGTCGTGCACGACCTTGCGCTCGAACGGCGTCATCGGCTGCATCTTGACCGGCTCGCCGGTGTTCTTCACGTCGGCCGCGGCCTTGGCGCCCTGTTCGGTGAGCTCTGCGCGCTTCTTGGCGCGGTAGCCACCGATGTCGAGCATGAGCCTGCTGCGGTCACCCGTCTCACGGTGCACGGCCAGACGCGTCAGCTCCTGAAGGGCCTCGAGGACCTCTCCGTCGCGGCCGACCAGCTTCTGCAGATCGCGGCCGCCCGCGTCACTGACGATGGACACGGCGGCGCGGTCGGCCTCGACGTCCATGTCGATGTCACCGTCGAGGTCGGCGATGTCCAGCAGACCCTCGAGGTAATCCGCAGCGATCTCGCCTTCCTGCTCAAGGCGGGTCAGGGTGTCGCCACCCTCAGCAGCGGCGGAGATGGTGCCTTCCGTCACGGGATGGGCTCCTTTGTACGTCGAGGACTGTCGAGGACTTACGTCGAGGATCACTTCTTGGACGAGGACTTGGAACGCGGCGGCTGACCCTTGCGCTGGCCGGACTTGGCCTTGCTGCGGCCGTTCGTCTCGGCGGGCGTGGAACCGCCGGCGGGCTTGGCGCCGGACGGCTTGGCCTGCGGAACGGCATCCTGCGGCTCGTCCTTCTTCTCCAGCGAGGTCTTCGCCGGAGAGGCGGGCTTGGCCGGGCTGCCCGTGGGGCCGGTCTGGCGCTGCGACTTGGATTGCCGCTTCGGCTGCTGCCGCTTCGGGGCGGCAGCCGTGCCATCCTCGTCCAGGACTTCAGTGGCGGCGGAACTCTTCACCACAGTGCCGTCGGCCTGCGCGGCGAGACCGGCCTTGCTCAGGCCGTTGATGAACTTCCGCTCCTGCTCGTTGCGGTCGCGGCCCTTGGCGACGATCCCCTTGACGATGTTGCGCTCACGCTTGGTGCGCGTCGCACTGTGCGAGACGACGTGCTTCTGCAGGCCCTCGAGCATCTTGCCCTGCGCCTTGCTGCCCGGCGTGGGGTTCCGGCTGATCACATACATCTGCTGGCCCATGGTCCACACGTTGGTGGTCAGCCAGTAGACGAGGACACCGACGGGGAAGTTGATACCCATGAACAGGAAGATCAGGGGGAAGACGTACATCAGCATCTTCTGCTGCTGCATGAACGGCGTCTTCACCGTGAGGTCGACGTTCCGGGTCATCAGCTGACGCTGCGTGTAGAACTGCGACGCCGACATCAGCACGATCATGATCGCGGTGACCACGCGGACGTCGGTCAGGGAGGCGCCCATCTTGGCCAGCTCGCTGGCGCTGTCCGTGAACTTGGCGGCCAGCGGGGCGCCGAAGATGTGGGCCTTCTGCGCGCTGTCCAGGAGCGACTGGTCGATGACGCCGATCTTCTTGTTGTCGGCGATACCGGAGAGCGTGTGGTAGAGCGCGAAGAAGAACGGCGACTGCACGAGGATGGGGAGGCACGAGGAGAGCGGGTTGGTGCCCGTCTCCTTGTACAGCTTCATCATCTCTTCGGACTGACGCTGCTTGTCGTTCTTGTAGCGCTCCTGGATCGCCTTCATCTGCGGCTGGAGCAGCTGCATGTTCCGGGTCGCCTTGATCTGCTTCACGAAGAGCGGGATCAGACAGATCCGGATCAGTACCACCAGGGACACGATCGACAGACCCCAGGCCCATCCAGTGTCAGGGCCGAAGATGGCCCCGAAGACCTTGTGGAACTGGACGATGACCCAGGACACCGGGGTCGTGAGAAACGCGAAGACACCAGAAATCGCGTTGACGATATCGGAAATCATGTCCCTGATCAGGCTCCTTGGGCATGGGGCGAAGTCGCTGCGGACGGGTTGTCCTGGGCGGAGGGGTCCTCGCCCTGGGCGACGGGGGCCGCTTTCTTGTCCCCGCGCAAGGCGTTACGGAGCATCTCGTGCCAGCGCGGACGCTTGCGTGGTGGAACGTGGTCGACGCCGCCGGGCGACCATGGGTTGCACCGAAGGATGCGCCAGGCGGTAAGGGCTGTTCCCTTGATCGCACCGTGCCGGTCGATGGCCGTGAAGCCGTAGTGGGAACACGACGGGTAGTACTTGCACACGGGACCGAGCAGCGGACTGATGGTCCACTGGTAGATCTTGATCAGTGCAAGCAGCGGGTACTTCATCGCGCGCCCCCTCCCAGCAGCCGCTGAAGGGCGGCGTCCAGGTCTCGGGCCAGCTGTGCGTGGGTGGCGTCACCCGCTCCGGGCAACGCGCGTACGACTACCAGGCTACCTGGGGGCAACAAGGCCACTCGGTCCCGCATGAGGTGGCGGAGTCTGCGCTTGACCGCGTTCCGTACGACGGCTCCACCCACGGCTTTGCTCACGACGAAACCCGCACGCGATGGGGAAACGCTCTCCCCAAGCGCGTGCGGGTCCGTTGAACCGCTGCGTAGATGGACGACGAGTAGCGGGCGGCCGGCCCGGCGTCCTCGGCGTACCGCGGTCGCGAAGTCCTCGCGCCGCCTCAGCCGATACTCGGTAGGCAGCACGTCATGACCTGATTACGAGATCAGGCGGACAGGCTGGCGCGACCCTTGCCACGGCGGTTGGCGAGGATCGCACGACCGGCGCGGGTCCGCATGCGAAGGCGGAAACCGTGGGTCTTGGCGCGACGACGGTTGTTCGGCTGGAAGGTGCGCTTGCTCACTCGGGGGCTCCAGAAAATCGTGTGGTGGCGGGACATCGCCTGGCTGTCACCGTGCGCCCACGAGTAGCTCGCAATACGCCCGAGTGCACCGCTATACGACCCACCGAAGAACGGAGGGCCGCCATCTTGCCCATCGGAGGCAGGCGGCAGCAGCCATCGACAACTCGACCTGGTTACGGTACGCGCGGCTACGCCATCCGGTCAAACCGGCCCCACGCGGGAGACACTGTCCACAGGCTGGGGACAACAACTTGAACCGCAGCGGTCGCGCTGACTACCGTGGCTGAACTCCGATTCGTTCCCTTCTCACCACCCCACCCGATTTTCTTCCCGACCCGTCCCAGGAATCACACGTTCGTGGGACCAGCGAGAGAGCGTGCCCTGTGGCTGACGTACCTGCCGATCTTGCCGCAGTGTGGCCACAAGTGCTGGAGAAACTCCTCGGGGAAGGCCGCGGGCAGGGCGTCGAGACAAAGGACGAACACTGGATCCGGCGCTGCCAGCCGCTCGCGCTGGTCGCCGACACCGCGCTTCTCGCCGTGCCCAACGAATTCGCCAAGGGCGTACTCGAGGGCCGCCTCGCCCCGGTCGTCAGCGAAACGCTGAGCCGTGAGTGCGGGCGCCCCATCCGCATCGCGATCACGGTCGACGACTCCGTCGGCGAGACCCCCGCGCCCCCCGCCCCACCGGTTCAGCAGCATCGCTACGAGGACGCCGAGCCCCCGGCCTCGGGCCAGCCGCGTGATACGTATGACGGCCGCGACTCCTACGACGGCTACGAGCGGCGCGGACCGGAGGAGCACGGCCAGCGCGGCGACCAGCAGCCCTCGCGCCCCGACCAGCTGCCCACCGCACGTCCGGCCTACCCGGACTACCAGCGCCCCGAGCCGGGCGCCTGGCCGCGCCCCCAGCAGGACGAGTACAGCTGGCAGCAGCCCCGCCTCGGCTTCCCGGACCGGGACCCGTACGCGTCGCCGCCGCAGCCCCAGCACGACTACCGGCAGCAGGAGCGCTCGCCCTACGAGCAGCAGCCGTACGAGGGTGAGCGCGGCCGGTACGGCCAGCAGCCGGACCGCTCGCCGTACGAGCAGAAGCAGGGGGAGCGCTCCTCTTATGAAGAGCGGTCCTCCTACGACGAGCGGTCCCCTTATGAGGAGCGGCCTCCCTATGACGAGCGTTCTTCTTATGAGGAGCGCGGTTCCTACGACTCCCCGCGCGAGCGCCAGCAACGGCGCGATCCGGGGGAGCTGTCGATGGGCGGCCGCCACGGCCAGGACGGCGGCCCGTCAGGGCCCGGCCCCGGTGGACGCGGTGTCCCCAGCGGCGCTCCAGGGCCGCTGGCCGCGCAGCCTGCGCCCGCGACCGGCCCCGGTGAGCCGACCGCCCGCCTGAACCCCAAGTACCTCTTCGACACCTTCGTCATCGGTGCCTCGAACCGGTTCGCGCACGCGGCCGCGGTAGCTGTCGCCGAAGCGCCGGCGAAGGCCTACAACCCCCTCTTCATCTACGGGGAGTCGGGGCTCGGCAAGACGCACCTCTTGCACGCCATCGGGCACTACGCCCGCAGTCTCTACCCCGGCACGCGCGTGCGCTATGTGAGCTCCGAGGAGTTCACCAACGAGTTCATCAACTCCATCCGTGACGGCAAGGGCGACAGCTTCCGCAAGCGCTACCGCGAGATGGACATCCTGCTCGTCGACGACATTCAGTTCCTCGCGGACAAGGAGTCGACGCAGGAGGAGTTCTTCCACACCTTCAACACGCTCCACAACGCCAACAAGCAGATCGTGCTCTCCAGCGACCGGCCGCCCAAGCAGCTGGTCACGCTCGAGGACCGGCTGCGCAACCGGTTCGAGTGGGGTCTGATCACGGACGTCCAGCCGCCCGAGCTGGAGACCCGTATCGCGATCCTCCGTAAGAAGGCGGTGCAGGAGCAGCTCAACGCCCCGCCGGAGGTCCTCGAGTTCATCGCGTCCCGCATCTCGCGCAACATCCGCGAGCTGGAAGGGGCGTTGATCCGGGTCACGGCCTTCGCGTCGCTCAATCGACAGCCTGTGGACCTGGGCCTCACCGAGATCGTCCTCAAGGACCTGATCCCCGGCGGCGAGGACGCGTCCCCCGAGATCACCGCGACGGCCATCATGGCGGCTACGGCCGACTACTTCGGGCTAACGGTGGAGGACCTCTGCGGATCCTCCCGCAGTCGCGTCCTGGTGACGGCCCGCCAGATCGCCATGTACCTCTGTCGCGAGCTGACGGACCTCTCCCTGCCGAAGATCGGCGCCCAGTTCGGCGGCCGCGACCACACCACCGTGATGCACGCCGACCGCAAGATCCGCGCCCTCATGGCCGAGCGGCGCTCCATCTACAACCAGGTCACCGAGCTCACGAACCGCATCAAGAACGGCTGACAGCAGGCCTGTTACAGCCCTCCAGGGCGCTTCGGGACCCCTCCCGGAGCGCCCTTCTTCATGCGCGTACGCCTGCGCGATCGCTGCTGCGTACGACTCCGGGCGCCGCCGGTGTTCGATTACTTGGCACGTTACGGCCGTTCTCCACAGATGTGCCGGATTTTTTCGCTCCACAGCCTGGGGACCGGGAAGTTGTCCAGACCGTGTCCACAGCGCACGGTAGTGAAATCGCATCGGGCCAGGTCAGGGGGGTGTGGATTGGTGGACAAAAGATCTCCACAGGCTGTGGACAGAACTTTCCTCCACAGCCTGTGCACTACGTTGTCCACCGGCGACCCACAGGATCTCAGCTGTTGTGCACAGCGGAGGGAAGCTTCTCCACATCGCTGTCCACTGTTCGGCAACGCGACGCGCTCCATCACCGGGGCGAGTGAAAGCCGTCACATCGAGGGGGTGGGTTGGGCTGTGGGGAACGGGGGTAAAGCTGGGGACGGCCCTGGGGAGAAGTGGCCCTCGCCTGTGCATCGGGTGTGCAGAACTTTTCGCCGTCCACAGACAGGACCGGTTGTCCACCGCCCCGGCCCACAGGCCCCGTGGACAAAAAACCGCCTCTGACCTGCGAATACGGGGTTATCCACGGTTTCCACAGGCCCTACTACTACTCCCAACTAGAGAGAGCTGGGAATCCGTTTCGAAGTGGGGGCTGTGCACAACTTGCTCTCGGCGGCCCGACTGCCGCTCGGCACGACTTGACCCCGACAGGCACCGACTGTCAGTGCGGTGCGTCAGACTGGTCCCCGGCGTTCTCCCCATCGGTGGGCAGAGCGACACCACGTCTGACGACGAGACCGATGACCAACGCAGGGCGAGAGCAGCCAGCAACAGCAGGAGGCGGCTTACGGTGAAGATCCGGGTGGAACGCGACGTACTCGCGGAGGCAGTGGCCTGGGCGGCGCGCAGCCTCCCGGCACGACCGCCTGCGCCTGTCCTCGCTGGCCTTCTCCTGAAGGCCGAGGAAGGCGCACTCAGCCTGTCGAGCTTCGACTACGAGGTATCGGCACGCGTCTCTGTGGACGCGGAGATCGACGAAGAGGGCACGGTGCTCGTCTCCGGCCGCCTCCTCGCCGACATCTGCCGCGCCCTCCCCAACCGTCCGGTGGAGATCTCCACAGACGGTGTACGAGCGACCGTGGTCTGCGGCTCCTCGCGATTCACACTCCACACCCTCCCTGTGGAGGAGTACCCGGCGCTGCCGCAGATGCCGACCGCCACGGGCACCGTCCCCGGTGAGGTCTTCGCCTCGGCCGCCCAGCAGGTGGCCATCGCCGCCGGACGTGACGACACCCTGCCCGTCCTCACCGGTGTGCGCATCGAGATCGAGGGCGACACGGTGACGCTGGCCTCCACCGACCGCTACCGCTTCGCGGTCCGCGAGTTCCTGTGGAAGCCGGAGGACCCCGAGGCGTCCGCGGTGGCCCTGGTGCCCGCCAAGACGCTGCTGGACACCGCCAAGGCGCTCACGAGCGGCGACACGGTCACCCTGGCGCTCTCCGGCTCCGGTGCGGGCGAGGGCCTCATCGGCTTCGAGGGCGCGGGCCGCCGCACCACCACCCGTCTCCTCGAGGGCGACCTGCCGAAGTACCGAACTCTGTTCCCGACGGAGTTCAACTCCGTGGCCGTCATCGAGACCGCCCCCTTCGTGGAGGCAGTCAAGCGCGTGGCCCTGGTCGCCGAGCGCAACACCCCGGTGCGGCTCAGCTTCGAGCAGGGCGTGCTCATCCTGGAGGCCGGTTCCAGCGACGACGCACAGGCTGTGGAAAGGGTCGACGCCCAGCTGGAGGGCGACGACATCTCGATCGCCTTCAACCCGACGTTCCTGCTCGACGGCCTGAGCGCGATCGATTCCCCGGTCGCCCAGCTGTCGTTCACGACGTCCACCAAGCCCGCGCTGCTCAGCGGCAAGCCGGCTGTGGACGCCGAGGCGGACGACGCGTACAAGTACCTGATCATGCCGGTGCGACTGTCGGGCTGAGTCTTTGAAGGGCAGGGCGCTCGGGCGTTCCCGACCGGGTGTCCGCCCCTTTGAGCGCGTCTGAGCCCCCTGTGGGGCGCCCGCCGCCCGAAAGGCATGGGTGGCGCCCCCAGGTTTAGGCTCGGACGCAGGTACGCACGCACGGCGACGTGCTGGCTCGTGCCTCCTCAAGCCCTGTCGCAACGTAAGGAACCACTGATGGAGCTCGGTCTCGTCGGCCTCGGCAAGATGGGCGGCAACATGCGCGAGCGCATCCGCCGCGCAGGCCACACCGTCATCGGCTACGACCGCAATCCGGACCTCGCGGATGTCCACAGCCTTGAAGAGCTTGTGGGCAGCCTCAAGGGCCCGCGGGTGGTGTGGGTGATGGTTCCCGCCGGTGCGGCGACCCAGTCCACCGTCGACGAGCTGAAGGAACTGCTCTCCGAGGGCGACATCGTCGTCGACGGAGGGAACTCGCGCTGGACGGACGACCAGAAGCACGCGGCCGAGCTGGGCGTGAAGGGCATCGGCTTCGTCGACTGCGGCGTCTCCGGCGGCGTCTGGGGCCTGGAGAACGGCTACGCGCTGATGTACGGCGGCACCGAGGAGAACATCGCCAAGGTCCAGCCGATCTTCGACGCCCTCAAGCCGGAGGGCGACTTCGGCTCCGTCCACGCCGGCAAGGTCGGCGCGGGCCACTTCTCCAAGATGGTCCACAACGGCATCGAGTACGCCATGATGCAGGCCTACGCCGAGGGCTGGGAGCTCCTGGAGGCCGCCGACTCGGTGACCGACGTCCGCGAGGTCTTCCGCTCCTGGCAGGAGGGCACGGTCATCCGCTCCTGGCTGCTCGACCTGGCGGTCAACGCCCTCGACGAGGACGAGCACCTGGACAAGCTGCGCGGATTCGCACAGGACTCCGGTGAAGGCCGGTGGACCGTGGAAGCCGCCATCGACCACGCCGTTCCGCTGCCGGCGATCACCGCGTCGCTCTTCGCGCGCTTCGCCTCGCGGCAGGACGACTCGCCGCAGATGAAGATGATCGCGGCGCTGCGCAACCAGTTCGGCGGCCATGCCGTCGAAAAGGCCTGATCCAGAGACGTACAGGCCTGATCCACAGGCGAGAAGAACTGATCCACAGCTGTGCACGGCTGACCCGCAGCCGGGCCACGGCACTATGCGAACCACCGGGGGAGGTCGGCCCACGACCATGCACGTCACGCATCTGTCGCTGGCCGACTTCCGCTCGTACCCCCGGGCCGAGGTCGCCCTCGACCCGGGCGTCACCGCGTTCGTGGGCCCGAACGGGCAGGGCAAGACGAACCTCGTCGAGGCCGTCGGCTACCTCGCCACCCTGGGCAGCCACCGCGTCTCCTCCGACGCTCCGCTCGTCAGGATGGGCGCCGAGCGCGCCGTCATCCGGGCCCAGGTGCGCCAGGGCGAGCGCCAGCAGCTCATCGAGCTCGAACTGAATCCCGGCAAGGCCAACCGCGCCCGCATCAACAGGTCCTCGCAGGTCAAGCCGCGTGACGTGCTCGGCATCGTACGGACCGTGCTGTTCGCCCCCGAGGATCTCGCCCTGGTCAAGGGCGACCCCGGAGAGCGCCGTCGCTTCCTCGACGAGCTGATCACCGCCCGCTCGCCGCGCATGGCCGGCGTGCGCTCCGACTACGACCGCGTCCTCAAGCAGCGCAATACGCTCCTGAAGTCCGCGGCGCTCGCCCGGCGCCACGGCGGCCGGTCCATGGACCTGTCCACGCTCGACGTGTGGGACCAGCACCTCGCGCGCGTGGGCGCGGAACTCCTCGCCCAGCGGCTCGATCTCATCGCGACGCTGCAGCCGCTTGCCGACAAGGCGTACGAGCAGCTGGCACCCGGCGGCGGCCCGGTCGCCCTCGATTACAAGCCGTCCTCGCCCCAGATTGCCGGGCACGCGCGCGAGGAGCTCTACGAGCAGCTCCTCGCCGCCCTGGAGGAGGCGCGCAAGCAGGAGATCGAGCGCGGCGTCACCCTGGTCGGCCCGCACCGCGACGAGCTGCTCCTGAAGCTCGGCCAGCTGCCCGCCAAGGGGTACGCGAGCCACGGCGAGTCCTGGTCGTACGCGCTGGCGCTGCGCCTGGCCTCGTACGACCTTCTGAAGGCCGAGGGGAACGAGCCGGTGCTCGTCCTCGACGACGTCTTCGCGGAGCTGGACGCGCGCCGCAGAGAGCGTCTGGCGGAGCTCGTGGCGCCCGGCGAGCAGGTCCTGGTGACGGCGGCGGTCGACGACGACGTACCGGGTGTGCTCACCGGCACGCGCTACGCCGTCGCCGAGGGGACGGTGGAGCGATTGTGAGCGATGGCACATTCGATGGGGACGCGGGCGCCGACAAGCCGCAGAAGCCGGCGCCGGAGCCGTCCGGGGTGGACCTCGCCCGCGTCGCCCTGCGCGCCGCGAAAGAGGCCGCACGCGCGCGTGGCGCCGCGGCGCAGCAGAAGAAGCAGGTCCGGCGAGGCGGCGGACTGCGCTCGGGCGCCCGCGCGGACGGACGGGATCCGATGGGGCTCGGGCCCGCCATCAACCGGCTGATCACGGAGCGCGGCTGGGAGACCCCGGCAGCGGTCGGCGGCGTCATGGGCCGCTGGCCGCAGATCGTCGGCGAGGAGCTGGCCAGGCACTGTGTGCCGCAGAAGTACGACGAGGACGAGCGCGTCCTGGTGGTGCAGTGCGATTCGACGGCCTGGGCGACGCAGGTGCGCATGCTGGCCGTACAGCTGGTCAAACGGCTGAACGAGGACCTCGGGCACGGCACCGTACGCCGCATCGACATCAGGAATCCCGGTGGTGGCCCGCGCCGCTACGGCCCCTTGCGCGCCCCTGGAAGCACCGGTCACGACGACACCTTCGGGTGACCGTGAGGGCTCGGTAGCTGGGGGTTGACACCCCGAAGCGCTGAGTGCCGCTGTGAGCCTCCTGGAGCCCCGTTCCGCATATGGGGAGTCGGCCGAGACCGGTTGAGGGCGGCACATGCGGACTCAGGTACCGCCAAACCCCCATCACTGTCGGCGCTACCGGTAGACTGGAAGCTAATCCCGCCCCACTTGTGGGACGCACCGAGCAACGCTGACAGGGCTTACCGAACCAACACGCCGCAGCCGCACCGGCCACCAACCGGGAGCTTGGCTTGTGCTGTGCCAGAAAGGGCGCTTCGTGGCCGATTCCGGCAACCCCAACGAGAACATCCCGTCCACCGACGCAGACGCGCGCGCGCACGTAGGGGCCACAGAGGCTTCCTACGACGCGAGCGCGATCACCGTCCTCGAAGGGCTGGACGCGGTCCGCAAGCGACCCGGCATGTACATCGGCTCGACCGGTGAGCGTGGCCTGCACCACATGGTGCAGGAGGTTGTGGACAACTCCGTCGACGAGGCCCTGGCCGGCCACGCGGACACCATCGACGTGACGATCCTGCCCGACGGCGGGGTCCGCGTCATCGACAACGGCCGCGGCATCCCCGTCGGCATCATCCCTTCGGAGGGCAAGCCGGCCGTCGAGGTCGTGCTGACCGTCCTGCACGCGGGCGGCAAGTTCGGCGGTGGCGGCTACGCCGTCTCCGGTGGTCTGCACGGCGTCGGCGTCTCCGTCGTCAACGCGCTGTCCACCAAGGTCTCGGTCGAGATCCGGACCGAGGGACACCGCTGGACGCAGGACTACAAGGCGGGCGTGCCGACCGCGCCGCTCGCCAAGCACGAGGCCACCGAGGAGACCGGTACCTCGGTCACCTTCTGGGCCGACGGCGACATCTTCGAGACCACCGAGTACTCCTTCGAGACGCTGTCGCGGCGCTTCCAGGAGATGGCCTTCCTCAACAAGGGCCTGACCATCAAGCTCACGGACGAGCGCGACTCGGCCAAGGCGGTCGTGGGCGCAGACTCCGCCGACGCCACGGACGAGGACGAAGCGCGTTCGGTGACGTACCACTACGAAGGCGGCATTGTCGACTTCGTGAAGTACCTCAACTCCCGCAAGGGCGAGGTCGTCCACCCCACCGTGATCGACATCGAGGCCGAGGACAAGGAGAGGATGCTCTCCGTCGAGGTCGCGATGCAGTGGAACACCAGCTACAGCGAGGGCGTCTACTCCTTCGCGAACACCATCCACACCCACGAGGGCGGTACGCACGAGGAAGGTTTCCGCGCCGCGCTGACCGGTCTCATCAACCGGTACGCGCGCGACAAGAAGATCCTGCGCGAGAAGGACGACAACCTCACGGGTGACGACATCCGCGAGGGTCTGACCGCGATCCTCTCGGTCAAGCTGGGCGAACCGCAGTTCGAGGGCCAGACCAAGACCAAGCTGGGCAACACCGAGGCGAAGACGTTCGTCCAGAAGGTCGTGCACGAGCACCTGACGGACTGGCTCGACCGCAACCCGGTCGAGGCGTCGGACATCATCCGCAAGTCCATCCAGGCGGCCACCGCGCGCGTGGCGGCCCGTAAGGCGCGCGACCTGACCCGCCGCAAGGGTCTGCTCGAGTCCGCGTCCCTGCCGGGCAAGCTCTCCGACTGCCAGTCGAACGACCCCATCAAGTGCGAGATCTTCATCGTCGAGGGTGACTCCGCCGGCGGCTCGGCCAAGTCCGGCCGCAACCCGCAGTACCAGGCGATCCTCCCGATCCGGGGCAAGATCCTCAACGTCGAGAAGGCGCGGATCGACAAGATCCTGCAGAACCAGGAGATCCAGGCGCTGATCTCCGCGTTCGGCACCGGCGTCCACGAGGACTTCGACATCGAGAAGCTCCGCTATCACAAGATCATCCTGATGGCGGACGCCGACGTCGACGGCCAGCACATCAACACCTTGCTGCTGACCTTCCTCTTCCGCTTCATGCGGCCCCTGGTCGAGGCCGGCCACGTGTTCCTCTCCCGGCCGCCCCTGTACAAGATCAAGTGGGGCCGCGAGGACTTCGAGTACGCCTACTCGGACCGCGAGCGCGACGCCCTCATCGAGATCGGCCGCCAGGCGGGCAAGCGCATCCGGGACGACTCGGTCCAGCGCTTCAAGGGTCTCGGTGAGATGAACGCCGAGGAGCTGCGCATCACCACGATGGACCAGGAGCACCGCGTGCTCGGCCAGGTCACCCTGGACGACGCCGCCCAGGCCGACGACCTGTTCTCGGTCCTCATGGGTGAGGACGTCGAGGCACGCCGCTCGTTCATCCAGCGCAACGCCAAGGACGTCCGCTTCCTCGACATCTGAGTCGGTCTCAGCTGACCGCCACAGAAAGGATTGTCACCAGCAATGGCCGACGAGAACACCCCGACCACCCCTGAAGAGGGCGAGATCGCCCTTCGTGTCGAGCCCGTCGGGCTCGAGACGGAGATGCAGCGCTCCTACCTCGACTACGCGATGTCCGTCATCGTGTCCCGCGCGCTGCCCGACGTACGGGACGGTCTCAAGCCCGTCCACCGCCGCGTCCTGTACGCCATGTACGACGGCGGCTACCGGCCCGAGAAGGGCTTCTACAAGTGCGCCCGCGTCGTCGGCGACGTCATGGGCAACTACCACCCGCACGGCGACTCCTCGATCTACGACGCCCTGGTCCGCCTGGCGCAGCCGTGGTCGATGCGCATGCCGCTGGTGGACTCCAACGGCAACTTCGGTTCTCCGGGCAACGACCCGGCGGCCGCCATGCGGTACACCGAGTGCAAGATGGCGCCGCTGTCCATGGAGATGGTCCGCGACATCGACGAGGAGACCGTCGACTTCACGGACAACTACGACGGCCGCTCCCAGGAGCCGACCGTTCTGCCGGCCCGCTTCCCGAACCTGCTGATCAACGGCTCGGCGGGCATCGCGGTCGGCATGGCGACCAACATCCCGCCGCACAACCTGCGCGAGGTGGCGGCCGGCGCCCAGTGGTGCCTGGAGAACCCGGAGGCCTCGCACGAGGAGCTCCTGGAAGCCCTCATCGAGCGCATCAAGGGCCCCGACTTCCCGACCGGCGCCCTCGTGGTGGGCCGCAAGGGCATCGAGGAGGCGTACCGCACCGGCCGCGGCTCCATCACGATGCGCGCGGTCGTCGAGGTCGAGGAGATCCAGAACCGCCAGTGCCTGGTGGTCACGGAGCTTCCGTACCAGGTCAACCCGGACAACCTCGCCCAGAAGATCGCAGACCTCGTCAAGGACGGGAGGGTCGGCGGCATCGCGGACGTCCGCGACGAGACGAGCTCCCGCACCGGTCAGCGCCTGGTCATCGTCCTGAAGCGGGACGCGGTCGCCAAGGTGGTCCTGAACAATCTGTACAAGCACACCGATCTGCAGACGAACTTCGGTGCCAACATGCTGGCGCTGGTCGACGGGGTGCCGCGCACGCTCTCCCTCGACGCGTTCATCCGCCACTGGGTCGCCCACCAGGTCGAGGTCATCGTCCGGCGCACCAAGTTCCGGCTGCGCAAGGCCGAGGAGCGCGCGCACATCCTGCGCGGCCTCCTGAAGGCCCTGGACGCCATCGACGAGGTCATTGCCCTCATCCGGCGCAGCGACACCGTGGACATCGCGCGAGAGGGCCTCATGGGCCTTCTGGAGATCGATGAGATCCAGGCCAACGCGATCCTCGAGATGCAGCTGCGCCGACTGGCCGCCCTGGAGCGCCAGAAGATCGTCGCCGAGCACGACGAACTGCAGCAGAAGATCAACGAGTACAACGCGATCCTGGCCTCGCCCGAGCGGCAGCGGCAGATCATCAGTGAGGAACTGCAGGCGATCGTCGACAAGTTCGGCGAGGACCGGCGCTCCGCACTCGTGCCCTTCGACGGTGACATGTCCATCGAGGACCTCATCGCCGAGGAGGACATCGTCGTCACCATCACGCGCGGTGGCTACGTCAAGCGCACCAAGACGGTCGACTACCGCTCCCAGAAGCGTGGCGGCAAGGGCGTGCGCGGCACGAAGCTCAAGGAAGACGACATCGTCGACCACTTCTTCGTGTCCACCACGCACCACTGGCTCCTGTTCTTCACCAACAAGGGCCGCGTCTACCGCGCCAAGGCGTACGAGCTGCCCGACGCCGGCCGCGACGCGCGCGGACAGCACGTGGCGAACCTGCTCGCCTTCCAGCCCGACGAGGCGATCGCCGAGATCCTCGCGATCCGCGACTACGACGCGGCGCCGTACCTGGTCCTCGCGACCAAGGCGGGCCTGGTGAAGAAGACGTCGCTCAAGGACTACGACTCGCCCCGCTCCGGCGGCGTCATCGCGATCAACCTGCGCGAGACGGCGGACGGTTCGGACGACGAGCTGATCGGCGCCGAGCTGGTCTCGGCCGAGGACGATCTGCTGCTCATCAGCAAGAAGGCGCAGTCGATCCGGTTCACCGCGACGGACGAAGCACTGCGTCCCATGGGCCGTGCCACTTCGGGCGTCAAGGGAATGAGTTTCCGCGAGAGCGACGAACTGCTCTCGATGAATGTCGTCCGGCCAGGTACGTTCGTCTTCACCGCCACCGACGGCGGCTACGCCAAGCGGACCGCGGTCGACGAGTACCGTGTCCAGGGCCGTGGCGGTCTCGGCATCAAGGCTGCCAAGATCGTGGAGGACCGTGGTTCGCTCGTCGGCGCGCTGGTGGTCGAGGAGACGGACGAGATCCTCGCCATCACGCTCTCCGGCGGTGTGATTCGTACGCGCGTCAACGAGGTCAGGGAGACAGGCCGTGACACCATGGGCGTCCAACTGATCAATCTCGGTAAGCGCGATGCCGTCGTCGGCATCGCTCGTAACGCCGAGGCCGGTCGTGAGGCCGAGGAGGTCGACGGTGACGTCGCTGACGCGGACGACACCGTGACCGACGCAACGGCCCAGGACGACACGGCCGTCGTAACGGACGAGGGCGAGCAGTCCTCGGCCGAGTAGCGCGAGGAGAGAGTCATCGTGAGCGGAGCCACGGGCGCAGGCTCTACCGGCACATCGACCGGTACGGAAACCGAGGGCGGCCGTGGCTCCGCTCATGACTCGAAAGACTCGCACGAGTCTCATGGATCCCAGGGGGGAACTGTGACGGACACCCGAGGTCCGCAGGCCCAGCAGTACGCGGACGGTGGCGGCGCTCTGCCCGGGGAAAGGCAGCAGCCGCAGCAGGCGGCTCAGCCGTACCACCCGCCGCAGGCGTACCAGAACGCGCCGGCCGAAGCGGTGCGCAGGCCGCGCACCGGCGCCCGCACCACGCCACGCACGCGTAAGGCGCGCTTGCGCGTCGCCAAGGCGGACCCGTGGTCGGTGATGAAGGTCAGCTTCCTGCTGTCCATCGCGCTCGGCATCTGCACGATCATCGCGGCCGCCGTGCTGTGGATGGTCATGGACGCCATGGGCGTCTTCTCCACGGTCGGCGGCACGATCTCCGAGGCCACGGGCTCCAACGAGTCCAACGGCTTCGATCTCCAGTCGTTCCTCTCGCTGCCGCGCGTGCTGATGTTCACGACGGTCATCGCGGTCATCGACGTCGTCCTGGCGACGGCGCTCGCGACGCTCGGCGCGTTCATCTACAACCTCTCCGCGGGCTTCGTCGGCGGTATCGAGCTCACGCTGGCCGAGGACGAGTAGGCGCTTTCGCGGGTCGTCAGCGGGGCTTCAGCGAGGCTTCAGCGGGTCGATGAGAGCCGCTGGTGGGCGGGCCAGGACTATCGATTTTGGGACTGGCCCCCAGGTGCGCTAATCTTCAGAGGTCAGCGCGCGGGACACACACCGCAAAGCGCGGCGGGGCTATAGCTCAGTTGGTTAGAGCGCATCCCTGATAAGGATGAGGCCACAGGTTCAAATCCTGTTAGCCCCACAGAGAAGGACCCTCAGTCGATATCGGCTGGGGGTTCTTTTGCATGGTGGGCGGGCGGCGGTATGCGCGTCCGGGCATGGCGAAAGGGCCCGCTCAGCCGGTGGGGATGGCTGGGGCCTCGTGCGTCCGCGTTCTTCGTCTTTGTTTTTGTCTTTGTTGTTGTTTCGCTGTTCTGCATGGTTGGCGTGGGCGGCGTAGGAGATGCCGCCCGCCGGTGGTGTCACGGTCCTGTGGCGGGCCGTGGTCACGTAGGGGCTCGTACGCCCCTGTTGTGCGGTCTTGATGCCCTGCTGTGCCTTTTGGGGCCTTGGGGGCCTTGGGGGCCTTGCGGGCTTTTGGGCTGCCCGTTGGGCTCTTGCTGCTGAAGGCTGTGGCGCTGTGGCGCTGTCTTGCCAGGTAAGGCTGTGGTGCTTCGTTTGGATCTGGTGTGGCTGTGTTGCCAGGGCGTCGGACAGTGGTCCGACCGCTGCTACGACGTGAGCGCTTCGGCGGACAGTCCCGCGTCTGTGTCGGACTGCTCGCTGTCGGCCGGCGGGCGGTGACGGCAACTCGGCGAGGAACCGTGGGCCTCCGCCCGGATGCGCTGCTTCATCGTCGGTGGCAGGGACCTCTTGAGGCTCCAGAAGGGGCGGGCCGAGGCGGTCGCGGGCACGGTCGCCGCCGTACTGCTGGCTTTCTCAGCCTGCTGTACGGGAGCGGCCGCGGCGGCCGGGGAGACGAGTCCGAGCGCCGAGAAGAGCGCGATGAAGGCAGAGATGACGACGGTCCACAGCGTCATGACCCGGTTCTTGGTCATGATCCCTCACTTTCGGGTTGGGCGATTTGCGTACTTTCCTCATGATGTGTATGCGGAGTCGAAAGTGCGGGACCGACGCTCGTGGCGCGTCGATCGTCAGATGAACATCACACGGACGGACGTAAGAGGCCCGAAAACGCCGCTGATGCGAGAAATTTTGCGTTTTGTGTGGAGGTGTGGGTGATTCGCGGAGCGGAGCCATCCGGTTCTACTGCACGTTTCCGGGCGGGAGTTGAGGTGCAACCAGGTCACCGATCGGTATCGGCCGGTGTGTATAGTCGGGCGCCAGAAGTCCCCTACGTCAAGGAAAGACGAGGTCGCGCGGTGAAGAAGCTTCTCCTGGTCGCACTGGCCGCCATCGGCGGGCTCCTCGTGTACCGCCAGATCCAGGCGGATCGCGCCGAGCAGGATCTGTGGACGGAGGCGACTGACTCCGTGCCCACGGGTTCGTGAGTATCGACAACAGTCTCTTCGCAGGCCCCGGTCGCATCAGCGGCCGGGGTTTTGTGCTGCCCGGACCCGTATGCCTCGCCTTGCGCGCAAAGAGGGGCGACGGTAACCACGTACGCGACGTCCTTCACGTAGGTGACGGCACTTCGTACAGCAGCGAATAGCTGGCGCGATTCCGGCGCACGGCGGACAGTACGCGCCCCGGAACGGCAGGATGGCCCCTCATGGGGAGGCTGATGAGGCGGCCGGTGAGGGGATGGCGCGCCCGAGGGAGGACGGCGGTCGCCGTCGGTGCGGTGCTGTGCGCGGGGTCGTCCGGGGCGTTCGCGCTGCCCGCCACGGCCGCGGCGGCGGGTGAGGCGGATCCGTACGTCTACGCCAAGGATGCTGAGAAAGTTCCTGGCGGGTCGAACAGTACGGACGCGCCGCGGTTGAAGACGGGCGGGACGTACCGC
The DNA here is from genome assembly GCF_044332585.1 of Streptomyces sp. NPDC016845. Lineage (NCBI taxonomy): Bacteria > Bacillati > Actinomycetota > Actinomycetes > Kitasatosporales > Streptomycetaceae > Streptomyces > Streptomyces sp. NPDC016845. The sequence goes on along the minus strand of NZ_JBIRPI010000005.1, from coordinate 395,061 downwards.
AGCTTGCTCGGCACCGGCACCGGCACCGGCACCAGCGGTACCGCGTACTACCGCGTCGAACTCGACAGAGCCGCCAACGCGTACGTGTCGGTGGTCGCTGTGCCGCCCCTGGGGTCCGACGTGAAGGTGACGTACTCGGACGGCATCGCCGTGGCGCTCCAGGATCGCGACGGCAACCGTTGTGACTCCGAGAGTGCGACCTTCCGCTCCGGTGGCTACCCGCGGCCCGTCGCGGCCACCGCCGAGCGGCTCGTAAGGCCCGGGGCGCTGCGCTGTCAGGCGGCGGGGACGTACTACGTGGTGGTGGAGCGGAAGACGGACGCCGGGTCGACGCAGGAGTCCTGGGGGCTCGAACTGAAGGTCGACACCGAACCCGGCCTGGTGTCCACCGTCCCCACGCAGGGACCGCAGACCTGGCCGTCGGCCTCGGTGCAGCCGCCGACGCAGAAGGCTGTACGTCGGTCGGGCGGGACCGGGTTCAACGATGCGGTGGCCCTGACGGGCGGCGTGTGGAAGGACGGCGTCCGTCCTGGCCAGAGCCATTACTACCGGGTGCCTGTGGACTGGGGACAGCAGCTCTTCGTCGATGCGGAGTTGGGCAGTTCGGCGGGGGACGGGACGCGTCGGGCGATCGTGACCGGGGCGCTCGACATGGAGTTGTACAACCCGGCACGGGCGCCGATCGCGGCGAAGCAGGCGTCGTACGCGGGGGATCCGGCGTCGGCCACATTCGAACCGATACCGCCGGTGGCTTACGAGAACCGGTACCTGATGCGCGACGACCAGGCGGCAATGCGGCTGGCCGGCTGGTACTACCTCAAGGTCACGCTGAATCCGGCGATGGCGTCGAAGTTCGGGGACAAGGCTTCGGGGCTGACGTTGCGGGTCAGCGTGGAGGGGGAGGAGCGGCAGCCGCCGGACTATGTGCGCGATCCGGGAGAGTTTCAGGTGACGGATGAGGACCGGGAGGCCGCTGAGAAAGGGGAGGGCGGCGCGGTCTGGGAGAACTCGGAGGTGAGTGAGGACGGTGGCGCTAGGGGCGACGGGCAGGGCGGTGGTGAACCGTCCGGGGGGACGGGGCCTGGGGGTTCCGCCGACGCGGGGGCGTCTGCCTCCGGGGAGTCAGGGGCGGCTGGTTCGGATGGTGCGTCCGGGTCGGCCGGTTCGTCGTCCGCGTCGGCGTCGGCGGGAAGCGGTGGGATGTTGCTTGTGGGAGTGGCGGGGGTTGGTGTGGGGTGCGCGTTGGTGATGTGGCTGGGGGTGTGGCGGGTGGTGGCGGTGCGGCGGGTGAAGGGGTGAGTTGAGGAGGGTTTGGGTGGTGACGTGGCCAAGGGGCCAAGCGGTGCAGCGGCCAAGCGGCCAAGCGGTGAAGCGGTGCAGCGGCCAAGCGGTGAAGCGGTGAAGCGGTGAAGCGGCAATTGGGTGCAGCGGATTGCGGAGTTTGAGGCTGACTTACGCCTGCGTCAGGGCCCAGATGCCGATGGTGAAGCAGATCAAGGCGATGAACAGGACCGGGATCGCGATTCTCGGGGGCGGTCCTGGTCGGTGCTCGGCGGGTTGCTGCCTGCGGCGTGACGCTTCGCGGCCGCGGTGGGACATCTCTGCGTCACCGTCTGGAACCTCTTGGGCATGAGCGGTGTACAGAGAGTGACGGCCTTCGTCGTGCGTGACCACGGTGGTCACCGGGTGGGCCGGGTGTGTGGAGGGGGAGTCGGTATGCGGAGCGTGGGTGGAGGCGTGCGGTGCGGGGTCAGCGGACGGGCTTGGGGCGGGGATGGCCTGCGGGGTGCGGCTGTCCTGCGAGGAGATGTGTCGGGGGTAGGGCTGTGGAGTGGGCGTCTGTGTCGGGGGTGGGGTCGGCGTGGGTTCCGGAGCCGGCTGGGTGACGGATGGCCGGTGCCGGGGCGGGTCGGGCAGCGGGGCCTCGGTGGTTGGTTGGCCCGCCGGCATCGGGGGGACCGACGGTGGGGGCGGAAGCCTGTCGCCGAGGGAGGGGCCGGTGGGGGCCGGGGGCGGGAGGTGGAAGCTCCCCGTCTCCGACATCGAGGGGAGGGATGGATCCGACGTCGGCTCAGGGCGCGGTGGCGTGGCGGGGTCCGCGGTGGGGGCCGAGATCGACCCGGCCTCGGGCCTGGGCCTGGGCTTGGACCCGGACCCGGACCCGGACCACGATTCCGGTCCCGTTTGATACTGAGAGCTCGGTCCGTGCTCGGGCGTCGGCCCAGGTTCCGGTTGCGGTGTGGGCTCCGACTGCCATCCGAACTCGGATTGCGACCCGGACCTGGACCCGGAATCGGACCCGGACCGCTCCCGCTCAGCCCCGCCAGCACCCTCAATCCCGTGCTCAAGCCCGCGCTCAAGCCCCTGCCCCCGTTCCCACCCCGGCGCAGGCATCACCGGGGTAGGCGATGTGGCGCCGAGGGGGCGGGCTCTGCGGCCTCGGGCTGCGGGGCCGTTCGGGCCGAAGCCGAATGGCAAGGGGCCGAGTTGGTCGAAGACCTCGATCAGCTCGTCGTCGGGGCCCGGCTCCGGCAGGAGCTCCGCGGCGTCGAGAAGCGCCTTGCGCGCCCCCGTGGCGGTACGGAAGCGGGCGTCGGGATCCGGCTGCAGGAGACCGGCCAGGACGCTCCACAGTGGGCCGGGGATGCCCGCAGGAGCGCCGGGCGTGCCGTGGTCGGCGAAGTGCTCGATCAAGGCTCTGGCGTCGGGTTTGGCGCCCTCCAGGAGGTAGAGCGCCACGAGGCCGGCCGCGAAGAGGTCTGCGGGGAAGTCCGGTTCGGCGCCCATCGCTTGTTCGGGCGCGAAATAACCGGGCGTTCCCACCACGTAGTTGGTCTCGGTGAGGCGGGGCTCGCCCTTGCGCATGGCGATGCCGAAGTCGGAGACGCGCAGATGCGGCAGGCCCGTACCGGTGTGCTCCAGGAGGATGTTGGCCGGTTTGATGTCGCGGTGCACCACCCCTTCGGCATGCACCGCGGAGAGACCCGAGAGGAGTTGGTCGAGGAGGATGCAGACGAAATGGGGTGCCAGTGGTCCGTAGTCGGCGACCAGGTGGACGAGGGAGCCGCCGGCGACCAGGTCCATGGTGAAGAGGACCTTGTCGTCGTCCGCGGCCCAGCTCGCCGGGGCCAGCACGTGGGGATGATCGATGCGCAGCGCCTGTTCACGCACGAAGCGCAGCAGCGTATGGGCATCGCTCTGCTGGAGAACCTTGGCCGCGACGTAGCGGCGGCGCCGGTGGTCCCAGGCCCGCCACACCGCGCCCACTCCCCCGCGACCGATCGGGTCGGCCAGTTCGTACCGGCCGGCGAAGACCTCACCCATGGTCGTGCGTCGCTCCCCTCCCGGGCTTGCGGCGTGGAAGACACCCACGGCTTCCAGGGCTCCCACAGCTCCTGCCGTTTCGACTGCTCCCGCCGCTTCGACTGCTCTTGCCGCGTCCACGGCTCCCGCCGTTTCGACGGCTCTTGCCGCTCCCACGACTCCTGCCGCGTCCACCGCATCTGCGGCTTCCCCGGCTCGCAGGGTTTCTACGGCCATCATGTCCGCCGCGGCCGCTGTGGACATCGGGGCCCCCACGAAACGCGCGGACCCCACCCATCGTGCCGCCCCCCCACCACAGAGCAGCTCGACGACCCCGCGAGGCCCCGCCCTTCGGCCCTGCGGAGCAGTTCCTCGGCTCCAGAGCAGCCCACCGGCTACGGCGAACGCCGATCCGGACCGTCAGACCCGCCTTGCACCTATCACTGTCATCGCCAGAGCCAGAGCCAGAGCCAGAGCCAGAGCCACCGCCACCGGCACGGCCACCGGAACCGCCACCGGCACTGTCACCGTAGTCCCAGCCGCCACCGCCATGCCTCCTGCTCTGCCGCTACGGCTACGTCACCGTCCACAGCTTCAGCCACAGCCACAGCCACGGCCGAGCCACTGTCACGGCCGAGCCACTGTCACAGACGCCGACAACGGCGGTGGCCGCCGAGCCGATCGGTGGCCACCGGCCGGTGCTGTGGCCGGGCGGGGGTCAGTTCTGGTGGGCCTGGTAGTGGGCGACCGCGTCGGAGGTGCGGCCCGCGCCGTAGACCCGGAGGAACTCGGCCAGTTCGGGATGGGTGGAGGCGAGGGAGTCCGCCGCCTCGATGATGTCGCCCGCCGCCGAGACGGAGCGCAGCAGCGACTGGATCTCTCGCACCACGCGCTTGACGGTCGGCGCTCCCGAACCGGACGCGGTCTGACCGGTGTTGGTGAGGACGGAGCCGCCCTGCGACTTGCGGACCTCGTCCATGCGCTCGGTGGCCTCGGCCGCGCTGACACTCCCGTCGGCCACCTGGCTCGCGAGATCCTGAAGGAGCTGGACGCGCTGCACGACCGCGGGGTTGCCGATCTTCGCGCGCTGACCGCTCATCAGCTGCGACAGCATGGGTGCGGACAGGCCGAGGACGCCGGCCAGGCGGGCCTGGTTGAGACCGAGGTCCTCGATCAGCCGACGGAAGAGCGCCCCCAGCGGCTCTCCGTACCAGCTCCGCTGGAGCTCCCGGGCTCTTGCGGTAGCTTCCTGCTGTGCGGCGTCCATTGCGTCTCCCCATCGCTTTCCCCAATACGGCGCTTCGCTGCCGCGAAGCACGTGGGGCATCTTACGGAGAGTGGTCGTCCGCCGGGACCCCCAATCCTTTTGCTAGATCCGGGGGGTGACCCGGTACTCTGGTCTGCGGTGCTCGCCCGAGGCGTGGTTCTTGGGTGGGACGCACCGTTTTGCGGGGCCTTAGCTCAGTTGGTAGAGCGCTGTCTTTGCATGGCAGATGTCAGGGGTTCGACTCCCCTAGGCTCCACAGAAGCTGGAGAAGATTCCACGCCGAAGCCCCTCTGGCTGCCAGGTTCGCCTGGCAGCCAGAGGGGCTTCGGCATACGTAGGGCTCAGCGGGGGTCTTCCGGGCTTGCCTCCGCCTCGGCCTGCTTGGCCTGGACCTCCGGGTCGAGGACGTCCTGGGCACTGGTGCCGTCGACCGAGGTCAGCGGGGTGCCGTCGGGGACCTCGGTGGCGGCGGGGGGCTCGACCAGCCAGTCCGGGTTGGCCTGCTTGTCCCACCACTTCCACGCGACGTAGGCACCGCCCGCCACGACGGTCAGCACCAAGAGCCCCTTGGCGAAGCGGCCCGCCCGGGCACGGCGCTCGTGCTTGCGGACGAGCTTCTGGACCTCCTTGGGGGAGACCTGTCCGCGCAGCGCGGCGAGGGCGGCGACGCTGCGGGCCGTCGCCTCCTCGGCCACCGGCTGGGCAGACGCCATGGCTTGCTCGATGCGGGGCTTCGAGTACTCGGCGGCCTGCCTGGCGGCCTGGAGCGTGCGGGTGGCCGCCTCATGTGCGGCATGGTCGACCTTCGGCGGGACATGGGTGCGTGCCTGCTCAAGGCGCGGAGCCAGGTGGGCGCCGTATTGGGCGCGCGCCTGCTGGGCGGCCTGCGAGACCTTGGGGCCGAGAACGACGCGCGCTTCGTGCGCGTACTGCGTCGCACGGTCCTTGGCCGTCCCGGCGTAAGGCGCCACCACGTCCGCGGCGTGCAGCACGCTGTCCTTCGCCGAGCCGGTCGCGGCGCGCACGCTGTCGATGCGGGTCACGGGTTCCTCCTCCTCGGTGGCGTACAGGTATTTCACCTTTCCACCCTTTTGCGGATCATGCCTGCCAGAAGCTCATTGCGGTGGTAAGGCTTGTAAAGGAGCGGTAGGGGCCTGGCGACGACAATGCCACGGATCGTGGCGGGGCGCGCCTCTGCGGTTACGAGTAGACCGGTTTTGGGTGGCTGAAACCTCTGGCTCCCGCCTGCGCCATGGGAGGATCGGCAGGGCACCGAAGACAACGGAAGGCAGACCGTGGCCGAGCAGCTGTACGCCACCCTCAGGACCAACCAGGGCGACATCGAGGTCAGACTCCTGCCGAACCACGCGCCGAAGACGGTCAGGAACTTCGTGGAGCTCGCCAAGGGCGAGCGGGAGTGGACCAATCCGGAGACCGGGGAGAAGTCCACGACGCCGCTCTACGACGGCACCGTGTTCCACCGTGTCCTCAGTGGCTTCATGATCCAGGCGGGCGATCCGCTGGGGAACGGGACGGGCGGCCCCGGCTACCAGTTCGAGGACGAGTTCCACCCGGACCTGGCCTTCACCAAGCCGTACCTGCTCGCCATGGCCAACGCGGGGCCGGGGACGAACGGGTCGCAGTTCTTCATCACCGTCGCCCCGACCGCCTGGCTGACCCGTAAGCACACGATCTTCGGTGAGGTCGTCGACGAGGCGGGCCGGAAGGTCGTGGACAGCATCGCCGCCACCCAGACGAATCCGCGCACCGCCCGTCCGGTGCGGGACGTGGTCATCGAGTCGGTGGTCGTGGAGACCCGCTGACTCCTGCCCTCCTGCCTAGCAGGCCCCTAGGAGGCCGGTCATGGACCAGGCGCCCGACAGCCCGCAGAACCCGCAGGATCCGCAGAACCCGAAGGGTCCGCAGGATTCGCAGGATCCGCGGGACGCCCATGCCGCCCATGACCTGCCCGGTTGTTATCGCCATCCGGACCAGCGGACCGGCATCCGCTGTGTCCGGTGCGAGCGGCCCATCTGTCCCCAGTGCATGATCAGCGCCTCGGTCGGGTTCCAGTGCCCGGAGTGCGTGCGTGGTGGTTCCGGCACCGGGCATGCGCCGGGCGCGAGCCGGCCGCGGACCGTGGCCGGGGGAAGCGTCGCCGCGGACCCGCGGCTGGTGACCAAGATCCTCGTCGTGATCAACCTGGCCGTGTTCATCGCGGTCCACGTGGACGACGCTCTGCTCGACCGGTTCGTCCTGGTCGGCGCCTGGCCGCCCGCGCCTTTCACGCCCGACCGGGGTGTCGCGGCCGGGGAGTGGTACCGCCTGGTCACCTCGATGTTCACGCACAACGAGGTGTGGCACATCGCGTTCAACATGCTCGGCCTGTGGTGGCTCGGCGGCCCCCTGGAGGCGCAGCTGGGCAGAGTCCGCTACCTGGCCCTCTACTTCCTGTCCGGCCTTGCGGGCAGCGCCACCGCGTACGCCTTCGCCGCGCCGGGCGCGGCCACTCTCGGAGCCTCCGGCGCGATCTTCGGACTGCTCGGCGCGACCGCCGTCCTGATGCGGCGGCTCGACTACGACCTGCGCCCCGTCGTCGCCCTGCTCGCGCTGAACCTGCTCTTCACGTTCACGTGGCGGGACATCTCGTGGCAGGCCCACATCGGCGGCCTGGTCGGTGGGCTCGTCATCGGGTACGCCATGGTCCACGCCCCGCACGAGCGCCGCGCGCTGATCCAGTACGGGGTCTGCGCACTGGTCCTCGTGGCCGTGCTCGGCATCGTTCTCGTCAGGACCGCGCAGCTCACCTGAGCCCGCTTCTCCACCGATGGTGACCGCTTGGGAGCGGACGTTGTCCACAGCGCGTGCCGGATCTTGTGCATGCTGTGCGGAACGAGCGCGCCCCTCGCCTCTGAGCTGGGTTTTCCCAGGAGAGGCAAGGGGCGAACAGGTGAACTAGCGTGACCTGACCGGTCACACCGGCGTCAATCTCCCGAGAGTTATCCACAGATCGTCTGACCTTTTCAACACTGTGGAAAAGCCCTGTGGATAACCCCGTGGACAAGCTCGTGAACATGCCCGCGGACGACTCGGGCAAGCGCGGACCGTCGCGCTACTTCCACTGGGTGGAGACGCCGAACCCGGCCGCGATGAAGCCGAAGCCCACGACGATGTTCCAGTTGCCGAGGGCATCGATCGGCAGAGACCCGTCGGTCACGTAGAAGACCACGATCCAGGCGAGTCCGATGAGGAACATCGCGAGCATCACCGGGGCCACCCACCCGCGGTTGGTCAGCTTGATGTTGGCTGCCTGCTTCGACGCCGGCGGCGGCGTGTAGTCGGCCTTCTTGCGGATACGTGACTTCGGCACGAGGGTCTCTCCTGTCGATGCGCTGCGTGGCCGCGCAGGGGACGTGGGCTGGCTCCGGAGCAGCGTACAAGGGGAAGTTCAAAGGAATCCGAGCGCTCCCCCGGGCGTCCGTTAGCGTAGTGCTTCCGCGGCGTCGAAGGAGATAAGGGTACGTTGAGCAATTCTGCCGACCCTGACAAAGGGCCTGTCAACGCCCCTGGCGACCCCGTCGTTCCCGGCAGTGGTTCCGGGCGCGGGCGTTTCCGTCCCGTGCGGCTGCTCACAGTGGGCGTTTTCGCCCTCGCCGGGCTCATCTTCTTCACCAGTTTCAATACGGCCAAGGGCACCAATATCCGCACGGACGCGTCCCTTCTGAAGCTTTCCGACCTCATTCAGGACCGCAGCCGGAAGAACAAGGAGCTGGAGGAGGGCAACAGCGGCGTGCGGGACGACGTCGAATCGCTCGCCGAGCGCGACGACGGCTCGACCAAGGCGGAGGACGAGAAGCTGGACCGTCTGGAGACGGCGTCCGGCACGAAGAAGCTCAAGGGCGAGGCGGTCTCCGTCACGCTCGACGACGCCCCGCCGAACGCGACGGCCAAGCTCCCCGGCTACCCCGAGCCGCAACCGAACGACCTCGTCATCCACCAGCAGGACCTCCAGGCCGTGGTGAACGCGCTCTGGCACGGGGGCGCCGAGGGCATCAAGGTGATGGACCAGCGTCTCATCTCCACCTCCGCCGTCCGCTGCGTGGGCAACACCCTGATCCTCCAGGGGCGGGTCTACTCACCGCCGTACAAGATCACCGCGGTGGGTGACCCCGAAAAGATGAAGCACGCGGTCGCGGCCTCCCCCGAGATCCAGAACTACATGCTCTACGTCAACGCGTACGGGCTCGGCTGGAAAGTCGAGGACGACGGGGCGGTGACTCTTCCCGCGTACTCGGGCACAGTGGATCTCCACTACGCGAAGCCGGTGCAGTAGCAGGCAGTACCTGGGCAGGGCGGGAGGCCGTCGGTGTCGGTGCGGGTCGTCGTCAGGTCGGTGAGCGAACTCTGCATCACCGTCGGCGCCGTGATCGTGCTGTTCGTGGTGTACGTGCTGTTCTGGACCGGTGTGAAGGCCCACGGTGCGATGAACCACCAGATCGACGTCCTGCACGAGCAGTGGGCCAAGCGGCCGGTCGCCACCGCCCCGCCCGCGGGTTCCTCCACGCAGGAGACGCCGCCGAATCCGGCCGCGTACGAGGGCGGCAAACCGTTCGCCGTGATGTACATCCCGCGCCTTGGTTTCACGTGGAACAAGCCCGTGCTCGAGGACACGAGGGTCGGGACCCTGAAGAAGGGGCTCGGTCACTACGCGGGCACCGCGCAGCTCGGGCAGAAGGGGAACTTCGCGGTCGCCGGGCACCGGCGCACGTATGGCGATCCGTTCAAGGATTTCCCCAGGCTGCGGGCGGGGGACGCGGTGGTCCTGACCGACGGGACGACCTGGTTCACGTACCGGATCGACAAGGGTCCGTACCGGACGCTGCCCACCGATGTCGCCGTCATCGATCCGGTGCCGCGCAGGTCCGGGTATCCGGCACCGGGCCGCTATCTGACGCTCACCACCTGTGATCCGGAGTGGGGCCACAGTCACCGGTTGATCGTCTGGGCCCACTTGGATGCCATTCAGCCTGTGGAGGCCGGGAAACCGGAGGCGTTGCGCCGTTAGTCTGGTGGCGTACGGCGACGGCTGAAGCCGTGCGGCGATGGTGTTGAGGGACTGTCGAAGGGGAGCGACCGGCATGTACGGCTGGATCTGGCGGCATCTGCCGGGCAACGCGTGGCTGAGGGCGGCGATCTCGCTGGTGCTCGTCCTCGCCGTGGTCTACGTCCTCTTCCAGTACGTGTTCCCGTGGGCCGAGCCGCTGCTGCCCTTCAACGATGTGACGGTGGACGGCCAGTGAGTACGCGAAAGACCCGCATTCTCGTCGTCGACAACTACGACAGCTTCGTCTTCAACCTCGTCCAGTACCTGTATCAGCTGGGCGCCGAGTGCGAGGTGCTGCGCAACGACGAGGTGAGCACGGCGCACGCGCAGGACGGTTTCGACGGCGTCCTGCTCAGCCCGGGCCCCGGCGCGCCCGAGCAGGCCGGTGTCTGCATCGACATGGTGCGCCACTGCGCGGCGACCGGCGTCCCCGTCTTCGGCGTCTGCCTCGGCATGCAGTCGATGCAGGTGGCGTACGGGGGTGTGGTCGGCCGGGCGCCCGAGCTGCTGCACGGCAAGACCTCGCTCGTGCGCCACGACGGCACGGGCGTCTTCGCGGGGCTGCCCGACCCGTTCACCGCGACCCGGTACCACTCGCTGGCCGCCGAGCCCGGCACCGTACCGGCGGAGTTCGAGGTGACCGCGCGGACCGAGGACGGCATCGTGATGGGGCTGCGCCACCGTGAACTGCGGGTCGAGGGCGTCCAGTTCCACCCGGAGTCCGTCCTGACCGAGCACGGGCACCTGATGCTGGCGAACTGGCTCGCCGAATGCGGTGACAAGGAGGCGGTGGGCCGCTCGGCCGGGCTCGCGCCGGTCGTGGGCAGGGCCTCGGCGTGACCGCGCTGCGCCCCGAGCAGGGCGGCGCCGGTGGGTTCGAGGACGCCGTCAGGGGCCTCGACGACCCCCTGAACGATCCGCTGCCGGGGCAGCATCCGTCGCCCTGGTTCCGGGCGGAGGGCGGACAGCCGGACCCCGCGGAACCGGAGCCCGGCCTGTCGGAGCCCGGCCTGTCGGAGCTCGGCCTGTCGCAGCCCCCGGAACGGCAGGCGGAGCGGCCCGATCCTGAGCCCGAGTGGTACGACCCCGAGGGATACGCCCAGGACTGGTACAGCGGGGCTCAGGCCGCGCCGCAGGCGCCCGTACGGGACGACGAGACCGTGGCGCTGCGTACGGCCGACACACGGCGAATACTGGACCCTCGGCCCGACCCCGATTCCGGGCCGGATGAGCCGGATGAGCGGGAAGAGCCGGGGCCGGGGACCAGGGCTGAGAGTCCTGTCGTCACCGGCGGCCGCGCCGCCCGCAGAAAGGCCGCCAAGAAGGGCGGTGGCGGCAGACGGCGGGCCGGCGGCGAGGCGCAGGAGACGGCGGCGCCCGCCCAGGACGGCGACGGGAAGCCGTTGTCGCGGGTCGAGGCGCGGCGGGCCGCGCGGGCGGCCAAACCCACGGCGGGCGTCCTCGTGAGCCGCGCGCTCGGTGAGGTCTTCATCAGCATCGGCGTCCTGATGCTGCTGTTCGTCACCTACCAGCTGTGGTGGTCGAACATCCGGGCCCACAACCTCGCGGGCAACGCCCGGCACAGCCTCGAGGACGACTGGGCGAACGGCAAGGGCAAGCCGGACTCGTTCCAACCCGGGCAGGGCTTCGCCATCCTCTACATCCCGAAGCTGGACGTCGTGGTGCCGATCGCGGAGGGCATCAGCAAGACGAAGGTGCTCGACAAGGGCATGGTCGGGCACTACGACAAGGACAGCATTCCCACCGCGATGCCCGAGGCGAAGACCGGGAACTTCGCGCTCGCGGGCCACCGCAACACCCACGGCGAGCCGTTCCGGTACGTCAACCGGCTCAAGCCGGGCGATCCCATCGTGGTCGAGACGCAGGACAAGTACTACGTCTACAAGATGTCGAGCCTGCTGCCCTCGACGTCGCCGTCCAACACGGCGGTGATCAATCCGGTCCCCGCGGGGTCCGGGTTCACCGCGCCGGGCCGCTACATCACTCTGACGACGTGCACTCCGGAATTCACCAGTACGTATCGAATGATCGTCTGGGGCAAGATGGTCGAGGAGCGGCCGCGCAGCGAGGGCAAGCCGGACGCGCTCGTCGGCTAGCCGGCGGTGAACAGGGGCATTTCGGCACAGGGACGGGGCACAGGCAGTGGCAGCGACGACCGACCACGAGGAAGAGGCCGAGACGAAAGCCCCCGTGCCGCCGCCCCGTCGTGGACGGATCGCGATGGCCGTGAGCCTCTTCGGTGAGCTGCTCATCACCGGCGGTCTGCTGCTCGGCCTGTTCGTCGTCTACTCGCTGTGGTGGACGAACGTGGTGGCCGACCGTGCCGCGCACAAGCAGGGCGACAAGGTCCGCGACCACTGGTCGCAGGCGACCGGCCCCGGCGCCCTGGACACCAAGGACGGCATCGGGTTCCTGCACGTCCCGGCGATGGGCAAGGGCGAGGTGCTCGTCGAGAAGGGCACGACGTCCAAGATCCTCAACGACGGCGTCGCCGGGTACTACACGGACCCCGTGAAGGCCGTGCTGCCCACCAGCGGCAAGAACGGCAACTTCTCCCTGGCGGCCCACCGGGACGGGCACGGCGCCAAGTTCCACAACATCGACAAGATCAAGAAGGGCGACTCGATCGTCTACGAGTCCCGCGACAAGTGGTACGTCTACAAGGTCTACGACATCCTCCCCGAGACCTCGAAGTACAACGTGGACGTCATCGGCCAGATCCCGAAGGAGTCCGGGAAGAAGAAGGCTGGCCACTACATCACCCTGACGACGTGCACGCCCGTCTACACCTCGCGCTACCGCTACGTGGTCTGGGGCGAGCTGGAGCGGGTCGAGAAGGTCGACAGCGACCGGACGCCGCCGAAGGAACTGCGCTAGCGCCGACGAACGGAGCCCCGCCCCCTCGGAAGGGGGCGGGGCTCCGTCGTGTGCTGCTGCGGTGGAGGGTCAGTCGTCGTCGCCGCGGCCGAAGTTGCCGCCGATGAAGCCGCCGCCGTTGTCGCCGCCGCCGTTGTCGCCGCCGGCCGGCGGCGTCGTGAGCAGGGTGACGGTGTCGCCCTTCTTCACGGTGCTGTTGGGGGCCGGCTGGCTCGTGACGACCGTGGCGTTCTCGTCGGAGGAGCCCGAGACCTGGACCTGGAGGCCCATGCCGGACAGCTGCTGCTGCACGTCCTTGAGCTTCTTGCCCGCGAGGTCTCCGGGTACCTGCAGCTGCTGGGGCGCCTTGGCGAACTTCAGCTGGACCGTGGAGCCCGGGTCGGCCGTGGTGCCCGCGCCGAGGTTCTGGGAGAAGACCTTGCCCTCCTCGACCGTGGCGTTCTCCTCCTCGGTGCAGCTCGCCTTGAGGTTGCTCGCCTGGAGCTGGGCGGTCGCCTGGTCGCAGGTGAGGTTGCCGCCGGAGACGTTGGGGACCGTGGTGGTCGCCTTCTCCGTGGCGACGGTCAGGGTGATCTCGACGCCCTTCTCGACCTTGGCGTCGCCCTTGGGGTCCTGGTCGATGACCTTGCCCGGGGTCCGCTCGGACTCCTCGGTCTCCTTCTTGATGTTGGTGAAGCCCTTGGCGTTGAGCATCTTCTCGGCCTCGTCGAAGGACAGGCCCTGCACGTCAGGGACCACGACCTTCGGCGCGCCCGTCGACATCCGAACGGTGATCGTGTCGCCCTTGGCGACCGAACCGCCGTCCTTCGGGTCCTGCTCGCAGACGCGCTTCGCGGGCTGGTCCTCGCACGGCATGCTGTCACCGCGGACGACCTTCAGGTCGATGTTCTCGGCCTTCTGCTGGGCGCCCTCGAAGGTCTCACCGACCAGGGACGGCACGGTGACGTCGCCGTCGCCGCTGTCGCCGCTCATCACGTACTTGCCGATGAGGATCGCGCCGACCAGGACGAGGACGCCCGCGACGACGAGGAGGATCGTCGAGGTGCGGTTCTTGCCCTGCTTGCGGCGGTCGGGGCGGTCGTCGTAGCCGTAACCGCCGTCGTCGGGGTTGACGGGCGGGAGCATCGAGGTGGGCGCCGCGCCGTTCTGCGGGCGCAGCATCGCCGTCTGCTGGTCGTTCCCGTAGCCGTCGCCCGCGCCGTAGCCGACCGCGCCCATGGCGGCGGTGGCGGCGACGGGCTGGCCGTCGAGGCAGGCCTCGATGTCGGCGCGCATCTCGTCGGCCGACTGGTAGCGGTAGTCCGGGTCCTTGGTGAGCGCCTTGAGGACGATCGCGTCCATCTCGGGCGTGATCTCGCCGTCGAAGACGCTGGGCGGCTGCGGCTCCTCGCGTACGTGCTGGTAGGCGACGGCCACCGGGGAGTCGCCGACGAACGGCGGCCGGACGGTGAGCAGCTCGTAGAGCAGGCAGCCCGTCGAGTACAGGTCGGAGCGGGCGTCGACCTGCTCGCCCTTGGCCTGCTCGGGGGAGAGGTACTGGGCGGTGCCGATGACCGCGGCGGTCTGCGTCATCGTCATGCCGGAGTCGCCCATGGCGCGGGCGATGCCGAAGTCCATGACCTTGACCTGGCCGTTGCGGGTCAGCATCACGTTGGCGGGCTTGATGTCGCGGTGGACGATGCCCGCCCGGTGCGAGTACTCCAGGGCCTGGAGGATGCCGATCGTCATCTCCATGGACCGCTCCGGCAGCAGCTTGCGGCCGCTGTGCAGGAGCTCGCGGAGCGTGGAGCCGTCGACGTACTCCATCACGATGTACGGGATGGAGACCTGGTCGACGTAGTCCTCACCCGTGTCGTACACCGCCACGATCGCGGGATGGTTGAGCGAGGCGGCCGACTGGGCCTCCCGGCGGAACCGGGCCTGGAACGACGGGTCGCGCGCGAGGTCCGCCCGCAGCGTCTTCACCGCCACCGTCCGCCCCAGCCGGGAGTCATGCGCGAGGTAGACCTCGGCCATGCCACCACGGCCGAGCACGTGGCCCAGCTCGTACCGGCCGCCGAGGCGACGCGGCTCTTCCATGGTTACCTACCAGCCCTCTCCGTCGGTCCCGACCGTCCCGTGCGGGGTCGGGCGGTGTGCTGTCCGGGCATACCGTACCCGGCCTGCCCGACGTGACCTGGCCACCAGGGTGACCCGTGACAGGACCGGTACCGCCACGTGCGTCTCTGTGAAATGCGGGTGACCGGGGTCACAGGGAGGCCGTGGCCCCCCGGTGGCCCCTGTCGCTCGGGTCACCCCTTCTTGCCGATGACCGCTTCCATCACGCTCTTCGCGATCGGGGCGGCGAGACCGCCACCGGAGATGTCCTGACGGCTGGCCGCGCTGTCCTCGACCACCACGGCCACGGCGACCGGCGAGCCGGAGCTCGTCTTCGCGTAGGAGACGAACCAGGCGTACGGCTTCTCGCTGTTGTCGACGCCGTGCTGGGCGGTACCGGTCTTGCCGCCGACCGTGACACCGGGGATCTTGGCGTTGGTGCCGGTGCCGTCGTTGACGACCGTCTCCATCATCGACTGGAGCTTCTGCGCGTTCTCCTCGGAGAGCGGCCTGCTCATCTCCTTGGGCTCCGTCTTCTCGATGGTGTCGAGGTTCGGGGCCTTCAGCTCGTCGACCATGTACGGCTGCATGAGCTTGCCGTCGTTGGCGATCGCGGAGGCGACCATGGCCATCTGGAGCGGGGTCGCGGCGGTGTTGTACTGACCGATGGAGGACAGGGCCGTCTGCGACTGGTTCATGTCGTCGTCGAAGTTCGACGCGTTGGAGCGGACCGGGACGAACTGCTGCTTGTTGAAGCCGAACTTCTCGGCTTCCTCGACCATCTTGTCGTTGCCGAGGTCGGAGCCGATCTTGCCGAAGACGGTGTTGCAGGAGACCTTGAGGGCGACTCGCAGCGTCGCGTTCTCGCAGGGGATGTTGCCTTCGTTCGGCAGCGGCGTCGTAGTGCCCGGCATCGTCCACGGCAGCGGCGTCTCGGTCGCCTTGTCCGGGTCGTAGTTGCCGCTCTCCAGCGCGGCCGCGGCCGTGACCAGCTTGAACGTCGAACCCGGCGGGTACGTCTCGCGCAGCGCTCGGTTCAGGAGCGGCTTGTCCTTGTCCTTGTCGAGCTTGCCGAAGGTCTCGCTGTCCTTGGTCGAGTTGCCCGCGAAGACCGAGGGGTCGTACGAGGGCGTGGAGGCCAGCGCGAGGATCTTGCCGGTGGACGGTTCGATGGCGGCGACGGCGCCCTTGCCGCGCGTCTTCAGGCCGTCGTAGGCGGCCTTCTGCGCCTTGGCGTTGAGGGTGGTCGTGACATTGCCGCCCTCCTTCTTCTTGCCGGTGATCATGTCGAGCGTCTGGCGGAAGAAGAGCCGGTCGTCGTTGCCGGTGAGGATGCCGTCCTCGATGGACTCGAGCTGGGTGGCGCCGACGATCTGCGAGGCGTAGCCGGTGACGGGCGACCACATGGGCCCGTTCTTCCAGGTCCGCTTGTACTTCAGGTCGGTGCCGGAGGTCGCCTTGGATCCGGTGACGGGCTCGCCGTCGACGATGATGTTGCCGCGCGGCTGGGCGTAGCGCTCGATCGTGACGCGGCGGTTCTTCTCGTTGGTCTGCAACGAGTCGGCCTGGACGTACTGGATCCAGTTGTCGCGGATCAGGAGCGCGAGAACGAGCAGACCACAGAAGATCGCGATGCGGCGCAGGGGCTTGTTCACGGTCGGACCACCTGGGTCATCTCGGCGTCGGGGTTGGCGGCGGGCGCGGGGGCCGGGCGGCGGGCGGTGTCGCTGATGCGGATCAGGATGCCGACGAGCGCCCAGTTCGCGATGACGGACGAACCACCGTAGGCCAGGAACGGCATGGTCATACCGGTCAGCGGGATGAGACCCATGACGCCGCCCGCGACGACGAACACCTGGATCGCGAAGGCGCCGGACAGGCCGACCGCGAGCAGCTTGCCGAACGGGTCGCGCGCGGCGAGCGCGGTGCGCACGCCCCGCTCCACGATCAGCCCGTAGATGAGCAGGACGGCCATGACGCCGGCCAGGCCCATCTCCTCGCCGTACGTGGCGAGGATGAAGTCGGAGTTGGCGGCGAACCCGATCAGGTCGGAGTTGCCCTGGCCGAGCCCGGTACCGAGAACACCGCCGGAGCCGAACGCCATCAGGGACTGGGCGATCTGGTCGGACCCCGTGGAGGCGATGACCGAGTCGGAGAACGGGTTCAGCCAGGCGTCGACGCGCTCCTGCACGTGCGGTTCGAAGCTGGCGACGCTGACGGCGCCGATGCCGGACATCAGCAGACCGAAGACGATCCAGCTGGTGCGCTCGGTGGCGACGTACAGCATGACGACGAACATGCCGAAGAACAGCAGCGACGTACCGAGGTCGGTCTCGAAGACGAGGATGAGGATCGACATCGCCCAGACGACGATGATCGGACCGAGGTCGCGCCCGCGCGGCAGGTACATCCCCATGAAGCGGCGCGAGGCGAGCGCCAGCGCGTCCCGCTTCACCATCAGGTAGCCGGCGAAGAAGATCGCGATGACGATCTTCGCGAACTCACCGGGCTGGATGGAGAAGCCGCCGATGTGGATCCAGATCTTCGCGCCGAAGATGTTCTGGCCGAGCCCCGGCACCAGCGGCAGCAGCAGCAGGATGATCGCGCCGACCATCGAGATGTAGGTGTAGCGCTGCAGGATGCGGTGGTCCTTGAGCAGCAGCAGTACGGCGACGAACAGCGCGATGCCGATGGCGGAGTACAGCAGCTGCTTGGGCGCGGACGGGCTGAACGCGCCGTAGGCCAGCTTGCCCAGGCGCTGCAGCCGCTCCGACTGGTCCAGACGCCAGATGACGACAAGGCCGAGCCCGTTGAGCAGCGTCGCCAGCGGCAGCAGCAGCGGGTCCGCGTACGCCGCGAACTTGCGTACGACGATGTGGGCGACGCCCGCGAGCAGGCCGAGGCCGAGCCCGTACCCGAGCAGACCGGCGGGGAGCTCCCCGTCGATGGCCAGGCCGACATTGGCGTACGCGAAGACGGGGATGACCACGGCGAACGCGAGGAGCGCCAGCTCGGTGTTGCGCCGGCTGGGCGCGCCGATCGCGCCGATGGTCGACGTATGGGTCGTGGAACTACTACTCATGGCGTGCTGTGGCCCCCAAGGCTTCTACTGCTGCGCGCACGCCTTGGCCAGCTGCTGCTCTTCCTCGGAAAGAGTGGGGCCAGGAGTGGGCGTGGGTGACGGTGACTTCGCCTTGCCGGACGGCGAACGGGACGGGTCGGGCGAGCCAGACGGGTTGGGCGGGTTCGGCGCGGTCGTCTCCTTGTGGAAGGACGCCTTGGAGACGGCATCGGTGCCACCCACGGTCCCGCCGGCTTCGCCCTCGCCGGTCTTCGCGTTGCTCTGGTTCTGAACGGCCTGCTCGCGCTCGGCCTGCTTCTTGCACGCGCCGGCCTGCGCGGACAGCTCGTCGATCTTGTCCTGCGCGGCCGCCAGATCACCTTCGGCGATCGTCGCCTCGACCTGCTTCTTCTGGTACGGCGGCAGGTACTTGAGCTCGACCTCCGGATGGTCCTTCTCCACCTTGGACAGGCTCACCCAGGCGAGATCCTGGTTGATGCCGCGGTAGAGCGCCACGTGGTCGTCGTTCGAGCCGACGAAGTACTGCGTCTGGGTCCAGCGGTAACCGCCGTACAGACCGCCGCCGATGACGGCGAGCGCGAGCACGGTGTAGAGGGATCTCTTGATCCACCTGCGGCCGCGGCGCGGCTTGACGAAGTCCTCGTCCGCGTACGCGCCGAAGTTCCCCTCGGGCGCGTAGCCGTCGCTGTCGCCGCTGCCGGGCGGGCCGAACTCGCCGCCGCCTTGGTGGCCGTGGGCCGGGCGCCCGAGGCTGGAGGCGCGCCCCGCGGGGGTCTCCATGGCACCGCCGTCCTGCAGCTGGTGCTGGTTCTCGGCGACCGCGCCGACGACCACGGGGGCGTCGGACATCTGGCCCGCGAGGGTGTCGCCGCTGTCGATGTCGAGGACGTCGGCGACGATCACCGTCACGTTGTCCGGGCCACCGCCGCGCAGAGCCAGCTGGATCAGGTCCTGGACGGTCTCCTGCGGGCCCTGGTAGCTGGCGAGGGTCTCCTCCATCGTCTGGTGGGAGACGACGCCGGACAGGCCGTCGGAGCAGATCAGATAGCGGTCGCCGGCCCGCACCTCACGGATCGAGAGGTCCGGTTCGACGTGGTCGCCACTGCCGAGCGCGCGCATCAGCAGCGAACGCTGCGGGTGCGTGGTGGCTTCCTCCTCGGTGATGCGGCCCTCGTCGACGAGGCGCTGCACCCACGTGTGGTCCTGCGTGATCTGCGTGAGCACGCCGTCGCGCAGCAGGTACGCGCGCGAGTCGCCGACGTGTACGAGGCCGAGGCGCTGGCCGGTCCACAGCAGGGCGGTGAGGGTGGTCCCCATGCCCTCGAGCTGGGGGTCCTCCTCGACCATCATGCGGAGCTGGTCGTTGGCACGCTGTACGGCGGTGCCGAGCGACGTCAGGATGTCCGAGCCCGGCACGTCGTCGTCGAGCGCGACGATGGTCGAGATCACCTCGGACGAGGCCACCTCACCGGCGGCCTGGCCCCCCATGCCGTCGGCGATCGCGAGCAGCCGGGGACCGGCGTAGCCCGAGTCCTCGTTGCCCTCGCGGATCATGCCCTTGTGCGATCCGGCGGCGAAGCGCAGTGACAGACTCATGCGCACCTGCCCCGCTGGTTCCGACTCCGGGTACATCCGCACGGTGCCCACCCTCCGGTCGGGAGCGGGCCGCTGTCCTGTTCGGGGACCGCCGCGCCGGCTCGCTCGCTCCGCTCGCGCTCATTCATGATGCAGCACTACTTCCGCAGCTCGATGACGGTCTTGCCGATGCGGATCGGTGCGCCCAGCGGGACCGGTGTGGGGGTCGTGAGACGGGTCCGGTCCAGGTACGTGCCGTTGGTGGACCCGAGGTCCTCGACGATCCACTGGCCGTCCCGGTCCGGATAGATCCTGGCGTGCCTGCTGGACGCGTAGTCGTCGTCAAGCACGATCGTGCTGTCGTGTGCGCGGCCGAGCGTGATCGTCTGCCCCTGCAGCGCCACCGTCGTACCCGTGAGGGTTCCTTCGGAGACGACCAGCTTGGTGGGCGCGCCACGGCGCTGCCGGCCGCCGCCCTGCTGCTGGCGCTGGGGCGCCGGCGGCGCGGCGGCCTGCCGGGCGGTCTGCTGGGGTCGCGTGTTGTCACGGCGCGCGCCGCGCTGCGTGACACGCGTCCCGAACAGATCGCTGCGGATGACCTGGACGGCCACGATCACGAACAGCCACAGAACGGCCAGGAAACCCAGCCGCATGACCGTCAGGGTCAGCTCTGACATTGCCCCCGCTTCACCCTTCGGCTTGCCGATAAACGATGGTGGTTTGACCCACGACGATCCGCGAGCCGTCGCGGAGCGTAGCGCGGGTGGTGTGCTGCCCGTCCACCACGATGCCGTTGGTGGACCCGAGATCCTGGATCGTCGAGGGCGTTCCGGTCCGGATCTCGCAGTGCCGGCGCGAGACGCCGGGGTCGTCAATCCGTACGTCTGCTTCGGTGGACCGGCCGAGAACGAGCGTCGGCCGGGAGATCTGGTGGCGGCTGCCGTTGATCTCGATCCAGTGCCGTACGCGCGTGCCGGGCATCGCGCCCGCGCCGGGGCGCTGCGGCGAGGCGGCGGGCGCGTGCGCCGCTGCCGCGGCCGGACGCCCCGGCGGCGGCGCGGCGGGCATGGGCGGTGCGGCGGCCGCGGTCGCCGGCGGGTAGTTGTAGCCGCCGGGCGCCTGGTTCGGCCTCGGCGCGGTGGGGCGGTCGGGCCGGTCGGGCCGGTCCTGACTGGTGGACGAGGCGAGCGTGCGGCTGCGTACCCGGTACAGACCCGTGTCCAGGTCCTCCGCCTTCTCCAGGTGCACCTTGATGGGGCCCATGAAGGAGTAGCGCTGCTGCTTCGCGTAGTCGCGCACCATGCCGGACAGTTCGTCGCCGAGCTGTCCCGAGTAGGGGCTGAGGCGCTCGTAGTCCGGCGCGCTCAGCTCCACGATGAAGTCATTGGGGACGACCGTCCGCTCGCGGTTCCAGATCGTCGCGTTGTTGTCGCACTCGCGTTGGAGGGCGCCCGCGATCTCGACGGGCTGCACCTCGGACTTGAAGACTTTGGCGAAGGTGCCGTTGACCAGACCCTCGAGCCGCTGCTCGAACTTCTTCAGGACTCCCATGGGGCACCTCCTCCTTCGTAGCGCTGCCTTCTCGTGTACTGCCTTGGTACTGCTTACTGATCGTATCCACGCGCCGGGAAAACGGCTGGTTCCCCCTGCCAGCCCGGCCGATGAGTGTCGACGCTCACAACCTGTTTCGACAGCCCTTCTACGGAGGATCGTAGAGGGGGCCTCGGGACAGTGTCCCGTACGCGGCTGTGGAGACGGCGGGGTACGGGCGAGCCGGGCCCGGGAGTGCGGGGGCGGTGCCGTGTGCGGTGCGGGTCCGTGCGGGGTTCCGGTGCGGGGCCGGTGGGCTGTTTCGGTGTGGGTCCGTGCCGGTCCGGTGGGTCGTTTCGGTGTGGGTCCGTGCCGCCCCGGTGGGTGGTTCCGGTGTGGTCCGTGCCGGGTTCCGTGCTGTGTTTCGGGGCGATTCCGTGCCAGGTTCGGTACGAGGTCGGTGCGGTGGCCGGGCCGGGTCCGGGGCGGAGTCCGCTCGAGGTTCCGGCGCGGTACGCACTGTCAGGTGCCCGCCAGGGGGGCGGGGAAACGGATGTGAATCCACCCTCTGCAGCGTGCTAATCTTCTGGATGTCGGAAGGCGCTCACCCCGCAAGGCAGAGACCGGAAGACACACCCAATGCGCGGGTGGCGGAATAGGCAGACGCGCTGGATTCAGGTTCCAGTGCCCGAAAGGGCGTGGGGGTTCAACTCCCCCCTCGCGCACAGCGAAAAGCCCCGCAGGTCTTCGGACCTGCGGGGCTTTTGCTTTGCTCCGCGTGCGGTGGGCCCGGGGCGCGCGAAGGGCGCCGCGGCCGGTCGGTCGCGACGCCCTGTGGTGTATGTCACCTTCAGGCGGCGGCGAGGCGTGAGGCCAGCTCCTTGCCCTTGGCCTCGGCGGACTCGAGCGCCGCGGCGCGGGAGGTCTCGTAGAGCGGGAGCAGCTCGGACATGGCCGGGTTGACCGGGGCCATCGTCAGCTCGGGAACGATGAACTCGAGATCCATGCCGAGCGCGTCGCGCAGGACCGCCTCCAGGTAGTTCTGCACGTACTCCATGCCCGCGCGCGGGGTGCCCGGCGCGTAGGAGCCGCCGCGGCTGGCGACGACGGTGACCGGCTTGCCCTGCGCGGACGGCGTCTCCGTACCCGCGGTGCGCCCCATCAGGATGATGTTGTCCAGCCACGCCTTCAGCGTCGACGGGATCGTGAAGTTGTACATCGGGGCGCCGATGACGACGGCGTCCGCCTGCTCCAGCTCCTCGATGAGCCGCACGCGCGCGGAGAAGGCGGCGCTCTGCCCGGGGGTGTGCGTGGCCGGGTCGATGAAGCCGGCCGTGTGGGAGTCGGCGGTGATGTGAGGCACCGGCTCCGCGCCGAGATCGCGGTAGATGACCGTGCCTTCGGGGTGCTGCTCCTGCCATGCCTTGCGGAACGCGTCCGTGACGGTGTGCGAGGTGGAGGCGGAGCCGGTGAAAACGGAGGAGTCGATGTGCAGCAGCGTGGCCATGGTGTGTCTCCAGGGAGATTCGAGGGTGGCGGTGGCGGTGGCGGTGGCGGTCAGTGCGACGGTGCAATTCGGTACGTCACTAGTAATAGCACAGGGACTTACTTTTTCTCACCCCCTCACGTGAGCGCAGTACCCTGGACCCATGGCGGGCATCGGGGAAGAGACGAACGGGGCGGGCGCGGGCGCCTCCCACCAACCCCAGGGCTGCACCGGGGTCGACGTCGGGATGACGCGTGTCTTCGGGCTGCTCGGAAAGCGGTGGACCGGGCTGATCGTGTCCGTCCTGATGCAGGGGCCGGTGCACTTCGCCGACCTGCGCCGGGCCATCCCCGGGATCAGCGAGCGCATGCTCTCCGACCGGCTGACCGAGCTGGGCACGGCCGGCCTTGTCGTACGCCAGGTCGACGAGGGACCGCCGCTGCGCGTCTCGTACCGGCTGACCACGGCGGGCTCGGCGCTGGAGCCGTCGCTGTCCGAGCTGGGCGCGTGGGCGGAGAAGTATCTGGCGGCCGAGGGCGGGACGTGTCCGAAGGAGTTCCGGACGTAGGTGTGGGTGTGGGTGTGGGTGTGGGTGTGGGTGTGGGCGCAGGCGCAGGCGCAGGCGGCGGGTCCGCCAGGGGTTGCCAGGGGGCGCCGGGGTCGTCAGGGGCGCCGGGCGCCGGGGTCGTCAGGGGCGTCATGGGAGGCCGGGGTCGCCTGTCGTGAACGGGCGGGTTGTCCACAGCAGACAGGTTGTCCACAGGCTCTGACGAGGTTTTCCGCGCGGCGGTACGGTCGTGACCGGTTCGGAGACGTGGGCGGACGGGTCCGTACGAATGCCCTGCGGGTGCGTACGGCTCGGCGTCGGGGGAGGTGGCTGACATGGCGGTGCGGCGGTTGTCCCAAGTGGCCGGGTTCGCGAGGCGGGCCGGGCGCGGGGCGGACGGTGTGGAGGAGTCGCCGAAGGCGGCCGGCAAGGCGCTGCGGCAGCGGGTGCCGAGGTCCTCGCACGCCGGGTTCGAGGTGAGCGCGGACCGGCCGGACGCGGTGCGGGCCGTCGAGGAGTCCAACCGGGGCCGGATCGCCGCGCTGACGCCGATGCGCGTGGGGCGGATGGCCGCGTCGCCCTTCGCCTTCCTGCGGGGCTCCGCCGGGCTGATGGCGCACGACTTGGTGCACACCCCGCTGACCGGCGTCGGCGCTCAGATATGCGGCGACGCCCACGCCGGAAACTTCGGGCTGTACGGGGACGCGCGCGGCGGCCTCGTCATCGACCTCAACGACTCCGACGAGACCGTGCACGGCCCCTGGGAGTGGGACGTCAAGCGGCTCGCCGCCTCGCTCGTGCTCGCCGGACGGGAGGCGGGCGCGGACGAGGACATGTGCCGCAGGGCCGCCCACGACGCGGCGGGCGCCTACCGGCGCACGGTGCGGCTGCTCGCGAAGCTGCCCGCGCTCGACGCGTGGAACGCCATCGCGGACGAGCGGCTCGTCTCGCACGCCCACGCGCAGGATCTGGTCGGCACCCTGCGGCGGGTCGCCGAGAAGGCGCGGCACAACACCAGCGGGCGCTTCGCGGCCAGGTCCACGGAGGCGGACGACGAGGGCGGGCACCGGTTCGTCGACGCGCCGCCGGTGCTGCGCGGGATACCCGACGCCGAGGCGGAGGCGGTCGCGGCCTCGCTCGGCGGATACCTGGAGACCGTGTCGCCGGACCGGCTGCCGTTGCTCGCGCGGTACGCCGTCCACGACGTGGCGTTCCGCGTCGTCGGCACCGGTAGCGTGGGGACCCGGTCGTATGTGGTGCTGCTCCTGGACCACCGGGGCGAGCCGCTCGTGCTGCAGGTGAAGGAGGCGCGGCCGTCCGCGCTGCTCCCGCATCTGCCGGCGGTCGGCTTCAAAGCGGCCGCCGTCGAGCACGAGGGCCGGCGCGTGGTGCTCGGGCAGAAGCGGATGCAGGTGGTCAGCGACATTCTGCTCGGCTGGACCACCGTGGGCGGGCTCCCGTTCCAGGTGCGGCAGTTCAGGAACCGCAAGGGCAGCGTTGACCCGGCCGAACTCGCCGCCGACCAGATCGACGACTACGCGCGCATGACCGGCGCCCTCCTGGCCCGCGCCCACGCCCACAGCGCCGACCCGCGGCAGATCGCCGGGTACTGCGGCAAGAGCGAGCAGCTGGACGAGGCGGTGGCGTCTTTTGCCGTGACGTACGCGGACCGGACCGAGGCGGATCACGCGGAGCTGGTGCGGGCGGTTCGGGGTGGGCGGGTCGCGGCGGAGAGCGGGGTTTGAAGGGTTCAGGGGTTCGAGGGGTTTGAGGGGTTTGAGGGGTCTTCGCCAGGGATGGCTCGGTGTGCGGTAGCGGAAGGTGTCGGGCTTGGCGCGGCGCGTGGTTCTGGAGGGGGCCGGTTCGTTGCGGGGCGGCGACCGTGGAGGGGGGCTGGGTTCGTTGCGGGGCGTGGTTGGGAGGGCTGGGTTCCCTGCGGGGCGTGGTTGGGAGGGGCTGGGTTCGTTGAGAGGCCGGTCGCCGACGAGGGAGCGTGGTGAGTGTGGGGCGTGGCCGGGGTGGGCGTGTGGTGAGTGTGGGGCGCGGCCGGGGTGGGTGGGTGCCCTAGGCTGGGTGGGTGACGAGCCCGGAGAGCGATGTGGCGGAGCAACCGGAGGAGCAGGCCCGGCAGAGGCCCGAGGAGCGCCTCGAGCGGGCGGTGCGCGCTGCCGAGCAGGCCCTGATCGAGTTCGAGATCGCGGTGGAGACGTTCCGGGTCGAGGTGGAGAACTTCTCCCGGCTCCACCACCAGAAGCTCGGGCCGATGTACACGCGCCTCGACGAGCTGGAGGCGCTGATCGCGGAGGCGACGGCGGCGCTCACCGGCGACCCGGAGGATGCGCGCAAGGCCGATGAGGCCCGGGCGCGGGTCATGCCGATGCCCGGTGTCGAGGAGCTCTTCCACGGGTGGATGGACGGGGACGGGCTGTCCCCCGAGGCCGCCGCGATGCTGACGGAGCAGTCGGTGCGGCCCCCTCAGCGGGTGCGGCCCAGCGACGAGGCCCGCAAGCTCTACCGCGAGCTGGTGCGCAAGGCCCACCCGGACCTCGCCCAGGACGAGAAGGAGCGGGGCCGGCGGGACGAGTTCATCGCGCGGGTGAACGCGGCGTACGGGCGCGGTGACGTGCCCCTGTTGCACGAACTGGCCGACGAATGGGCGGCGGGCCCAGTGCCGCCGGAGCGGGAGCCGACGCCCAGCGAGGAGCTGTACGCCCGCCTGGAGTGGCTGGCGCAGCGCAAGGAGCTGCTGGCCACGGTGGCGCGGGAGCTTGAGGAGAGCGCGATCGGCGCGATGCTGCGGATGGCGCCGGAGGACCCGGACGCGCTGCTCGACGAGATCGCGGAGCAGTTGCTCGCGCAGGTCGCCGAGCGCGAGGCCGAACTGGGGCGGCTGACCGCTTCCTGAAGTGCCGGGCGTTAGGCGCGTGGCTGCTTCGTGAGGTGGGGGCCGGGTGCGGGGCGCGTGGCCGACACCTGAGACGTCTGGTGCACGGGGACGAACGGCTGCATCGTGCGGCGTCGGCCGAGCGCGGGGCGATGAATGTCTTCTGAGGCATTGGCCGGGGGCTGTCTTCTGGGGCGCCGGGTGGGCTGCCTTCTGGGGTGGTGGCCGGGCGGGCTGCCTTTTTTGGGGTGGTGGCCGGGCGGGTGTGGGCCTGGGCGTGGGTGCGGGGGCCGGTCGGGTAGCGTCGGGTGCATGGTTTTCGGTTCTGGTGTGCCCACGGTCGGTGTCGACGAGCTCAAGGCGGACGACTTCCTCCTCGACGTCCGTGAGGACGACGAGTGGCAGGCAGGTCACGCCGCGGGCGCGCTGCACATCCCGATGAGCGATTTCGTCGCGCGCTACGGCGAGTTGACCCAGGCGGCGCCGCAGGACGGCCGGGTCCACGTACTGTGCCGGGTCGGCGGACGCTCTGCCCAGGTGACGCAGTACCTGGTGCAGCAGGGCGTCGACGCGGTGAACGTGGACGGCGGCATGCAGGCGTGGGAGGCGGCCGGTCGCCCCGTCGTGGACGACAACGGGCAGCCGGGCTCGGTCGTCTGACCCCTCAGCCCAGAGGGTGGGCGGCGAGAAGGTCGCCGAGTATCTCCTCGTGGGCGGCGGCGGGGCCGAGCGCGAGCTCCAGCTGCTTGGCCCAGGCGTGGTAGCGGTGCAGCGGATAGTCCGTGTCCGCGCCGAAGCCGCCGTGCAAATGCTGTGCGGTCTGCACGATGCGTCGTACGCCGTCGGACGCCCAGGTCTTGGCGACCGCCACGTCCCCGGCGAGCGGCAACTGGCCCGGGGCGCCGCTGCTCAGTCTCCAGGCGGCCTGCCACAGCGTGACCTCCATCGCGCGCAGGTCGATGTAGCGGTCGGCGGCCTGCACGGCGACCGCCTGGAACGTGGCGATCGGGTGTCCGAACTGTTCACGCTTGCTTGCGTAGTCGCTGGTCATGGCGAGGACGCGCTCCCCTAGGCCCAGGGCGAGCGCGCAGGTTCCGGTGGTCAGCAGAGCGTGCAGCAGGGGCCACGCGGCCGGGTCCTGGATGACGTCGTGGGACGCGACGCGGGCGCCGTCCAGGCGGAGTTCGGCCAGGCGCTCGCCGGTCGTCGAGAACTGCTCGGCGAGGCTGCGGCCCTTCACCTCGGTGGCCGGTCCCGGCAGCAGCGCGAGCACGGTCGCGCCTTCGGCGGTGTGGGCGGGGACGACGATCCGGTCCGCGTTCCACGCCCACGGGACGGCCGTCTGGACCCCGTCGAGCACCCAGCCGTCGCCGTCGCCATCGCCGCCGTTCGCGTCCGGTGCGCGGCGAGCGGTGACCGCGAGGCCGGCCGCATCGTGCCCGGTGCGTCCGGCCGAGGCGACGGTCAGCACGGTCTCGCCGCGCCCGGCGCCGGTGAGGAGCTCCTGCCGAAGCTCCGGGCGCCCATGGGCCTGTACGGTCGCCGCTGCCGCGCTGTGCTCCAGCAGGGGGACCCGGGCCAGAACTTTTCCCGCCTCCCGCAGTACGAGGCACAGCGCGATGGCGTCGAGGCCCGTGCCGCCGAACTCCGGCGCGATCAGCAGGCTCAGCAGATCGGACTCGGCCGCCTTGGCCCACAGGGCACGGTCGAAGTCGTCGGCAACGGCCCCGGGTATGAGCGCGGGACTGGGCACCCCGTCGGCCACGACCGGCCCGAACACCGCCCGCGCCGCCTCGACGACCGCCTGCTGCTCCTCGGAGAAGGTGAAGTCCACCGGGCGTCCTCCCGTTCTGTGCCGTGCCGCGCCTGAAACTGACGGGGCGTCAAGATAGAACGGGTTCTACAAGAAGGGAACAGACAGGACAGGCCGGGGACAGACAGGTCAGGCCGGGGACAGACAGCTCCGTGGTCCGTACTTCGGCGGCTCGGCGGCTCGGCGATTTGGCCGTTCGGCGGCTCAGCGGTCGAAGTCCACCTCCACCTCTTCCGTGGCCGGGTGTGACTGGCAGGCCAGTACGTACCCCGCTTCGGTCTCCTCCGGCTCCAGCGCGAAGTTGCGCTCCATCCGTACGGAGCCCGAGACGAGGAACGCGCGGCAGGTTCCGCAGACGCCGCCCTTGCAGGCGTAGGGCGCGTCCGGGCGGTTGCGCAGGACCGCGTCCAGGAGGGATTCGCCGTCCCCGACGGGCCAG
Source organism: Streptomyces sp. NPDC016845 (assembly GCF_044332585.1). Classification (NCBI taxonomy): domain Bacteria; kingdom Bacillati; phylum Actinomycetota; class Actinomycetes; order Kitasatosporales; family Streptomycetaceae; genus Streptomyces; species Streptomyces sp. NPDC016845. The sequence goes on along the minus strand of NZ_JBIRPI010000005.1, from coordinate 367,036 downwards.
GTGCCGGCGCGGCCGTCGAGCAGGGCGGTCACGGTGCTGTGCGCAGGCGTCGCGGTTCTCGTCGGGCGGGCCGGCGCGGGTCCGTCGTCCACGTGGAAGATCTCCTCGTGGATGCGGCCCCGCCGCACGCGCAGGCCGCGCAGCGCGCGCTCGGCGCCCTGCACCAGACCGTACGGACCGCACAGGAACCAGCCCGCCACCGTGTCCACCGGAAGCAGCGCGGGCAGCAGCGCCGCGATGCGTGCCTGGTCGAGCCGGCCCGACGTCAGGCCCGCCTGCTGCTCCTCCCGGGAGAGGACGGTGACGAGCTGGAACCGGTCCGGGTAGCGGTCCTTCAGGTCGGCGACCTCCTCCAGGAACATCGTCGAGGCGGCGGTGCGGTCGCTGCGGATCAGGCAGAACCGGGCCTGCGCCACCCGCTCCAGAAGCGTCGCGGCGATCGACAGGACCGGGGTGATGCCGCTGCCGCCGACGACCGCCGCGTAGTGGCCGGGCGCCGGGTCGAGGGTGAAGCGCCCGGCCGGGGTCATCACCTCGACCTCGTCACCGACGCCGATCTCCTTGTGCGCGTACGTCGAGAACGCGCCGCCGTCGACGAGGCGCACCCCCACCCGCAGCGTCCGCGGCGTCTCGTCGGCGGGGACCGGTGAGCAGATCGAGTACGTGCGCCGGATCTCCGCGCCGTCGGCCGTGCGGCGCAGGGCGAGGTGCTGCCCCGGTGCGTGGCGGTAGGACTCGCGCAGCTCCGTGGGCACGGTGAAGGTGAGCGCCACGGCGTCGTCGGTGAGCCGGTCGACCGCGGCGACGCGCAGCCGGTGAAAACGGGCCCTGCCCGCCCCGTCGGCCATCACAGCTCCTTGAAGTGGTCGAAGGGTTCACGGCAGGACAGGCAGCGGCGCAGCGCCTTGCAGGCGGTGGAGGAGAAGCGGCTGAGCAGCTCGGTGTCGATGGCACCGCAGTGCGGGCACGCGACGGGTGCTGCCGCCGCCTGGTCCGGCCCCGGTGTGTGCCGGGTGGGGCCGAGGGCGACGGTGACCGGGCCGGCGGCTGCGCGCGTGGTGCGGGGCGGCGCTATGCCGAACTCGCCGAGCTTGCGGCGGCCCTCGGGCGTGATGTCGTCGGTGGACCAGGCGGGCGTCAGCACGGTGCGGACGGTGACGTCCGGGACGCCGTGCTCGTGCAGGGCCTGCTCGATGTCGCAGGCCATCGCCTCGATCGCCGGGCACCCGGTGTACGTGGGGCTCAGCTCGACCTCGACGCGGCCGGGACCTCGCGCGTGTACGGCGCGCAGTACGCCCAGCTCCTCCAGGGTCAGTACGGGCAGCTCGGGGTCGGGCACGGATCCGGCGACCCTGCGCAGCTCGGCTTCGAGCGGTGTCTCCCGCTCGCGGGCGAGGGTCACCATGACGCCCCCGGGTGGCTGCGGTGCAGGTGCTGCATCTCGGCGAGCATCCGGCCGAACGACTCGGTGTGCAGGCCCTGGCGCCCGGCTCCGGCGCGCCAGGCTCCCGTCTGCGGGCCCTCCGGGACGGTGAGGGTGGCCCGGCGCAGGGTGTCGGTCACCGTCGCCGTCCAAGCGGTCCGCAGCTCCGCCCCGTCGATGGCCAGGCCGGGGACGGGCTGGAACATCTCGCCGGTGAAGCGCCACAGGGCGTCGACCGCGCGCTGCATCCGCGTGTGGCTCTCCCCGGTGCCGTCGCCGAGCCGCAGGGTCCACTGCTGGGCGTGGTCCTGGTGGTAGGCGACCTCCTTGACGGCCTTCGCGGCGAGCGGGGCGAACACGCTGTCGCCGGAGGCGAGTTCCGCGTACAGAAGCTGCTGGTAGGCGGAGAAGTAGAGCTGGCGGGCGATGGTGTGGGCGAAGTCGCCGTTCGGCTGCTCGACCAGCTGGAGGTTGCGGAAGGCGCGCTCCTCGCGCAGGTACGCCAGCTCGTCCTCGTCGCCGACCATGCCGAGCAGGATGCGGGCCTGGCCGAGGAGGTCGAGGGCGATGTTGGCCAGGGCGACCTCCTCCTCCAGGACCGGGGCGTGTCCTGCCCACTCGCCGAGGCGGTGCGAGAGCACGAGGGCGTCGTCGCCGAGGGCCAGCGCGGCCGTCGCGAGATCGGTGCCGGTGCCGGTGGACACGGGTGTTGTCACAGGTGCTTCACCCCGTCCGGGATCTCGTAGAACGTCGGGTGCCGGTACGGCTTGTCGGCGGCCGGTTCGAAGAACGGGTCCTTTTCGTCGGGGGACGAGGCGGTGATCGCGGTGGACGGCACGACCCACAGGGAGACGCCTTCGCCGCGGCGTGTGTACAGATCCCGCGCGTTGCGCAGCGCCAGCTCCGCGTCCGGGGCGTGCAGGCTGCCGGCGTGGGTGTGGGCCAGGCCGCGCCGGGAGCGGACGAAGACCTCCCACAGGGGCCAGTCGCCGCCCCCTGTCGTGGGGGTGGTGGGGGTCTCGCTCATGCCGCCCTGCCTTCCGCAGTCGCCGTCGTGGCGTGCTTGGCCGCGTGCGCCGCGGCGGCCTCGCGCACCCAGGCGCCCTCGTCGTGGGCGCGCCTGCGCTGGGTGATCCGCTGCTCGTTGCACGGGCCGTTGCCCTTGAGGACCTCGCGGAACTCCGCCCAGTCGATCGGGCCGAAGTCGTGCTGTTCGCGCTCCTCGTTCCACCTCAGCTCCGGGTCGGGGAGCGTCAGTCCGAGGGACTCGGCCTGGGGGACGCAGATGTCGACGAAGCGCTGGCGCAGTTCGTCGTTGGAGTGGCGCTTGATCTTCCACTCCATGGACTGCGCGGAGTGCGCCGACTCGTCGTCGGGCGGGCCGAACATCATCAGAGACGGCCACCACCAGCGGTCCACCGCGTCCTGTGCCATCGCGTGCTGGGCCTCGGTGCCCCGGCTGAGGGCGAGCAGCAGCTCGTACCCCTGGCGCTGGTGGAAGGACTCCTCCTTGCAGACGCGGACCATGGCGCGCGCGTACGGGCCGTACGAGCAGCGGCACAGCGGCACCTGGTTGGTGATCGCCGCGCCGTCCACCAGCCAGCCGATCGCGCCCACGTCGGCCCAGGTCAGCGTCGGGTAGTTGAAGATCGAGGAGTACTTCTGGCGGCCGCTGTGCAGCTTGTCGAGCAGTTCGTCGCGGCCGGTGCCGAGGGTTTCGGCGGCGCTGTAGAGGTACAGGCCGTGCCCCGCCTCGTCCTGGACCTTCGCCATCAGGATCGCTTTGCGGCGCAAGGAGGGGGCGCGCGTGATCCAGTTCGCCTCCGGCTGCATTCCGATGATCTCGGAGTGGGCGTGCTGGGCGATCTGGCGCACCAGCGTCGCGCGGTAGGCGTCGGGCATCCAGTCGCGGGGCTCGATGCGCTCGTCCGCCGCCACCGCGGCGTCGAACGCGGCCTGGAACCCGGCGGCGCGGTCCGCGTCTGCGGCTGTCCCTGCTTCCTGGTGGTGCGGGGCTGCTGTCGCCATTCCCGGTCCCCTTCGGCCTCGGCCCCTCGGCCTCGGCTGCTCGGATCGCGGCCGGGCCTACATCGCTCCCGACCGATCGTTCGGTTCGTCGGATTCAATGGTGGGACGTGGCGCCGTAGGGTGTCAACCCTGAGCCGCCGAGCCTGTGGATAACCTCGGGCAGCTGTGCCGGGCGGCCTCTCCCCAGTACCGTGCCGGTGCGCCGCACCCGCTGAGCCGTACGGCGCGGGATCGGTTCGCCGCCGGTTCGCCGCCGAGCGGCCGGGCGCGACAGACCAGGGGAACCAGAAGAGCCGGGGAACGGGGAGCACCGATGGACACGGAAGCAGGCGCCGCGGACGAGGCCGCCCGGCGCAGGCCGCAAGAGGCGACCCCCGCCCCACCGGACGCGGCGGACACCCAGCTGGACGGCTCCGCCGAGCCCCTCGACCAGGGCCTGCCGGCCGACGCCGACCCGGTCGCCCCCGCTGACCGCCGTGGCATCCTCGCCCTCTCCCCCGGCTACCGGCTCACCGCCGCCCTGGCGCTGGTGGGGATCGGCGCCGTCGCCTGCTTCCACGTCCTCATGGTCTTCCTGCACGTCGCCCCGGCGAACACCGTGTCCAAGCAGCACGCGCCCCTGGTCGACGCCTGGATCTACCCGGAGTTCGAACAGAACTGGAAGCTGTTCGCGCCGAACCCGCTGCAGCAGAACATCGCGGTCCAGGCGCGGGCCGAGGTGCGCGGGTCGGACGGCGAGCTGCGGACCACCGCCTGGCACGACCTGTCCGCGCAGGACGGCGCGGCGATCGACGGGAACCTGATGCCGAGCCACACCCAGCAGAACGAACTGCGCCGCGCGTGGGACATCTACACGTCCACGCACGACCTGCAGAACCGGGCTACGAACCTGCGCGGCGTGCTCTCCGAGCAGTACCTCCGGCGCGTCCTCGTCCTGCGTCTCGACCGGAACGGCGTGGCCGGCAAGGGCGACATCGTCGAGCGCGTCCAGGTCCGTTCGCGGTCGACCGTGATCAAGCCGCCGAAATGGAGCGCCGAGAAGGTGGACCAGAAGCCGGTCTACCGGCAAGTGCCCTGGTGGTCGGTGACAGCGCGGGACGCGTCGCTCGACAGCGGTACGCATCTGCGGGTCAAGGCCGCGTCGGGCGGTGCCCGATGAACCCTGTCGTGGAGCAGTCGCGCCGCCTGGAGAAGGCGGTACGCACCGGCCTTCAGACGATCACCGCGGCGCCGCTCGGCCGCTACCAGAGCGCCGTGATCCGTATCGGGTTCGCCGCGACCTGGCTGCTGTTCCTGCTGCGTGAGTTCCCGCACCGCCAGGAGCTGTACGGGCCGGACGGGCCGTGGAGCTGGAGCCTCGCGCAGCAGCTCGTCGCGGACAACCACGCGTTCACCGCGTTGCTGTGGTCCGACAGCCAGGCGTGGTTCGAGCTCGTCTACGTGGTGGCCGTCCTGGCCTCCGTTCTGCTGATGCTGGGCTGGCACACCCGTGCCACCTCCGTGCTTTTCATGATCGGTGTGTTGTCGCTGCAGAACCGCAGCGTCTTCGTGGGCGACGGCGGCGACAACGTCATCCACCTCATGTCCATCTACCTGGTCTTCACCCGCTGCGGGCAGGTGTGGTCGCTGGACGCCCGGCGCGCGGCACGCGCGCGTGGACCGCGGCAGTCGGCCGAGGGACCGGCGCCCGCGGACCGCGGCGGAGTGGTCCTGTGGTGGGTCGTGGGCCTCGCGCTCGCGGCCGTCACGTTCACGGGCGACGTGGGCGGCGGCTGGCTGACGATCTTCTGGGGGCTGTGGCTAGCCCAGGGTGTGTGGTGGTTCGTCAACCGACGTGCCGAGCCCCGTGACCCGCGCCTGCTGTGCGACGTCATCGCCAATGTCGCGCACAACGCGGCCCTGCTGGTGATCATGGTCGAGGCGTGTCTGATCTACGCGACCGCCGGCTGGTACAAGATCCAGGGCACTCGCTGGCAGGACGGCACGGCGGTCTACTACCCGCTGCACCTGGACTACTTCTCGCCGTGGCCCGCCCTCGGCGACCTGCTCACGGCGTTCGGCCCGATGGTGCTCCTGGTGACGTACGGGACGGTCGCGGTCCAGGTCGCGTTCCCGTTCACCGTCTTCAACCGGCGGGTCAAGAACATCCTGCTCGTGTTCATGATGCTGGAGCACGCGGTGATCGCCATCGTCCTCGGGCTGCCCTTCTTCTCGCTCGCGATGATCGCCGCCGACGCGGTGTTCCTGCCGACGTCCTTCCTGCGCCGGGTCGGCGGATGGGCGGCACGCGCGCGTGCACGGGTTTTCTCCGGCACACGGAACGCGGAGGTACCCGCCCCGCGTACGGAACGGGAGCCCGAACCGGTGGCCGCACGGACGCCCACGGCCCGCACGTAGGCTTCCTGCCATGAGCGGGACGAGCAGCACGGACAGCGGCGGCGACAGCGGGGCGGACGGCGGGCCCGAGAGCGCCGTACGGGCCTGGCGGCGCCGGGCCGACGCGGCCGTGCTGCTCGACGGTTTCCACGCGCTGAAGCACGCTCTGCGGTTCGGCGCCGACGTGCCCGTCGCGCTCGCCGCCGACCGTGCGGCGGCGCTCGCCCTCGCCGCCGACCTCGCCCCTGACGTGGTGGCACCCCTGGACGCGCTCCTGGTGGAGGTCGAGGAGGACGTGCTGCGGGGCCTCGTGCCGCGACTGCACCCGACCGGCGTCGCCGCCCTCGCCGCACGCCCCACTCGCGCCGACAACCTCGTCGCGCTGCGAGGTGAGCGTCGTACCGCACCGGTCGTCGTCCTCGACAACCCGCGCAACCTCGGCAACGCGGGTGCTGTGATCCGCCTCGCCGCCGGATACGGCGCCACCGGCGTCATCACCACCGGCGACCTCGACCCCTGGCACCCCACGGTCGTACGGGGCGGGGCCGGGCTGCACTTCGCGACCGCGGTGGAGCGGCTGGCGGTCGACGAACTCCCCGCGGGGCCGCTGTACGCGCTCGACCCCGAGGGGGCGGACATCCGTGGCCTGAAGCTGCCCGACGACGCGCTGCTCGCCTTCGGGTCCGAGCGCAGCGGACTCTCGGCCGCACTGCGGCAGCGCGCCGACCAGTTGGTCTCCCTGCCGATGCGGCCCCAGGTCTCCAGCTACAACCTGGCGACCAGCGTCGGCATGACGCTCTTCCACTGGAGCGCGCACAGCACGTACGCGCCCTAGTGGGACGTCAGACGGCTCAGACGGCTCCTCGGCGGACCTCCACGACGCGGAAGCGGTTCGCCACGAAGGCGGCGTCGCACAGGGCCGCGTTCGCCGCCGGGTTGCCGCCGGAGCCGTGGAAATCGGAGAACGCCGCGGTCTGGTTCACGTAGACCCCGCCCGTGAGATTGAGCGAGAGCTGGGCGCACTCGTCCAGGCAGACCTCCTCGACGGCGCCCGCCACCGCGTCGGAGGTGGTGTACGCGCCGACGGTCATGGCGCCCTTCTCGCGCACCGTGCGCCGCAGCAGGTCCACCGCGTCCTGGGTGGAGTCGACGGCGACGGCGAAGGAGACGGGGCCGAAGCACTCGGCCATGTAGGCGGCCTCGGCGTCGGCGTCCTCCCAGAACTTGCGGGCGCCGTCCGCCTTCACGATCACCGGGGTGCGCACGACGGCGTCCGGGAAGTCCGGGTTGGTGACCTCCCGCGAGGGCAGGGCGACCTCGCCGAGCCCGGGGGCCGCCTCCAGACGGGACCGCACGTCCGGGTTGACCAGGGCGCCCAGCAGCCCGTTCGCCCGCGCGTCGTCGCCGAGCAGACCGCCGACCGAGCGTGCGAGATCCGCGACGACCTCGTCGTAGGACTTCTCACCCTGGTCGGTGGTGATGCCCGCACGCGGCACCAGCAGGTTCTGCGGGGTCGTGCACATCTGGCCGCTGTAGAGCGACAGGGAGAAGGCGAGGTTCGCCAGCATGCCCTTGTAGTCGTCCGTCCCGTCGATCACGACGGTGTTGACGCCGGCCTTCTCCGTGTAGACCTGCGCCTGGCGCGCGTGGGTCTCCAGCCAGTCGCCGAAGGCGGTCGAGCCGGTGTAGTCGATGATCTTGATCTCGGGGTGGACGGCCAGGGTCTTGGCGATGCCCTCGCCGGGCCGCTCGGCCGCCAGCGCCACCAGGTCGGGGGCGAAGCCCGCCTCGGCCAGGACGTCGCGGGCCACCTGCACGGTGAGCGCGAGGGGCAGCACCGCGCGCGGGTGGGGCTTCACCAGGACCGGGTTGCCGGTGGCCAGGGAGGCGAACAGGCCCGGGTACCCGTTCCACGTCGGGAACGTGTTGCAGCCGATCAGCAGCGCGATCCCGCGGCCGACCGGGGTGAACTCCTTGTCCAGGACGAGCGGGTCGCGCTTGCCCTGCGGCTTGTTCCACCGCGTCGCGTCCGGCGTGCGCGTCTGCTCCTGGTAGGCGTACGCCACCGCTTCGAGGCCGCGGTCCTGCGCGTGCGGGCCGCCCGCCTGGAACGCCATCATGAACGCCTGGCCGCTGGTGTGCATGACCGCGTGGGCGAACTCGTGCGTGCGCGCGCTGATCCGGGCCAGGATCTCCAGGCACACGGCGGCCCGCGCCTCGGCGCCCGCCTCGCGCCACGCGCGCATGCCCGCGCGCATGGCAGGCAGCAGCGTGTCGATGTCGGCGTGCGGATAGGTGATCCCCAGCTCGATCCCGTACGGCGAGACCTCACCGCCGACGAAGTCGTCCGTGCCCGGCTGGCCCAGGTCGAGGCGGGTGCCGAGCAGCGCGTCGAAGGCGGCCTTGCCCTCGGCGGCGCTCAGGCTCCCGTGCTCGCCGTAGGCCTTGGGGTGCTCGGGGTGCGGGGACCAGTACGCGCGCGTGCGGATCGTCTCCAGCGCCTGGTCGAGCGTCGGCCGGTGCTTGGTGATCAGGTCGTGCGCGGTGCGTTCGGCGGCGGCCATGGCGGACCAACTCCTCCTATGGGCAGGACTGGGCTGGGCTGGGCAGGAACGAACAGTGAGAGTTAGAGTAACCGAACGATCGGTCGGTACAAGAGGGTGCGTGGAACCTGTGGAAAACCGACCCGACGGGCCCCGGCGCCCGCAAACCGGGCTGCATGCGGAAGGATCGCGCGCATGACAGCACATGACCGCCTTGGCCGCCTCGTAGGAGTGGTCGGCACCGGCACCATGGGCCAGGGCATCGCCCAGGTCGCCCTGGTCGCGGGACACCCCGTCCGGCTGTACGACACCGTGCACGGCCGGGCACGGGCCGCCGCCGAGTCGATCGCCGCCCGCCTTGACCGGCTCGTCGAGAAGGGGCGCATGAGCACGGAGGAGCGCGCGGCGGCCGTCGCGCGCCTGGAGCCCGCGCAGACGCTCGACGAGCTGGCGGACGCCGCCCTCGTCATCGAGGCCGTCCTGGAGCGCCTGGACGTGAAGCAGCAGCTGTTCCGCGACCTGGAGGAGATCGTCGCGGAGGACTGCCTGCTCGCCACCAACACCTCGTCCCTGTCCGTGACGGCGATCGGCGGGGCGCTGCGCCTTCCCGGCCGCTTCGTGGGCCTGCACTTCTTCAACCCCGCGCCGCTGCTGCCCTTGGTGGAGGTCGTCTCCGGCTCCGCGACCGACGTCACCGCGGCCACGCGCGCGTACGAGACCGCCCGCGCCTGGGGCAAGACCCCGGTCGCCTGCGCGGACACCCCGGGCTTCCTGGTCAACCGCATCGCGCGCCCCTTCTACGCCGAGGCGTTCGCGGTCTACGAGGACCAGGGCGCGGACCCGGCGACCATCGACGCCGTGCTGCGCGAGAGCGGCGGCTTCCGGATGGGCGCCTTCGAACTGACCGACCTCATCGGCCAGGACGTCAACGAGGCGGTGACGCGCTCCGTCTGGGAGGGCTTCTCCCAGGACGTGAAGTTCCGGCCGTCCCTCGCGCAGCGCCGCCTGGTCGAGGCCGGGCACCTGGGCCGCAAGGCGGGCCAGGGCTGGTACGCGTACGGGGAGGGCGAGGAACGGGCGGAACCGCACACCGCGCCGCCAGCCGACAAGCCCGCGTACGTCGTCGCGGAGGGCGACCTGGGCCCCGCGCGCGAACTGCTCGCCCTCATCCGTGAGGCGGGCATCGAGGTGCGCGAGGAGGACGAGGACAACGGCACCCGCCTGGTGCTGCCCGGCGGCGGCCAGCTCGCTCTCGCGGACGGGCAGACGTCCATCGAGTACCGGGACGTCGTCTACTTCGACCTGGCGCTCGATTACCGCAAGGCGACCCGTGTCGCGCTCGCCACCGCCCAGGACGCCAACCAGCGCACCGTGGGCGAGGCCGTCGGACTCTTCCAGGCGCTCGGCAAGGACGTCAGCGTCATCGGGGACGTCCCCGGCATGATCGTCGCCCGCACGGTTGCGCGCCTCATCGACCTGGCGCACGACGCCGTCGCCAAGGGCGTGGCCACCGAGGAGGACGTCGACACCGCCATGCGGCTCGGGGTCAACTACCCGCTCGGGCCCATCGAATGGAGCCGCAAGCTCGGCAAGAACTGGGCGTACGCCCTCCTCGACGACCTGCACCTGCGCGACCCCTCGGGCCGCTACGCGCCGTCCTTGGCGCTCTACCGCCATTCGTACGCCCCGGAGAAGCGGGAGGCCGCCTCATGACCACCGCACGACGCGACACCGGCACAGGACGCGACACCGGCGCACGACGGGGCCCCGGCACGCGGCGCGACACCTACACGCCAGACAGCCTGCTCGCGGTCGCCGTCATGATCTTCAACGAGCGTGGCTACGACGGCACGTCCATGGAGCACCTCTCCAAGGCGGCGGGCATCTCCAAGTCCTCGATCTACCACCACGTGACGGGCAAGGAGGAGCTGCTGCGCCGCGCCGTGAGCCGCGCGCTCGACGGTCTCTTCGGGATTCTCGGCGAGGAACCCGCGCGCACGGGGCGTGCCGTGGAGCGCCTGGAGTACGTCACGCGGCGCATGGTCGAGGTGCTGACCGGCGAACTCCCGTACGTGACGCTCTTGTTGCGTGTACGCGGGAACACCGACACCGAGCGGTGGGCCATGGAGCGGCGCAGGGAGTTCGACCACCAGGTCGCCGAGCTGCTCAAGGCGGCCGCCGCCGACGGGGACGTGCGCGCGGACATACCCGTGCGGCTCGCCACCCGCCTCGTCTTCGGGATGATCAATTCGGTCGCGGAGTGGTACCGGCCCGACGGCGGCGGGCTGCGCGACCGCGAGGTGGCCGACGCGGTCGTGGAGCTCGTCTTCGGGGGCCTGCGCAAGGAGGGCTGAGCACACCGTCCCTAAGGGTGTTCCGGGCCCAGGTCCTCCTCCTCGAAGACCAGCAGTGTGCGGGTGCTCAGCACCTCGGGGATGGCCTGGAGCTTGGTGAGGACCAGCTCGCGCAGCGCCCTGTTGTCCTCGGTGTGCACCAGGATCAGGACGTCGAAATCGCCGCTGACCAGCGCGATGTGCGAGGCCTCCGGCATCCGGCGCAACTGGTCGCGGACCGTGCGCCAGGAGTTCTGCACGATCTTGAGCGTGACGTACGCGGACGCCCCCTGGCCGGCTCTCTCGTGGTTGACGCGGGCGCCGAAACCGCGGATCACTCCGTCGTCGATGAGGCGGTTGATGCGGGCGTAGGCGTTCGCCCGGGAGACGTGGACGCGCTCGGCGACGGAGCGTATCGACGCCCTGCCGTCCTTCTGCAGCATGTGCAGGATGTCGCGGTCGATGGCGTCCAGCGGTCGGGCCATGGGGTCGTTCCCGCCGGAATCGCGCCCGCCGGAGCCGTCGGCCATTTGTTCAGATGCCATCTGCCCCCGCCTCCCTACCATGGACGTACTGCGTTCATCACAGGCTGTGGAGAACCGTTTGTCCACAGGCTGGAGGTGCCTGTAGCCAAAATGTGCCGACGACCGAACAATCGGTAGGTGAGGCGCATCACACCCGAGGCGCCCTCGAAGCCGCTCCCACGAGGAGGTGCCGTCATGACGGTCACGGAGCAGCGGGGCGCCCACCGCGCCGGCGCGCCCACGCCGCCGCCCGCCTGGCAGCCCCGCACGGACCCCGCGCCGCTGCTGCCCGACGCGGAGCCCTACCGGGTCCTGGGCACCGGCGCCGCCGACCGCGCAGAGCCCGCGCTGCTGCGCCGCCTGTACGCCGAGGTGGTGCGCGGGCGCCGGTACAACGCGCAGGCGACCGCCCTGACCAAGCAGGGCCGCCTCGCCGTCTACCCGTCGACGACCGGCCAGGAGGCCACGGAGGTCGCCGCCGCGCTCGTCCTGGAGGAGCGCGACTGGCTCTTCCCCAGCTACCGCGACACCCTCGCCGCCGTGGCCCGCGGCCTCGACCCGGTCGAGGCTCTGACGTTGCTGCGCGGCGACCGGCACACCGGGTACGACCCGCGCGAGCGCCGCATCGCGCCCCTGTGCACGCCCCTCGCGACCCAGTTGCCGCACGCGGTGGGCCTCGCGCACGCCGCGCGCCTCAAGGGCGACGACGTGGTGGCGCTCGCCATGGTCGGCGACGGCGGCACGAGCGAGGGCGACTTCCACGAGGCGCTGAACTTCGCGGCCGTGTGGCAGGCGCCCGTCGTCTTCCTCGTCCAGAACAACGGCTACGCCATCTCCGTGCCGCTGGCCAAGCAGACCGCGGCTCCTTCCCTGGCCCACAAGGCCGTCGGATACGGGATGCCGGGCCGCCTGGTCGACGGGAACGACGCGGTCGCGATGCACGAGGTCCTCTCCGACGCGGTGGCACGCGCGCGTGGGGGCGGCGGTCCGACCCTGATCGAGGCCATCACGTACCGGATGGACGCCCACACGAACGCCGACGACGCGACCCGCTACCGCGGCGACGCCGAGGTGGAGGCGTGGCGCGGACACGACCCCGTACTGCTTCTCGAACACGAGCTGACGCGGCGCGAGCTGATCGACGAGGACGGCATTCAGGCGGTGCGCGACGACGCGGAGACGATGGCGGCCGCCCTGCGCGAGCGCATGAACCAGGACCCGGCCCTCGACCCGATGGACCTGTTCACGCACGTGTACGCCGAACAGACCGGCCAGTTGCGCGAGCAGGCGGCGCAGTTGCGGGCCGAGCTCGAGGCCGAGGCGGAGGCGTCCGGCGCGGACCGGTCGCCCGAAGGGGGACGGGCATGACCACGGTCGCCGACAAGCCGGCCACGCCGGCCACGAAACCGGCCACCATGGCGCAGGCGCTCGGGCGCGCGCTGCGCGACGCCATGGCCGAGGACCCGGCCGTGCACGTCATGGGCGAGGACGTGGGCACCCTCGGCGGCGTCTTCCGCGTCACCGACGGCCTCGCCGAGGAGTTCGGCGAGGACCGCTGCACGGACACGCCGCTGGCGGAGGCCGGCATCCTCGGCACCGCCGTCGGCATGGCCATGTACGGGCTGCGGCCGGTCGTGGAGATGCAGTTCGACGCGTTCGCGTACCCGGCGTTCGAACAGCTGGTCTCGCACGTGGCGCGGATGCGCAACCGCACGGGCGGCGCCATGCCACTGCCGATCACCGTGCGCATCCCCTACGGGGGCGGCATCGGCGGAGTCGAGCACCACAGTGACTCCTCCGAGGCGTACTACATGGCGACGCCGGGCCTTACCGTCGTCACGCCCGCCACCGTCGCGGACGCGTACGGGCTGCTGCGGCAGTCCATCGCCTCCGACGACCCCGTGGTCTTCCTGGAGCCCAAGCGGCTGTACTGGGCCAAGGACGCATGGAACCCCGGGAGTCCGGCGGACGTCGAGCCCATGGGCACGGCAGTGGTCCGCCGCCCCGGGACCAGTGCCACGCTCATCACGTACGGACCGTCCGTGCCCGTCTGCCTGGAGGCCGCCGAGGCGGCCCGCGCGGAGGGCTGGGACCTCGAAGTGGTCGACCTGCGCTCGCTCGTGCCCTTCGACGACGCGACCGTCGCCGCGTCCGTTCGCCGAACGGGCCGTGCGGTCGTCGTGCACGAGTCGGGCGGCTTCGGCGGGCCCGGTGGGGAGATCGCCGCGCGCGTGAGCGAGCGCTGCTTCCACCATCTGGAGGCGCCCGTGCTGCGCGTCGCCGGGTTCGACATCCCGTACCCGCCGCCCATGCTGGAGCGGCACCATCTGCCCGGCGTCGACCGCGTCCTCGACGCGGTCGCGCGGCTCCAATGGGATCAGTGAGGGGGACGGGCTGATGGCACAGGTGCTTGAGTTCAAGCTGCCCGACCTCGGTGAGGGGCTCACCGAGGCGGAGATCGTGCGGTGGCTGGTGTCGGTCGGTGACGTGGTCGCCGTCGACCAGCCCGTCGTCGAGGTGGAGACCGCCAAGGCGATGGTCGAGGTGCCCTGCCCCTACGGAGGCGTGGTCACCGCCCGCTTCGGCGAGGAGGGCGTCGAGATGCCGGTCGGCGCGCCCTTGCTGACGGTCGCGGTCGGCGAGCCGGACCCGGCCGAGGACGGGGGCTCCGCCGGGTCCGGCTCGGAGGGCTCCGGGAACGTCCTGGTCGGGTACGGGACGGCTGCGCCGGCGGCCCGGCGCAGAAGGGTGCGGCCCACCGGGGCAGGCGGAACGGGGTTCAGCGGGGCTGACGAATCCGGCGGGGAGTTCCACGGCGATGCGCCTCGGGGGCAGGCCGCGGCATCCGCTGGAGGCTTGGCACGGACCCCTGCGGCGCCCTTGAGCCCGGGATCGAGTCGTGGCACCGAAGCGGGCCGTGCGGGGGCCGGCAGCTCAGCGCGGGGCGCTGGTGTATCCGTGTCGGAGGCACCTATAACGACGTCATCTCCCGGCACCGCGGCCGTGCTCGGATCCGTACCTGTCATTTCGCCCATCGTGCGCAAGCTCGCGCGCGATCGGGGGCTCGATCTGCGGGAGGTGCGGGGGACCGGGCCCGAGGGGCTCATTCTCAGGGGGGACGTCGAGCGTGCCCTTGCGGCGCTCGTCGTCGAACCGGCCGCCCAGGCCGCCCGGGCTCCCGCCCCGGAGGGGCATCGGACTCCTCTGCGTGGCGTGCGCGGGGCTGTCGCCGACAAGCTTTCGCGCAGTCGGCGTGAGATACCCGACGCGACCTGCTGGGTGGACGCCGACGCCACGGAGCTCATGCACGCGCGCGAGACGATGAATGCCGCGACGGGCCCGTCCGCCGGGCCGAAGATCTCCGTGCTGGCACTGCTCGCCCGCATCTGCACGGCCGCACTCGCCCGTCACCCGGAGCTCAACGCCACCGTCGACATGGAGCGCCGCGAGATCGTGCGCCTCGACGAGGTGCACCTCGGGTTCGCCGCGCAGGCCCCGCGCGGCCTCGTCGTGCCCGTCGTCCGGGACGCCCACGCGCGCGGGGCCGAGTCGCTGAGCGCGGAGTTCGCCCGGCTCACCGAGGCGGCACGGGCCGGGACGCTGACGCCCGGGGAACTCACGGGCGGGACCTTCACGTTGAACAACTACGGCGTGTTCGGGGTCGACGGGTCCACGCCGATCATCAACCACCCCGAGGCCGCCATGCTCGGCGTCGGCCGGATCACCCCGAAACCATGGGTGCACCAAGGGGGGTTGGCCGTGCGCCAAGTGGTCCAGCTCTCGCTCACCTTCGACCACCGGGTGTGCGACGGAGGGACCGCCGGCGGCTTCCTGCGGTACGTCGCGGACTGCGTGGAGCAGCCGGCCGTTCTGTTGCGGTCACTTTGAACCACATCTGATCCGCTCCGAACACGCATACTCGGTCCATGACCGAAGCCGCCGGGCCCGTCCACGGCACACCCGCGTACGACGCCGTCGTTCTCGCCGGGGGTGCCGCGCGGCGGCTCGGCGGCGCGGACAAGCCCGGGGTACGGGTCGGCGGCCGGGCGCTGCTCGACCGGGTGCTCGCCGCGTGCGCCGGGGCCCGTAGCACCGTCGTGGTCGCCGAACCGAGGCCGACCGCGCGCCCCGTCCGCTGGACGCGCGAGGAACCGGCGGGCAGCGGCCCGCTCGCCGCGCTGGACGCGGGGCTGCACGCCCTGAACAGCCCGCTGAGCCGGGCCGGGAGCGTCGTCGTGCTCTCCGCCGACCTGCCGTTCCTGCGGGAGCGCACCGTCCGCCTCCTGACCGAGACACTCGAGACGAACAAGGCGCCCGACGCGCCCGGTGCGCCCGGTGCGCGGCGTGACGGCGTGCTGCTCGTCGACGGTGACGGGCGCGACCAGCCGCTCGTCGCCGCGTACCGGAAATCCGCCCTGCACCGGGTCCTCGCCGCGCTGCGCGCCGAGCACGGGGCGCTCACCGGTCTGCCCCTGCGGCTGCTCGTCCGGGGCCTGGAGCCGGTCCGCATCACCGACCCCGTCGCGTCATTCGACTGCGACACCTGGGACGACATCGCCGCCGCCCGGTCACGGATCAGGGAGCATGGTCACGTGTTGGATGAATGGATCTCCGCAGCCAAGGACGAACTGGGCATCGACCTGGACGTCGACACCGGCGTCCTGCTCGATCTCGCCCGCGACGCGGCCCACGGGGTCGCCCGCCCCGCGGCGCCCCTGACGACGTTCCTCGTCGGGTACGCGGCGGCGCGGGCGGGCGGTGGCCCCGAGGCGGTCTCCGCCGCCGCGGTGAAGGCCGCCGCGCTCGCCAACAGGTGGGCCCGGGAAGCCGAGTCCGCGCCGGAACCGGGCCTCGCCGCGCCGGAGCCGGGCCTCGCCGCGCCGGAACCCGGCCCTGCCGCGCCGGAACCGGGCGCTCCTGCGCCGGACGCGGGACGAGACGCGCAATGAGCGGCTCCGACGGTCGAGCGGCACCGGCCGAACCGTTGGCCAGCGAGGCCAGCGAGGCCAGCGAGGCCAGCGAGGCCAGCGGGGCCACCGGGGACGCCGGGGACGCTAGAAGCGCCAGAAACGCCAGGGTCACCAGGAACCCCCGGGACACCAGGGACGCTGGAAACATCGGCAACCCCGTGGATGCCGGTGATCCCCTGGACGCCTACGTGGACGAGGTCATCGCCCTCGCCAACAGCACCCGCAGCGCCCGTAGCGCCCGCAGCACCCGAAGCGCCCACGGCACCGCCGGGCCCGGCACCGGCGACCACGGCCCCGCCGGCCCAGGCCCCGGCCACCCCGGCACCCCACCCCCGGGCCCGCGGACCGGCCACGGCGCCCCGGCCTCCGCCGAACCCCTCAGCACCCAGGCCCGCACGGACACCAGTACGGGCCCCGCCAACCCCCCACCCCCCGCACCGCACCCCCGCACAACCCCCTGGCCCGCCGCCCGTCGAATCGCCCACGAGGCGGGCCGCCACGCCGCGCGGCAGCACCCCCGTACGGAGACGCCGACCGACTCGGCCACATCCGCGTCCGCCACCCTCCGCGGAGCGACCTCCACCTCCCGCGGAGCGACCCGTACCCCCCTCGACCGCGCCCTCGGCCTCGTCCTCGCCGCTCCGCTGACCGCCCTCACCGACCTGCCCTCCTTCGACACGTCGGCGATGGACGGCTGGGTCGTGGCCGGGCCGGGGCCGTGGGACGTACGGGACGAGGGGATCCTCGCCGGGCACGCGCTCCCCGGATCGCTGGCGGACGGCGAGGCGGCGACCGTCGCGACCGGGGCGCGCATCCCCGCGGACACCACCGCCGTGATCCGCAGCGAGCACGGGCGCATCGACGACAAGGGCCGGCTGCATCCGCTGCGCCACGTCACGCAGGGGCAGGACATCCGGCCGCGCGGCCAGGAGTGCCGCAACGGCGAGCTCCTGCTGCCCGCGGGCGGCCTCGTCACCCCCGCCGTGCTCGGTCTCGCGGCGGCGGCCGGCTATGACGAGCTGGTCACGTTCCCGCGACCACGGGCCGAAGTCCTCGTCCTGGGGGACGAGTTGCTGACCTCGGGGCTGCCCCGCGACGGACTCATCCGCGACGCGCTCGGCCCGATGCTGCCGCACTGGCTGCGTGCGCTCGGCGTCGAGGTCACCGCCGTACGCAGGATCGGCGACGACGCGAAAGCCCTGCTCAAGGCGGTACGGGGGGCCAAGGCGGACCTAGTCGTGACGACCGGCGGGACCGCGTCGGGGCCGGTCGACCACGTCCACCCCACGCTGCGCGCACTCGACGCCGACCTGCTCGTGGACGGGGTCGCGGTCCGCCCGGGGCATCCGATGCTGCTTGCCCGCCTGGGAGACGGGCGCCACCTCGTCGGCCTGCCCGGCAATCCGCTGGCCGCCGTCTCCGGGCTGCTCACACTCGCCGAGCCGCTGGTGCGGGCGCTCGCGGGCCGGGCCGAGGACGAGATCCCGTACGGCGCTCCCCTGCACAGCGCGGTCCAGGGGCACCCGCACGACACCCGGCTCGTCCCCGTCGTCCTGCGCCAGGACCGCGGCAGCGGGCACGACTGGGCGGTGCCGCTGCACTACAACGGACCGGCGATGCTGCGCGGTATCGCCGCCGCCGACGGGCTCGCCGTCGTGGCGCCGGGCGGTGCCCACGAGGGCCAGGAGGTGGAGATCCTCGACCTGCCCTGGTCATGGGGTTCGGCTGCCGGGGGCCCCCTGCCCGCGCAGCCTCCGACGCGACACGCCACCATGGACCCCGCACCACGGCACGGCAGCACCAGCAGTACCGGCAGCAACAGCAGCGACGGCAGCAACCCTCGGGCAGGGAAGGGCGTTTCACGTGAAACTGGCCGGCCATGACGCCATGGCGCGCCAAGCGGACGAGAAGACGACGACGTACCGGGTGAAGCTGCCCCGGCGGATCGTCGAGCGTCCGCTGCGCCAGGTCGCCCGCCGAGTCCTGATGGCTCTGGCCGTGCTCGTCCTCACCGCGGTACTCGTCTGGCTGGACCGCGACGGATACAACGACAACTCCGACGGCAGGCTCGATCTCCTCGACGCCTTCTACTACGCGACCGTCACCCTCTCCACCACGGGCTACGGCGACATCACGCCGGTCAGCGACGGAGCGCGGCTCACCAACATCTTCCTCATCACGCCGCTGCGTGTGCTGTTCCTGATCATCCTGGTCGGCACCACGCTCGAAGTCCTCACCGAACGGACCCGGGAGGAATGGCGCCTGAACCGCTGGAGGTCCAACTTGCGTGACCACACTGTCGTCATCGGCTTCGGCACCAAGGGCCGCAGCGCGGTGGAGACCGTCTGCGCGACCGGTCTGAAGCCCGAACAGGTCGTGGTGGTCGACCCGAGCAGCAAGGTCATCGAGGCGGCGACCGGTCTCGGATACGCCGGTGTCATAGGGGACGCGACCCGAAGCGACGTGCTGTGGCGGGCCGAGGTGCAGCGCGCCCGGAAGATCATCATCGCCACCCAGCGGGACGACACGGCCGTCCTGGTGACCCTCACCGCACGGCAGTTGAACCGCAGCGCGAAGATCGTCGCCGCCGTGCGCGAGGAGGAGAACGCGCAGCTCCTTCGCCAGTCCGGCGCCGACGCCGTGATCACCAGCGCCAGTGCGGCGGGCCGGCTGCTCGGCCTGTCGGTGCTGAGCCCGCACGCGGGCATGGTGATGGAGGACCTCATCCAGAAGGGCAGCGGCCTCGATCTGATCGAGCGCCCGGTGATAAAGGCCGAGGTCGGTCTGGTGCCGAAGGAGGTGGACGACCTGGTCGTCAGCGTCGTACGAGGCCATCGCGTGCTCGGTTACGACGACAAGGCCATCGGCGGGCTCCAGCTGACCGACCGGCTCATCACCATCGTCCGAGTCACGCCGACGACGCAGGTCGCCCCGAACACGAAGCCGCTGCCGCGGGGCTGACAGCCTGGCGTCGGCTCGGCTGTCGTGGGGCTGGCACTCTGGCGTCGGACCGGGCGCCGCGGGGCTGGCACTCTGGCGTCGGGTCGGCTGTCGTGGGGCTGTCACCTTGGCGTCGGATCGGCTGTCGTGGGGCTGTCACTCTGGCGTCGGACCGGGCGCCGCAGGGCTGACACCCCGGCGTCGAACCGGGCGCCGCGGGGCTGTCACTCTGGCTTCGGCTCGGCTGCCGCAGGGCTGACACCCCGGCGTCGGACCGGGCGCCGCGCGGGTACGGGACGGGTACCGGAGTAGCCTCGCCGCCATGTATGCGATCACGATTCCGGAACCCGGCGGACCCGAGGCGCTCGTCTGGGCGGAGGTCCCCGACCCCGTACCCGGCGAGGGCGAAGTCCTGGTCGAGGTGGTCTCCAGCGCCGTCAACCGTGCCGATCTGCTGCAGCGCCAGGGCTTCTACACCCCGCCGCCCGGCAGCTCGCCCTACCCCGGCCTGGAGTGCGCGGGCCGGATCGCCGCGGTCGGCCCGGGGGTGTCGGGCTGGTCCGAGGGCGACGAGGTGTGCGCGCTGCTCGTGGGCGGCGGATACGCCGAGAAGGTCGTCGTCCCGGCCGGTCAGCTGCTGCCGGTCCCGAAGGGGCTCGACCCGGTGAAGGCGGCCGCGCTGCCCGAGGTGACCTGCACCGTCTGGTCCAACGTCTTCATGATCGCCCACCTGCGGCCGGCCGAGACGTTCCTCGTGCACGGCGGCTCCAGCGGCATCGGCACCATGGCGATCCAGCTCGCGAAGTCGGTCGGCGCCAAGGTCGCCGTCACGGCGGGCAGCAAGGAGAAGCTCGACTACTGCGCGAGTCTCGGCGCGGACATCCTGATCAACTACCGCGAGCAGGACTTCGTCGAGGAGATCAAGGCGGCCACGGACGGCGCCGGAGCCGACGTCATCCTCGACAACATGGGCGCCAAGTACCTGAACCGCAATGTCGACGCGCTCGCCGTCAACGGCCGCCTCGCCATCATCGGCATGCAGGGCGGCGTCAAGGGCGAGCTGAACATCGGTACGTTGCTGGGCAAGCGCGGCGCCATCACCGCGACCACGCTGCGGGCCCGTCCGCTCGCGGAGAAGGCGGCGGTCGTCGCCGCGGTGCGCGAACACGTCTGGCCGCTGATCGAGGGCGGCCACGTGCGGCCCATCGTGGACCAGGAGCTGCCGATGAGCGAGGCCGCGCAGGGCCACCGGGTCTTGGAGGAGAGCGGCCACATCGGCAAGGTCCTGCTCACCCGGCAGTAACGGCCCCGCGTCTCATCGACGCAGCCGCAGCGCCAGGAACCCGATGCCGAGCCCGGTGAGCAGCAGCCCGGCCCCCAGCGGCACCACGTTGACCAGCGGAGCCTCCGCCCCTGTTCCGCGTGTGGCGGTGGGCCGCTCGGCGTCGGGCCGCTCGGGCGGCGCGCTCGGCGGCGTGGAGACGGACGGCTCGGCCTCGGGAGGCGGAAGGGCGGCCGCGTCCTCGCCGTCAGGGTCGGGCAGGAGCCGCCCGGGAGGGGTCCGTCCCACGCCCGCCCGGCTGCCGGCGAGCGAGTCGCGCGGGGAGGGCTCGGTGGCGTAGGCCGTGCCGACCGGGCCGAGGACGCGTACCGCGGCGGGCCCGCCGGACGTGGCCGGGCCGCCGAGGACGAGCAGCGCGGCGGCGGCCACCAGCGAGAGGACGCACGCCCTTACCGCTGTGCGGGGCGTCCACCGGATCCGCGATATGCCCGTCCCCTGCATGGTCGTCCCCTCGCCTTCCGCGTACGCCGGACGCCTCCGACAAGCCTCACATATGCTATGGAAACGGGCACGCTGGACCTCGGGTCCGTCCTGGGGTGGTGGATCAGCCCGTAACGGGGGCACCACCGAGGAGTCAACGCTGGGTGCGAGAGAATGGCTGCATGGAGATGCCGAGGAACGAACGGTCGCCGGAGAACCCGCAGATCCTGGTCGTGGGCCAGGACGGAATGGCTCTGGGCGGCGGCGGAGACGACGATTCCCGCGAGGTCCCGGTGACGGAGATGGTGGAACAGCCCGCCAAGGTGATGCGCATCGGCAGCATGATCAAGCAGCTGCTCGAAGAAGTGCGCGCGGCTCCCCTGGACGAGGCGAGCCGGCAGCGGCTCAGGGAGATCCACGCCAGCTCGGTCAAGGAGCTCGAGGACGGGCTCGCGCCCGAGCTCGTGGAGGAGCTGGAGCGGATCTCGCTGCCCTTCACCGACGACACGACGCCCAGCGACGCGGAGCTGCGGATCGCGCAGGCCCAGTTGGTGGGATGGCTCGAGGGCCTGTTCCACGGGATCCAGACGACGCTGTTCGCCCAGCAGATGGCGGCCCGCGCCCAGCTGGAGCAGATGCGCCGCGCGCTGCCGCCGGGTGTCGGCGGCGGTGACGACGAGGGCGGCGAGGACCCGCGCACGCTGGGCCGCTCGGGTGGCCCGTACTTGTAAGCGACCCGTGCTTGTAAGCGACCCGTACGTGTAACCGACCCGTACTTGTAACCGGTACCTGTAACCCACAAGCCCCGACAGCCGAAAAGGGCCCGGTCCGCGCGGACCGGGCCCTTTCACGTGCCTGCGCCGGTCAGGACGGCGGACGGCGGGGGTCAGGACGGCGGGTTGCCCGTCGAGACGTTCAGGGTGATGGTGACCTTCTCCGGGTCGACCTCGGTGCCCGCGGCGGGAAACTGGTCCATGACCGAGCCCTCGCCGTAGGTGTTCTCGTCGTACTCCTTGATGCTCTTGTTCCACCCCGCGGCCCGCAGACAGGCCTTCACCGAGTCGATGTTCTTGAGGTAGAAGTCCGGAACCTTGATCATGTTCTCGTCGTTGCTGCCGATGGTCGGCTCGGTGCACTGGTCCGTCGCGATGGTCTTCGTGAGGTCGGGCCCCTTGTGCCCGGCGACCGCCGACTGGGACGGCTTGTCGGTGCTGCTGCCGCCACCACTCGGGTCGTCGCCCTTGTTGTTCAGCGTCAGAGCCGTGATCAGGCCGCCGACCGCGACGAGCGCGACGACGATGGAGGCCATGATCACTGCCTTGTTGCGGCCGCCGCCGCCCGACCCCTGCGTGCTCGTCGTGGCCGGCTGGTGGCCGATGGTGTACGGCGGCGGGGTGTGCTGCTGCCCCTGCGGCGCGTACGGGGACGCGGGCGGCGGCGTCTGGTAACCACCCTGCATGCCCTGCATGCCCTGCATGCCCTGCAAGTTCTGCTGCGGATAGCCGTACCCGGCCTGCGGCTGCGGCGTCGGCGTGCCGTAGGGGTGCGGCTGGTACGGCTGCTGCACCGGACCCGGCGCGGGCGCCGCGCTCTGGTCGACCGGCGGGAAGACGGCCGAGCCCACGCCCGCACCGCTCGACGTCCGGGCGCCCGGCACGATGCTCGGCGCCACGGACGCGCCCCCGGCGAGCGACTGGGCGACCCGCAGGCACTCGTCCCGCATCGCCTCCGCGCTCGGGAACCGTTCGTTCGGATTCTTCTTCAGCGCGCGGGCCACGAGCGCGTCGATGGCGGGTGGCAGCGACCGGTTGATCGAGGAGGGCGCGACCGGCTCCTCCTGGACGTGCGCGTACGCGATGGCCAGCGGCGAGTCCGCCTCGAACGGCAGGCGGCCGGTGACCAGTTGGAAGAGCATGATGCCGACCGAGTACAGGTCGGAGCGGGCGTCCACGCCGCGGCCGAGCGCCTGCTCGGGCGAGAGGTACTGCGGGGTGCCGACGACCATGCCGGTCTGCGTCATCGAGGTCACGCCGGACTGCATGGCGCGGGCGATGCCGAAGTCCATGACCTTCACGACATTGCGCTTCGTCATCATCACGTTGCCGGGCTTGATGTCGCGGTGGACCAGGCCCATCTCGTGGCTGATCTCCAGCGCCGCCAGGACGTCGGCGGTGATCTTCAGCGCCTTGTCGGAGGGCATGGCCCCGTACTGGCGCACGTCCTGGTCGAGCACGGAGCCGAGCGGGAGCCCCTCCACGTACTCCATGACGATGTACGGGGTGATCGTCCCGTCGAGGTCGTCCTCGCCGGAGTCGTAGACCGAGACGATGTTGGTGTGCGTGAGCTTGGCCACGGACATGGCCTCGCGCTGGAAGCGCTGACGGAAGGAGTCCTCGCGGCCGAGTTCCGTGTGCAAAGTCTTGATGGCGACGGCCCGGTCGAGCCGGGTGTCGTGCGCGAGGTGCACGGATGCCATGCCGCCCTGGCCGAGCAGGTCACGCAGCTGATAGCGGCCGCCCGCAACGGAACGTCCCGCGTACCGGCCGCCGGCGCCGCCGTCTTGGCTCATCTCTTACGTCCCCCATAGCGCCCCGCGTCGGCGCGGCCGGTGATCGAATTCAGCTATTCCCGGCCAAGTCTGCCCGAGGGCACGGGCACGTCAAGCTCGATGCCCGATCCGTGACCGTACGGGCGGGAAGCGTCGCGCAAGCGTTACAGGTCCATGACCACCGGCCGAGCCACGGAACGGTCATGGAACGGACGTCGAACGGGTGCGGAAATTGCGCGCACGATTTGCAAGGCGTGCACGGCAACGGGTTTGATGTCCGGTCCATCTCGGAACGGAGCCGCCTCCGAAGCCTGTAGCGTGGCCCGACGGAGACCGTATTTCACAACCGCGCGTACTCCGACGAGTGGTCCGGCGGCAACGGCGGCACGGACAGACACGGACAGATACGACGGCGAGGACTGATGGCACAGCAGCAGCGCGCTCAGGGCCCGTCCGACCCCGAGGCGACTGGCGGCGGTATGTCAGATGCGCCGGAGATGTGGGGTAACGGCGGGCTCGTCGGGGACGGCCGGTACCGGCTCACGCACAGACTCGGCCGGGGCGGCATGGCCGAGGTGTTCGCGGCCGAGGACGTGCGCCTCGGGCGCACCGTCGCCGTCAAGCTGCTCCGCTCCGACCTCGCGGAGGACCCGGTCTCCAAGGCCCGCTTCACGCGCGAGGCGCAGTCGGTCGCGGGCCTGAACCACCACGCCGTCGTGGCGGTCTACGACTCCGGCGAGGACCACGTGAACGGCTCGACCGTTCCGTACATCGTCATGGAGCTCGTGGAGGGCAACACCATCCGCGACCTGCTCCTCAACGCCGAGGCGCCGGGCCCCGAGCAGGCACTGATCATCGTGTCGGGCGTGCTCGAAGCGCTCGCGTACTCGCACCAGCACGGCATCGTGCACCGTGACATCAAGCCCGCCAACGTGATCATCACCAACACCGGCGCGGTGAAGGTGATGGACTTCGGCATCGCCCGCGCCCTGCACGGCGCGCAGTCCACGATGACGCAGACCGGCATGGTCATGGGCACCCCGCAGTACCTGTCGCCCGAACAGGCGCTCGGCAAGGCCGTCGACCACCGCTCCGACCTGTACGCGACCGGCTGCCTGCTCTACGAGCTGCTCGCGCTGCGGCCCCCGTTCACCGGTGAGACGCCGCTGTCCGTCGTCTACCAGCACGTCCAGGACATCCCGGTGCCGCCGTCCCAGGTCTCGGACGCGACGCCGCCGGAGCTGGACGGCCTCGTCATGCGCTCGCTCGCCAAGGACCCTGACGACCGGTTCCAGACGGCCGAGGAGATGCGCGGCCTCGTCCAGTACGGCCTGTCGATGCTGTACGAGCAGGGCGGTCACACCGGCACCTGGAACACCGGCCCGGTCGCCGCCGCGCACGAGGGCGGCTCCACCGCGGCGATGGGCCTGGCCGGCACGACCGCGCTGCCGCACCCGGGCGACCACGGCACGGCCGCGCAGCCGATGCTGCGCCCGCCGGGCGACGACGGCGGCTTCGACGGCCGGGCGAACCGGGGCGGCGGTGGCCGCGGCAAGCTGTGGATCGTCGCCGCGCTCGCGGTGATCGCGATCGCGGTGGGCGTCGCCCTGGCGCTCAACGCGGGCAAGGACGACGGCGGCGGTGGCGGGACCAAGCAGTCCCCGTCGGCGACCGAGTCGCAGAAGACGAAAGAGCCGAGCAAGTCGGCCGACGACGACGCGACCAAGGACGAGTCGCAGGACCCGGACGAGGACACGGGCGGCCAGAGCGACTACACGCCGCCCTCCCAGCCGGACACGGGCGGGAACGGGAACTGGACGCCGTCGCAGTCGGCGTCGAACCAGCCGCCGCAGCAGACCGGGCAGCCCTCGGCGCCGGAGACCCCGACGGAGACGGAGCCGGAGTCGCCGCCCGCGACGTCCGACACGACCACCGGTGGCAGCGGTGGCGGCAATGACGCGGGCGGGGGCGCCGGAGGTACCGACACGGGCGGCGAGACCGGGGGCAACGCCGGGACCGCGGCCGGTACCGACGTCGGCGGCCTCACCGGCTGAGCCCGCCGCCTCACCGGCTCCGGCTGAGCCCGCCGCCTCACCGGCTCCGGCTGAGCCCGCTCCGAAGCGCCCGGGACAGGCTTCAAGGTCGCCGCACGCGCGCGTGGGGCGACCGGCGCTCCGCCGAGCCGCCCCGCAGTTCGTGCACGGTCACGAACTGCGGGTCCACGCGCAGATAGACCGGGTCGAACAGCTCGTCGTCCGCGAAGTGCGGGGCCGGCCCGAACAGCTCCAGGTCGGCGGTGGTGGGCTCGACCTGCGCGCACGTGCCGACGCACTGCACGGACCACTGGGAACCGGAATCGCCGGGGCCCAGGTTGTCCGCGCCGTACGCCACCACGCCGCCGACGCAGGCCAGGTGGTAGCCGTAGCCGCGGTGCAGGCGGAGCAGCAGCCGTCCGCCCGCCACGATGTGGCGGGCGGCGGCGAGGAACGGCAGGGCGCGCATGCTGGTGGCCACGCGGCCGTGGTTCACCCGCGCGAGCAGCTCGAAGCCGCGCTCGGGGTCGTGCGGCCGCGTCGTCTCGGGAGGCATGGCACCACTGTGCGACGCGGACGGAGCGCGGCAGAAGGGTCGGCAGCCCCCCGCCGCACAGGGCGTAGGTCCCTAAACGGACAAAGGCCCTGGCCCCCACGGGCCGGGGGTCAGTGCTGCTTCTGGGCCTGCATGCGCGCCACGTAGGCCGCCGCCTGCGAACGGCGCTCCATGCCGAGCTTGGACAGGAGGCTGGAGACATAGTTCTTGATCGTCTTCTCGGCTAGGTGAAGGCGCTCGCCGATCGCGCGGTTGGTCATGCCCTCGCCGATCAGATCGAGGATCTTGCGCTCCTGCTCGGTGAGGTTCTCGAGCCGGTCGTCGCCCTTGGCGCGGCCGCCGTCGCGCAGCCGCTCCAGGACGCGGGCGGTGGCCACCGGGTCGAGCAGCGAGCGGCCAGCGGCCACGTCGCGGACGGCCGTGAGCAGCTCATTGCCGCGGATAGCCTTCAGTACGTAGCCGGACGCGCCGGCCATGATGGCGTCGAAGAGGGCCTCGTCGTCGGCGAACGAGGTCAGCATCAGGCACCGGATCGACTCGTCCTGGGAGCGGATCTCGCGGCAGACCTCGACGCCGCTGCCGTCCGGCAGGCGCACGTCGAGCACGGCGACGTCGGGCCGCGTCGCGGGGATGCGCACCAGGGCGTCGGCGGCGGTGCCGGCCTCGCCGACGACCTCGATGTCCTCCTCCATGGCGAGCAGCTCGTGGACGCCGCGGCGCACCACTTCATGGTCATCGAGGAGAAATACCGTGATTTTTCCGTCTTCGCGCACGATGGCAGTCTCACACATCAGCCCTTCCCGCGCGCTGGGTGACCGGGATAACGTGCCGGTGTTCCGGCCCCCTGCCAGGCTGAGACCAGGGCACAGTCCACACGCTGTGACCTGCGACGCTCCACCGGCTCGGCGAGTACTAGGGGTTCCAAGCATCCAATTACTTGGAAATCCAAGCAAAATCGCAGGTCAGGTGGGGTTTCGCAGATGTGTGGCGCACTGGGTAACGTGCTGGGTGAAGGGTGCTTGCCGGAGCACAGGTTCTGTTCGTTTTTCCTAGTCACGCCTGAACCCGGCTCCACCGCACCCACCCCGTGCGTGGACGGATCAGGCGAGCCGAGCCGACTGGCCATCCGGCAATCCCGGGGGCCGGACCGACGGAGGAGCACACGTGACCGTAGACAGTGCTGACAGCACTGCCGCCGCGCAGAAGGCGCAGCCGCCGCGCAAGCGGGCCGCCGCGAAGAAGTCCCCGAGGAAGAGCGCGGCCAAGACCGCCGCGGCTCAGGGGCCTGAGCTGGTCCAGCTGCTGACCCCCGAGGGGAAGCGGGTCAGGACGGCGCAGACCGCGGTGTACGACGCGTACGTCGACGCGATCACCGACGACGAGCTGCGCGGGCTGTACCGCGACATGGTCCTCACGCGCCGCTTCGACGCCGAGGCCACCGCTCTGCAGCGCCAGGGCGAGCTGGGCCTGTGGGCGTCGCTGCTCGGCCAGGAGGCCGCGCAGATCGGCTCCGGGCGGGCCACCCGCGAGGACGACTACGTCTTCCCGACCTACCGCGAGCACGGCGTCGCCTGGTGCCGCGGGGTCGACCCGACCAACCTGCTCGGCATGTTCCGCGGCGTGAACCACGGCGGCTGGGACCCCAACAGCAACAACTTCCACCTGTACACGATCGTCATCGGCTCGCAGGCGCTGCACGCCACGGGCTACGCGATGGGTGTGGCCAAGGACGGCGCCGACTCCGCGGTCATCGCCTACTTCGGCGACGGCGCCTCCAGCCAGGGCGACGTCCTGGAGTCCTTCAACTTCGGCGCCGTGTACAACGCGCCCGTGGTGTTCTTCTGCCAGAACAACCAGTGGGCGATCTCCGAGCCGACCGAGCGCCAGATGCGCGTGCCGCTGTACCAGCGCGCGCAGGGCTTCGGCTTCCCCGGCGTCCGCGTGGACGGCAACGACGTCCTGGCCTGCCTCGCGGTGACGCGCTGGGCCCTGGAGCGGGCGCGCAACGGCGAGGGCCCGACCCTGGTCGAGGCGTTCACGTACCGCATGGGCGCGCACACCACCTCCGACGACCCGTCGAAGTACCGGGCCGACGAGGAGCGTGTCGCGTGGGAGGCGAAGGACCCGATCCTGCGCCTGCGCACGTACCTGGAGTCCCAAACGGACACGGATGAGGGATTTTTCGCGGAACTCGACGCCGAGAGCGAGGCGTTGGGCAAGCGAGTGCGTGATGTCGTACGGGCCATGCCGGACCCGGGCCACCTCGCGATCTTCGAGAACGTGTACGCGGACGGGCACGCGCTCGTCGACGAGGAGCGCGCGCAGTTCGTCGCCTACCAGGCGTCGTTCGCCGACGAAGCGGCCGGGGAGGCCTGAGACATGGCGGTACAGAAGCTTCCGATCGCCAAGGCGATCAACGAGTCGCTGCGCACGGCGCTGGAGAACGACCCGAAGGTCCTCGTCATGGGCGAGGACGTCGGCAAGCTCGGCGGCGTCTTCCGCGTCACCGACGGCCTGCAGAAGGACTTCGGCGAGGAGCGGGTCATCGACACCCCGCTGGCCGAGTCCGGCATCGTCGGCACGGCCATCGGACTCGCGCTGCGCGGCTACCGCCCCGTGGTGGAGATCCAGTTCGACGGTTTCGTCTTCCCGGCCTACGACCAGATCGTCACGCAGCTCGCGAAGATGCACGCGCGCGCTCTGGGCAAGATCAAGACGCCGGTCGTCGTCCGGATCCCGTACGGCGGCGGCATCGGCGCTGTCGAGCACCACAGCGAGTCCCCCGAGGCGCTGTTCGCGCACGTGCCGGGGTTGAAGGTGATCTCCCCCTCGAACTCCTCGGACGCGTACTGGATGCTCCAGCAGGCGATCCAGAGCGACGACCCGGTGATCTTCTTCGAGCCGAAGCGGCGCTACTGGGACAAGGGCGAGGTCGACACCGAGGCCGTCCCCGGCGACCTGCACAAGGCGCGTGTGGTGCGCGAGGGCACCGACCTGACGCTCGTCGCGTACGGGCCGATGGTGAAGGTCTGCCTGGAGGCCGCGGCCGCCGCCGCGGAGGAGGGAAAGTCCCTGGAGGTCGTCGACCTGCGCTCGATCTCCCCGATGGACTTCGACACCGTGCAGAAGTCGGTGGAGAAGACACGCCACCTGGTCGTCACGCACGAGGCACCGGTCTTCCTCGGCTCGGGCGCCGAGCTGGCCGCGCGGATCACCGAGCGGTCCTTCTACCACCTGGAGGCGCCCGTGCTGCGGGTCGGCGGCTACCACGCCCCGTATCCGCCGGCGCGCCTGGAGGACGAGTACCTGCCGGGCCTGGACCGGGTGCTCGACGCCGTCGACCGCTCGCTTGCGTACTGAGAGGGGCCTGACAGTCATGGCGCGCGAATTCAAGATGCCCGACGTGGGCGAAGGCCTGACCGAGGCCGAGATCCTCAAGTGGTACGTACAGCCCGGCGACACCGTCGAGGACGGGCAGGTCGTCTGCGAGGTGGAGACGGCGAAGGCGGCCGTCGAGCTGCCGATCCCGTTCGACGGCGTCGTCAAGGAGCTGCTGTTCCCCGAGGGGACGACCGTCGACGTCGGCCAGGTGATCATCTCGGTGGACGTGGCGGGGGACGCGCCCGCGCCGGAGCCCGAGCCCGTGGTGCAGGCGCCGGTGGAGACCGAGGCCGAGGCCGAGGGTGCCGAGCCGCAGGGGCGGCAGCCCGTGCTCGTCGGCTACGGCGTCGCCGAGACGTCCACCAAGCGGCGGGCCCGCAAGGGTGCCGAGGCAGCGGCCAACGGGGCAGCGGCCAATGGCACGGCCACGAACGGCACGGCCACGAACGGCACGGCCACGAACGGCACGGCCACGAACGGGACGGTCGCCAACGGGACGGTCGCCAACGGGACGGCGGCTCCGGCCGTCGTGGAGCGGCCGCTGGCCAAGCCGCCCGTGCGCAAGCTCGCCAAGGACCTCGGCGTGGACCTCGCCGCGGTGGTCCCGTCGAGCCCGGACGGGATCATCACGCGCGAGGACGTGCACGCGGCGGTGGCGCCCGCGTCCGCGCCGACGGCCCCTGAGGCCCCGGTGCGGGCTCCGGCCCCGGCCGCCGCGTCGGTGGCGGCGCCCGCGGCCTCGTACGACAGCGTCCGTGAGACGCGCGTCCCCGTGAAGGGCGTGCGCAAGGCGACGGCGCAGGCGATGGTCGGCTCGGCGTTCACCGCGCCGCACGTCACCGAGTTCGTGACGGTCGACGTGACGCGCACGATGAAGCTCGTCGAGGAGCTCAAGGCCGACAAGGACATGCAGGGGCTGCGGGTCAACCCGCTGCTGCTCATCGCCAAGGCCCTGCTCGTCGCGATCAAGCGCAACCCGGACATCAACGCGTCCTGGGACGAGGCCAACCAGGAGATCGTCCAGAAGCACTACGTGAACCTGGGCATCGCCGCGGCGACCCCGCGCGGGCTCATCGTCCCGAACATCAAGGACGCCCACGCCAAAACCCTGCCCGAACTGGCATCCGCATTGGGTGACTTGGTGGGCACGGCGCGTGAGGGCAAGACGTCGCCGGCGGCGATGCAGGGTGGCACGGTCACCATCACCAATGTCGGCGTCTTCGGTGTCGACACCGGTACGCCGCTGCTCAACCCGGGGGAGTCGGCGATCCTCGCCGTCGGCGCGATCAAGCTCCAGCCCTGGGTGCACAAGGGCAAGGTCAAGCCGCGTCAGGTGACGACCCTCGCGCTCTCCTTCGACCACCGGCTGGTGGACGGGGAGCTGGGGTCGAAGGTGCTGGCGGACGTGGCGGCCGTGCTCGAGCGTCCCCGGCGTTTGATCACTTGGGCCTAACACCTCGACGGTGCCGCTCCGTTCGCGGTGCGGCACCGTCGTGGCTGGTCGCGCAGTTCCCCGCGCCCCTGTGGGGGCGCTCCGTACGGGACTACTTCTTGAAGCCGTAGTCCATGAGCTTCTTCGCGTCGGACGTGCGGGCGTTGACCGACGTCGACTTCAGGACCGTACCGATCACGGTCTTGCCGCTGCGGGTGGCCGCGAAGACCAGGCAGTAGCCGGCCTCCGGGCCCGAGCCGGTCTTCACGCCGATGGCGCCGGAGTACGAACCGAGCAGCGTGTTCGTGTTCGACCACGACATGTAGCGGTAGCCGCCGGACTTCGTCGAGACCTTCTGCTTCGTCGACTTGGTCTTGACGACCGAGCGGAACGTGGAGTTCTTCATCGCCGACGAGGCGATCTTCGTCAGGTCGCGCGGCGTCGAGTAGTTCTTGCCCTTGCCGATGCCGTCGAACGAGTCGAAGTGGGTGTTCTTCAGGCCCAGATCCTTGGCGCTCTTGTTCATCTTGGCGATGAAGTTGTTCACGCGCGCGGTGCGCGTGGAGCCCGAGCCGAACTTGTCCGCGAGCGCGTACGCGGCGTCGCAGCCGGACGGCAGCATCAGCCCGTAGAGGAGCTGGCGGACGGTGACCTTGTCGCCGACGATGAGCCGGGCCGACGAGGCGTTGTTCTTGACTATGTAGTCGCTGTACGCCTTCTGGATCGTGACCTTGGAGTTCAGGTTCAGGCCGCGCTGGGCCAGCACCACCTTCGCGGTCATGATCTTCGTGGTGGAGCCGGTCGACCGGCGGGTGTCCGCGGCCTTGGTGTACAGGGACTTGCCCGTCCCGTTGTTCATCACGAAGCCGCCGACGGCGGCGATCTTGGGTACGGCCGGTGCGGAGGCGGCCTGTGCGGAGGTGGTCAGCGCTCCGCTGGTCAGCACGGTTCCAGCGACGAGAACAGCGATGCCCGTTATGCGAGTCTTCAAGATGGACGCTCCAAGTGCCCCTAATGCGCCGCCCCTTGGGCGGGACGCGCATTGGTGAGACACCCCGGACGGGTGGGGGGTTGCACAGGCGGAGCACAAAATCTTGTAAAGCCGCCCAGTGCCACCAATTGGCCCGGCATCCCACATGACGGACGCTGTCCGACTTGCGTACCTGTTGTATCTATGATGTGCGCATGCCCTCGACCGTCACCGAGAAACGCACCGCCGAAAAGCGCACCGCCGAAAAGCGTGCCCCTGCCGCCGACCGCGTCTATGACCATGTGAAGCGCGGTGTGCTCGAACGCCACTACGAGGGCGGGACGTTGCTCACCGAGGGCGAGCTCGCCGAGGCCGTCGGGGTGTCCCGCACCCCCGTGCGGGAAGCGCTGCTCAAGCTCGAGGTCGAGGGGTTGCTGCGGCTCTACCCGAAGAAGGGCGCCCTGGTGCTGCCCGTCTCGGCGCAGGAGATCGCGGACGTCGTCGAGACCCGGCTGCTCGTCGAGGAGCACGCGGTGCGCAAGGCGGTCCCGGCGCAGCCGTGGCTGATCGAGCGCCTGGAGGAGCTGCTCGACACCCAGCGGCTCCAGGCCGCCGCGGGGCAGTTCGCGGACGCCGCCGCCACCGACCGGTGCTTCCACGCGGAGATCGTGCGCAGCGGGGGCAACGAGATCCTCTCCCGCCTCTACGACCAGCTGCGCGACCGGCAGCTGCGGATGGGCGTCGCCGTCATGCACTCCCACCCGGACCGCATCGCCAAGACCCTCGCCGAGCACGGCGAACTCCTCGACGCGCTGCGCGCCGGGGACGTCGAGGCGGCGGTCGCCGTGGTGCGGCGGCACGTGGGCTGGTTCCAGAGCCTGGCGCGGGGTGACGTGCGATGAGCTCCGCCTCCTCCGCCTCGTCCGCCTCATCCGGGTCCCCCGCCTCGTCCCTGCCCGGGGATCCGCCGGGCGGACGCAGAGCGATAGCCGTGTGGTGCATCGGCGTCGCCGTCTACTTCGTCGCCGTCATCTTCCGTACGTCGCTGGGCGTGGCCGGGCTCGACGCCGTCGAGCGGTTCCACATCAACGCCTCCGCGCTCTCCACCTTCTCGATCCTCCAGCTGCTCGTGTACGCGGGCATGCAGATACCCGTCGGCCTGATGGTCGACCGGCTCGGCACGAAGAAGGTGCTGACGTTCGGCGTGGTGCTGTTCACCATCGGACAGCTCGGCTTCGCGTTCTCGTCGTCGTACGGGATGGCGCTCGCCTCGCGGGCGCTGCTCGGGTGCGGTGACGCGATGACGTTCATCAGCGTGCTGCGGCTCGGCACCCGCTGGTTCCCGGCGCGGCGCGGGCCGCTGGTCGCGCAGCTCGCCGGGCTCGTCGGCATGGCGGGCAACCTGGTCTCCACCCTGGTCATCGCGCGGCTGCTGCACGGGGTCGGCTGGGAGGCCGCGTTCGCCGGGAGCGCGTTCGCGGGCGTCGTCGTCCTGGTGCTGATGCTGTTCTTCCTCAAGGACCACCCCGAGGGGTTCGAGCCCGCGCCGGTGCCCGCGTCGCACAAGGGGACGGTGTATGTGCGGGCGCAGATCGCGGCGGCCTGGCGGGAGCCGGGGACGCGGCTGGGGATGTGGGTGCACTTCACCACGCAGTTCCCGGCGATGGTCTTCCTGCTGCTGTGGGGGCTGCCGTTCCTCGTCGAGGCGCAGGGGCTGTCGCGGGGGGTCGCCGGTGAGCTGCTGACGCTTGTGGTCCTGGCCAACATGGTCGTCGGGCTCGTGTACGGGCAGATCGTCGCCCGGCATCATGCGGCGCGGCTGCCGTTGGCGCTCGGGACGGTGGGGGTGACCGCGCTGGTGTGGGCCGCGCCCATCGCCTGGCCGGGGCGGGCGCCCATGTGGCTGCTCGTCGTGATGTGCGTGGTGCTCGGGGCGTGCGGACCCGCGTCCATGATCGGGTTCGATTTCGCTCGGCCGGCGAATCCGCCTGAGCGGCAGGGGACCGGGTCCGGGATCGTGAACATGGGCGGGTTCATCGCGTCCATGACTACGTTGCTGCTGGTCGGGGTCTTGCTTGATGCCTCCGGCGATGACTACCGGGTGGCGTTTTCCGCGGTGTTCTTGTTGCAGGTGCTGGGGGTCAGCCAGATTCTGCGGCTGCGGAGGAGGGCGGCTCGCGCCGAGCGGGAGCGGCTGGTCGCGTCCCGGGTCACGTCTGTGCACGTGCCGGCGTGAGCCGTACGGGGTTGTAGCGGCGGCCCTTTTTGCCGACGCGTGCCCGGCGCTGGGGTCCGCCTTGCCCACCCGTGCCACCCCGGGGCTCCGGACGAAGTCCGGGGGAGGCAGACGGCCCAAGGCAGACGGCCCAAGGCGGGGCGAGCCGCGGCGGGGCGGGGATCGGCGGAGGCGGCAACCTGCCCCGAGGCGGGGTGGTGGTCGCTCGCTGTAGGGCGGGCCAGTTGCTGTGGCTGGCCTGCGGCTTCCGCGTTCTACGGAGTCACTCTCAGCGCTGCCACTATCGCGGCTGCCAAGTCCATGTCGCCGTCTGCCTTCACCTGGTCCCTCACCGCTTCCGGTGTTACTCGGCCGCAGGACAGGCGGACGTAGGTCTCCCAGTCCAGGGCCAGGGTCACCGCCGGGCCCAGGGAGGGCGCTCCGTCGATCGTGCCCCGGCCGTCCGCGTCGACACGGACCGTGCGGAGGAACTCGACGGGGCCGTGGACGTCGAAGACGATGGCCGAGTTGGCGGGGGCCCCCGCGTCCTTCGCGACGACCTTCGGCAGGGCCGCGAGGAGCATGTCGCGGGTGACGTGGGCGCCCGGGGAGTCGAGGTTGCCGGGCTTGCCGAGGGCCCAGCGGAGGTCCTGTTCGTGGACCCAGATGTCGAACGCGCGCCTGCGCATGGCGAACTCGAGGGTCTCCTCGACGGCGCGCGGGCCGCGCACGACGGTCCCCGGGGCGCGGCTCTCGTTCCGCAGCTGACGCGAGCGGCGGATGATCGTGTACTCCAGCTCGGCGACCATCTCCGGCGCCGTGTGATGGCGGCGGACGTCGACCTGGACCTCCTGGTAGCGCTGCGACTCGGTCTGTACGTGGTACAGGTCGCGCGGCAGGGTGTGGATCGGCCGGGGGTCGCCGAGCATCTCGCAGTCGGCGCCGATGACATGGGACACGATGTCGCGCACCGACCAGCCGGGGCACGGCGTCGCGCGGTTCCACTCACCTTCGACGAGCGGTGTGACCAGCTCGGATATCGCTTCCACGGAGTGGGTCCAGGCGTCGGCGTAGGTCTGAAGGCTGGGGTGGAGACTCACGGAAGGGGACCCCTCGAGCGGTGTGGTGCACGGTCGGTGAAGTAGACGGGCGGATGCGGGCGGCGGTGCGGTCGCGGGCTGCGGGGTGGATCATGGCGCGTCCGTGGGGGTCCGGGGGCTCCCCCGGGTTGGCACAGTACGCTGCCCGTAGGCACCCCTGCAGTGCTTTCGTGTGACGATCGTAGGCCCGTGTCGAAGACTCGAATGCCAGGACGGTGGTAGTGTGCGCGCCTCCCTCATCCAGATCGCGGTAAACGAGGGCGAATCGGTCAACGAGCGGCGAGATCGAGTGAGTTCGCTGGTCGGCGCGGAGTCAGGCGCCGCCGATCTCGTCGTCCTCCCCGAGCTGTGGACGACCGGCGCCTTCGCCTATGACCTGTTCGCGGAGGAGGCCGAGCCGCTGGAGGGGCCGACCTTCGAGGCGATGGCCAAGGCGGCGAGCGAGGCGGGCGTGTGGCTGCACGCGGGGTCGATCCCCGAGCGGGACCCTGAGGGCCCGCTGTACAACACGGCGCTCACCTTCTCACCCGACGGCGAACTCGTCGCCGCCTACCGCAAGATCCACCGGTTCGGCTTCGACAAGGGCGAGGCCGTGCTGATGAGCGCGGGCGAGGAGCTGGTGAGCGTACGTCTGCCGGAGACGGTCCTGGGCGTCAGTACCTGCTACGACCTGCGCTTTCCGGAGCTGTACCGGGGGCTGGTCGACCGGGGCGCGGAGACCTTGCTCGTCGCGGCCGGCTGGCCCGAGCGGCGCCGCGCGCACTGGACGCTGCTCGCGCAGGCGCGCGCCGTCGAGAACCAGGCGTACGTGCTCGCCTGCGGAAGCGCCGGGACGCACGCGGGCGTTCCGCAGGCGGGGCACAGCATCGTGGTCGATCCGTGGGGCGAGGTCCTCGCGGAGGCGGGCGCCGGGGAAGAGGTGCTGCGGGTGGAGTTCGACCCGGCGCGGGTCTCGGCCACCCGGGATCAGTTCCCGGCGCTCAAGGACCGCCTTCTCGGCATGGAGACGCCGCCCCGCCGCTGAGAGCGGACCTCACGGATCAGTCGCCGGCCCCCCGTTCCTTCTCCGCGAGGTGGATGACGCAGACCGCGACGGCGATGATCAGGGCCGGGTCGGCGTCCTCGCGGACCACGTTGACGCCGTAGGTGTCGCGCACGCGCAGCCAGCGCCGGGAGATCTCGGCGAGGAGTTCGCCGTCGTACTCGATGGCGAACTCACGGTCCAGGATCTTGCCGCTGACGTCGAGTTCGGTGCCGTCGACCAGCTCGACCCGGTAGTGGTTGCGCAGCAGCGACAGCCGTTTGCGCTTGATCTTGGCGAGCTGGTCGTCACCGCGCTCGATGACCATCGTGTCGCGCAGGGCGAACATCTTCTCGTGGATGTCGATGAGGACGCGCCCGTCGGGACCCTTGAGCTCGAAGGTGTCCCGCAGGTGCATCGCCTTGCCGTCGACGAGGAACGCCTTGTGGCCGTTCTCGTCCTCGATCCAGTAGTCCTCGCCGATGGCGAAGAGCCGTTCCCGTACTTCGTAGCGCATACGTCGATGCTTGCCCGGAAGCCGCCGCTCGGACCCTCCCGCGGTGCAGCCGGGTGACAACGGCGCGAACTCGTCGCACGGCGACAAGACTGCCGCGCCGCTGGGAAGCCCACTCCGGGAGGTACGGCGGAAGCCGCCGTGGTGGAACCTATGCCTTGAGCAGGTGCTTCGTTGTATGAGCAGGTGCTTCGTACGGGCGTGATCCCGCGTTCGCGGAGCGATGGCAAGCTTGAAGCATGAACGATGCTGCCCCTGCGCCCACCCCCGCGCCCCTCCGCCGTGCCCGTGTCCGCGCCCCCGAGCTGATCGGCAAG
Source organism: Streptomyces sp. NPDC016845 (assembly GCF_044332585.1). Lineage (NCBI taxonomy): Bacteria > Bacillati > Actinomycetota > Actinomycetes > Kitasatosporales > Streptomycetaceae > Streptomyces > Streptomyces sp. NPDC016845. The sequence goes on along the minus strand of NZ_JBIRPI010000005.1, from coordinate 330,050 downwards.
GGCGGCTGGCTGAACACCGGTGGGAAGGAACTCACGCTCGCTGACCTACGAGGTAAGTGTGTCGTTGTAGATTTCTGGACCTTCTGCTGCATCAACTGCCTGCACGTCCTCGATGAGCTGCGGGAGCTGGAGGAACAGCACCGGGACACCCTCGTGATCATCGGCGTGCACTCGCCGAAGTTCGTGCACGAGGCCGAGCACGCGGCGGTCGTCGACGCCGTGGAGCGGTACGGGGTGGAGCACCCGGTGCTCGACGACCCCGAGCTCGCGACCTGGAAGCAGTACGCGGTGCGGGCCTGGCCGACGCTGGTCGTGATCGACCCCGAGGGGTACGTCGTCGCGCAGCACGCCGGTGAGGGGCACGCGCACGCCATCGCCAAGCTCGTCGAGGAGCTGGAGGCCGAGCACGGGGCGAAGGGGACGCTGCACCGCGGCGAGGGCCCCTACGTCGCGCCCGAGCCGGTCGCCACGGACCTGCGCTTCCCCGGCAAGGCGCTGCTGCTTCCCTCCGGGAACCTCCTGGTCAGCGACACCACCCGGCATCAGCTCGTCGAGCTGGCGGCCGACGGCGAGAGCGTCGTGCGGCGCATCGGCAGCGGCGAGCGCGGCTTCGGGGACGACGCGTTCAACGAGCCGCAGGGGCTCGCGCTGCTCGACGAGAACACCGTCGTCGTCGCAGACACGGTCAACCACGCGCTGCGCGCCGTCGACCTCGCGAGCGGCGCCGTCCGCACCCTCGCCGGTACCGGCAAGCAGTGGTGGCAGGGGTCGCCGACCAGCGGTCCGGCCCTGGAGGTCGACCTGTCGTCGCCGTGGGACGTCGCCGTCTTCGGCGGCAAGGTGTGGATCGCCATGGCCGGTGTGCACCAGCTGTGGACGTACGACCCGCGGGCGGGGACCGTCGAGGTCGCCGCCGGGACGACCAACGAGGGCCTCGTCGACGGACCGGGCGCCGAGGCCTGGTTCGCGCAGCCCTCCGGGCTCGCCGCCACCGAGGAGCGGCTGTGGGTCGCCGACCCGGAGAACAGCGCCCTGCGCTGGGTCGGCCTGGACGGGCACGTCCACACGGCCGTCGGCACCGGCCTCTTCGACTTCGGGCACCGTGACGGCGACGCCGCACAGGCCCTCTTCCAGCACCCGCTCGGCGTCACCGCCCTGCCCGACGGCTCGGTCGCGGTCTCGGACACGTACAACCACGCCCTGCGCCGCTACGACCCGGCGACGGAGCAGGTGACGACGCTTGCCACCGACCTGCGCGAGCCCAGCGACGCCGTCCTCGTGGGGGACGACATCGTCGTCGTGGAATCCGCGCGGCACCGGCTGACCCGGCTCCGGCTGCCCGAGGAGGCCGTCCGCGTCGAGTCCGTCGCCCACCGCACGCAGCGCGCGGCGACCGACGTGGCGGGCGGAAAGCTCGCACTCGATGTCATCTTCCAGGCACCGGCCGGGCAGAAGCTCGACACCCGCTACGGGCCCTCGACCCGGCTCCTCGTCTCCGCGACCCCGCCCGAGCTGCTCGCCTCCGGCGACGGCGCGGGCACCGACCTGGCGCGCGAGCTGACCCTGAACCCCGAGATCACCGAGGGCGTCCTGCACGTCTCGGCGATGGCCGCGTCCTGCGACGACGACCCCGCCAACGAGTACCCGGCGTGCCACGTGCACCAGCAGGACTGGGGCGTCCCGGTCCGCGTCGCCGAGGGCGGCGCGGACCGGCTGCCGCTGGTGCTCGCCGGGATGGACGAGCAGGGGGCCTGACAGGGCCTGACAGCGGCTCAGTAGTCGAACGGCTTGCGGGTGTTCCAGGAGAGCACCTCGATGCCGTCCGCCTGCTTGCCCGCGTACTCGACCTCGCCCGGCGTCTTCAGCGTGACGAAGGCGCCGGACGCGTCGGCGTCGTTCATCACCAGGGACAGCTTGATCGACGTGAAGTAGTCGTCCTCGGCCTTGATGTCCTGGTAGACGGGGAGCGCCGAGTAGACGGTGGAGCCCGGCTTCACGAGGATCGGCTGCGCGGGCCGCTGGTCGTCCTTGGCGAGCGGCACGTCGCCGTTGGCGTCGCCCGGGGTGACGACCGGGAACTTCTGCACGGTGCAGGCGGCGCCGGACTTGTTGACCGCGGTGATCAGCAGGTGGTCGCCCTGCTGCTCCGGGTTCTTGCGCTGGAGGGTGTAGCCGAGCGACGTCACCTTGCACTCGGGCGCGGCGGCCTTGGTGCCTGCGGCGGCGCCGTTCTTCGCGGTGCCGGTGCCGCTCTTGGCGGTGCCGGTGCCGCTCTTGGCGGCGTCCGCCTTGGACGCGCCGCCCGCCTGCGTGTTCGTACCGGAAGCGGCTTCGGCGTCGGTCGCGGTGCCCGTGACCGTGGTCGCGGCGACGGTCGCCTTCGGGGCGGCGCCCTCGTCCTTGGTGCCTCCGTCGCCGCCGGAGCAGGCGGTCATCGTGAGGCCGGCGACGAGAGCGGCGGCGGCGAGAACGGTCGTACGGGCGGTGATGCGGGCCATGGTGGAGATTCCCCCGGTTTCGAGCGGTTGCGATGTGCCCGCCTGGTCCGGCGGGCTGCTGTGTGTCCCACAGTGCCCGCCGCTGTCGCCGTCCGGTCGCCGACGCGTTATCGCCTCGTCGCCGTTTGGCTGTCGGCCCGTGTGAGCTGCGCTTCCGCCCGCTGGATGCCGTCCTCGAAACCCTGGCGCACCGCGTCCTCGTACGCCCGGCGCAGACACGTACGGGCCTCCTCCGCGCGGCCCGTGCCGAGCAGCGCGGCGCCGCGCGAGACCCGGAGCAGGGTCTGCCGCAGGGGAGCGAGCCCTTCGGCCGCGACGCCCGGAAGAGCGAGGCCGCGCTCCGTGCAGGCGAGCACGGCCGGGTGGTCGCCGAGGGCGAGGAGGCGGCGGGCCCGGTGCTCCAGGGCGAGCAGTTCGGTCAGTACGTCACCGGCGGCGCGGGCCAGGTCGGCGGCGCGGGTCAGATGGGCGAGGGGCTCGGGGCCCGCCGCCCCGCCGCGGTCCAGGGCGACGGCCAGGTTGACCAGGGCGGTCGCCTCGCTGGACGGGTCGCCCGCGCGCGCGGCGAGCGCCGGGGCGCGCTCCAAGTGCTCAAGAGCCTGGGCGAGCCGGCCCTCCTCGGTGAGGACCCAGCCGCACAGCGCGCGGATCCGGGCCTCGGCGTCCGGGTCACAGAGGCGCACGGCGGCGGCCACGCCCTGTTCGAGCAGCGGCATCCAGTCGTCGCGTACGTAGCTGACGACGGAGGGCCACTGGAGTACGACCAGGCGCCAGGCCCGGTCGTCGTGCCCGGCGGCGTGGGCGGCCCCGGCGGCCGCCGCGAGGTTCTCGCGCTGCGCGGTGAACCAGCCGAGCGCGGCCGCCCGGTCGGGCAGCGGCGGTCCGCCCAGGTCGGGGCGGACGTCGGCGGGCAGGACGCAGCAGGGCCGGTCGTCGGGTTCGGCGACGGTGGTGGCGCGCAGGGCGGTGCGGACGTAGTGGTCGAGGAGGCGGACGAGAGGTTCGCCCGGATCACCGTGGGTCTCAGAAGAAGGTGGCGCGTCGTCACGGGCGGGGCCGCGCGCGTAGAGCCGTACGAGATCGTGCATCCCGTACCGTCCTGGTGCCCGCTCGGTGACGAGGTGGGCGGCGGCGAGGCGGTCCAGGGCGGTGGCGGCGTCGCCGGGCGAGGTCCCGGTGAGGGCCGCGGCGGCGTACCGGTCGAGGTCGGGGCCCGGCAGGTCGCCGAGGCGGCCGAAGAGGGCCCTGGCGTCGGCGGGCAGGGCGAGCAGGGTGAGGCGGAGCGCGGCGGCGACGCCGGTGTCGTCGACGTCGAGGAGGGCGAGGCGGCGCTGTTCGTCGGCGAGTTCCTCGGCGAGGGGGGCGAGCGGCCACCGCGGCCGGGCGTTGATCCGGGCCGCGACGACGCGCAGCGCGAGCGGCAGGCCCGCGCACAGGGCCGCGAGCCGGGCGGCGGCGGCCGGTTCGGCGGCGAGCCGCTCCTCGGCGCCGGTGGCGGCGGCGAGCAGCGCGGCGGACGCGGGCCCGTCGAGGACGCCCATGTCGACGGTGCGGGCGAGTTCGCTGACCGCGAGCCCGTCGAGCCGCAGCCGCGACGTGACGAGCGCGGCGCTGCCCCGCCCGGCCGGGAGGAGCGGGCGGACCTGCGCGGCGGTCCGGGCGTTGTCGAGGACGACGAGCAGTCGCCGGTCCTCGGTACGGAACCGGTAGGCGGCGGCCAGCGCGCCCGGCGTGTCCGGCAGCTCGCGGGGCGCGACCCCGAGGGCGATCAGGAACTCCCGGAGCACGTCGGCGGTGTCGGGGGCGCCCGGGTCGCCGCCGGCCTCGTCGTCGAAGCCGTGCAGGTCGGCGAAGAGGACGCCGTCGTAGTGCGGGCGTGCGGCGTGCGCCCAGTGCAGGGTCGCGGCCGACTTGCCGACCCCGGCGGGCCCGGTGACGACGACGACGGCGTGCTCGCGCCGCGCGGCGGCGGTGATCGCGGCGAGCTCCCGGTCCCGCCCGACGAACCCGCGCGGCGGACGCGGCAGCAGGTCGGGACCGTCCGCGCGGGGCGCGGGATCGATGGCGGGGGCCGGTACGGGGACCGGTTCGGACCGGGCGGGGTCGGGGGCCGGGGCAGGGGCCTGGCAGCCCGCGAGGATCTCCCCGTACGCCTCGCGGAGCGCGGCGCCGGGATCGACGCCGAGCTCGTCGGCGAGCAGGGTGCGGGTGCGGTGGTACTGGTCGATGGCGTCGGACTGGCGGCCCGAGCGGTACAGCGCCCGCATCAGCGCGGCGGCGAGCGACTCCCGCATCGGGTGGGCGACGGCCTCGGCGTGCAGCAGGGAGGCGGCGCGCGCGTGCTCGCCGAACTCGCCGTAGGTGCGCGCGAGGTGCTCGACCGCCGAGATCCGCGCCTCCTCCAGGCCGTCCGCCGCGACCCGCAACGGGCCCGCGGTGGCGACGCCGACGAGCGCGGGCCCGTGCCACAGCGCGAGCGCCTCGCGCAGCAGGGCCGCCGCGTCGTCGGGCGAGCGCTGCGCGTGGGCGAGGCGGACCAGTTCGTCGAAGCGGTGGGCGTCGAGCAGCGACTCGGGCATCTCCAGGACGTACGCGTCGCCGCGCGTGACGAGCCGCACGCCCCACATGTCGGCGCCGCCCTGCGCGAGCAGCGCCCGCAGCCGCGAGACGTGGCCCTGTGCGACGGTTCTGGCCCGTGCGGGCGGCCCCTCGGGCCACAGCGCGTCGATCAGCTGATCGAGGGGGACCGTCGTGTTGGGGCGCAGCAGCAGCGCCGCGAGGAGGCTGCGCCGCTTGGCGGGGCCGAGCGGCAGCTCCCCGCTCCCGGTGGTCACGGCGACCGCGCCGAGCAGCCGGAACTCCACGGCGTCGTCCCCCTCCACCTGCCCCGAAAACCCAGGTGATCAGGGTACGTGGCGGGGGCTACCGGGGAGTACGCAGCGCCGGGCACATGGCCGGTACGCGCCGGGTCACCGCGGAACAGGATCAGATGCGGCGGTGCCGCTCGTCCTCGATCACGGTCGTCTGCGCGGGCGGTACGACCACGCCGCGGCGCCGGCCGACGCTGCGGAACACGAACAGGCCGATCAGACCGACGATCATCAGGATCCAGCCGACGAGCGTGAGGTTGACCCCCTTCATGTGCCAGTCGGTCGCGAAGCTGAGGATCGCCCCGACGGCGATCAGGATGATGCAACCTCCCATGCTCATGAGGTCCGCCTCCCCAAAGTTGTCTGTCACGTGGCTACTTGAGGGCTCCGGGTACCCGGAGCGCCTCGCGTCACACGGCTGTCGGGGAGGCGGCGTGCGAGCCGCGGGGGTTCTCAGCCCTCCAGGAACGCGGTCAGCGCGTTCGCGAGAAGGTACGGGTCGTCGGCGCCGCACAGTTCACGGGCGCTGTGCATCGACAGGATCGCCGCACCGATGTCGACCGTCTTGATGCCGTGCCGGGCCGCGGTGATCGGGCCGATCGTGGTGCCGCAGGGCATCGCGTTGTGGGAGACGAACGACTGGAACGGCACGCCCGCCTTCTCGCACGCCGCCGCGAACACGGCCCGACCGCCGCCGTCCGTGGCGTACCGGTTGTTGACGTTGACCTTGAGGATCGGGCCGCCGTTGGCGCGCGGATGGTGCGTGGGGTCGTGGCGCTCGCCGTAGTTCGGGTGCACGGCGTGCCCGGTGTCCGACGACAGGCACACCGTCCCGGCGAAGGCCCGCGCGCGGTCCTCGTAGGAGCCGCCGCGTGCGAAGACGGAACGTTCCAGCACGGTGCCGAGCAGCGGGCCGTCGGCGCCGGTGTCGGACTGCGACCCGTTCTCCTCGTGGTCGAAGGCGGCGAGCACCGGGATGTACGGGAGCGCGCCCGCGTCGTCACGCCTGCCGACCTCGGCAAGGGCGGCGGTGCAGGCGTGCACGGACAGCAGGTTGTCCATCCGGGGCCCTGCGACGAGTTCCTTGTCGCGGCCCAGGTAGGCGGGGGGTTCGACCGAGTACGTCATGAGGTCCCAGCCGGTGATCGAGCGGCGCTCCAGGCCGTACTCGTCCTCGACGAAGCCCAGCAGATCACCCTCGTGCACGTCGCCGCCCAGGCCCCAGATGGGCTGCATGTGGCGCTGCTTGTCCAGCTTCAGACCGTCGGCGGTGACGGAGCGGTCCAGGTGGATCGCGAGCTGCGGGACGCGCAGCAGCGGGCGGTCGATGTCGATGAGCCGCTCGCTGCCGTCGCGGAGCGAGATCCGGCCCGCCAGGCCGAGGTCCCGGTCCAGCCAGCTGTTCAGCAGCGGGCCGCCGTAGACCTCGACGGCGACCTGGCGCCAGCCGTTGCTCCCCATGTCGGGCTGCGGCTTCACCCGCAGGTTCGGGGAGTCCGTGTGCGCGCCGACGATGCGGAACGGGGTGTGCGGGTGCGCTCCGCTCGGCACGTACCAGGCGACGACGGCGCCGCCGCGCGTCACGAACTTGCCTCCGCTGGTGCCGTCCCAGGCGTCGACCTCCGCGACCTGCTTGAACCCCGCCTCCTCCAGGCGTGCGGACACCGTTGCCACGGCGTGGTACGGGGTGGGGCTTGCGGCGAGGAAGGTCAACAGGTCGTCGGTGTGCCCGCGATCGAAGGGGCCGGGAGGGTTTGCCATGCCGCCAGGGTAGTGCGGGTTGCCGGGGCGGGCCTGGGGTGGTCCCGGGCCTCGTGATCTGCCCCGTTTGCACGAAGCGTCTGCCCACCGGGGGTTTCGTGTCTCGCGCGGCTCCGTGTCGGCTGGTCGCGCAGTTCCTCGCGCCCCTGAGGGGGTGCCTCTTCGGGTCTTTCGCGGGTGCGGGTGTCGTGGTGGCTTGTCGCGCAGTTCCTCGCGCCCCTGGTGGGTGCGCCTTGGGGTCCGGTGGTGGGTGCGGCGCTCGCCGTGGCTTGTCGCGCAGTTCCTCGCGCCCCTGAGGGGGTGCCTCTTCGGGTCTTTCGCGGGTGCGGGTACGGGTGCGGGTGTCGTGGTGGCTGGTCGCGCGGTTTTTCGCGCCCCTGGAGGCGTGCCTCTATTGCGGTGCGCCCCTGAGATGCGCACGCAGTGCGCATCTCAGGGGCGCGGGGAACTGCGCGACCAGCCACGACGGGAGCGGCGGACGGACGAAGGCCCGTCGTCCCCGGGGGAGACAACGGGCCCGGCCTGGATACCGGCTCGGCGGAGCCTAGAACGCCGCTTCGTCGAGCTCCATGACGTCAAGCCCGGACTCACTCGTGGCCTGCGCCAGCTTGCGCGCCCCGACGACCCCCGGCAGGACATTCGCCGCGAAGAACTTCGCCGCCGCGATCTTGCCCTGGTAGAACGGCATGTCCTTGCCGGCAGCGCCACCCGCGAGGGCCTCGGCCGCGACAGCCGCGCCCTTCAGAAGGAGGTAGCCGACGACCACGTCGCCGGAGGCCATGAGGAGCCGCGTCGTGTTCAGACCCACCTTGTAGATCGACTTGACGTCCTGCTCCGTGGCGGCCAGATCGGTCAGCATGACGCCGACGATCGCCTCCAGCTCGACAGCCGCCTTGGCCAGCGACTCGCGCGCCCCGGCAAGCTCCTCACCGCCCGTCTCGACCGCGAGGAACTTCTTGATCTCCTCGGCGAGCCCGTTCAGCGCGGCACCCTGGTTACGGACGATCTTGCGGAAGAAGAAGTCCTGGCCCTGGATGGCCGTCGTGCCCTCGTACAGCGTGTCGATCTTCGAGTCACGGATGTACTGCTCGATCGGGTACTCCTGGAGGAACCCGGAGCCGCCGAACGTCTGGAGGGACTGCGCGAGCTGCTCGTAGCCCTTCTCGGAGCCGTAGCCCTTGACGATGGGGAGGAGCAGGTCGTTGAGCGCGTGGTCGGCCGACGCGTCCTCGCCCGCCGCCTCCTTGACCTGGATCGCGTCCTGGACCGAGGCGGTGTAGAGCACCAGCGAGCGCATGCCCTCGGCGTACGCCTTCTGCGTGAGCAGGGAGCGGCGGACGTCGGGGTGGTGCGTGATGGTGACCTTGGGCGCCGTCTTGTCCATGAACTTGGCGAGGTCAGGGCCCTGCACGCGCTCCTTGGCGTACTCCAGGGCGTTCAGGTAACCGGTCGAGAGCGTCGAGATCGCCTTCGTGCCGACCATCATGCGGGCGAACTCGATGATCCGGAACATCTGGCGGATGCCCTCGTGCTTGTCGCCGATCAGCCAGCCCTTGGCGGGGTGCTTGTCGCCGAAGGTCATCTCGCACGTGTTGGACGCCTTGAGGCCCATCTTGTGCTCGACGTTGGTCGCGTACACGCCGTTGCGCTCGCCCAGCTCGCCGGTCTCCCAGTCGAACTCGAACTTCGGAACCAGGAAGAGGGAGAGACCCTTCGTGCCCGGGCCGTGGCCCTCCGGGCGCGCGAGGACGTAGTGGAGGATGTTCTCCGACATGTCGTGCTCACCGGACGTGATGAACCGCTTCACGCCCTCGATGTGCCAGGAGCCGTCGTCCTGCTGGACGGCCTTGGTGCGGCCGGCGCCGACGTCCGAACCGGCGTCCGGCTCGGTGAGGACCATGGTCGAGCCCCACTGCTTCTCGACGGCGACCGCGGCCGCCTTCTTCTGCTCCTCGGTGCCCTCTTCGAAGAGGATGCCGGCGAACGCCGGGCCGGAGGAGTACATCCAGACCGCCGGGTTGGCGCCCAGGATCAGCTCGGCGTGGGCCCAGATCAGGGAGCGCGGCGCGGTGGTGCCGCCGATCTCCTCGGGCAGGCCGAGGCGCCAGTACTCGGCGTCCATGAACGCCTTGTAGGACTTCTTGAAGCTGGCCGGGACCGGCGCCGTGTTGGTCTCCGGGTCGAAGACCGGCGGGTTGCGGTCGGCGTCCGCGAAGGACTCGGCCAGGTCGTTCTCGGAGAGGCGGGCGACCTCTTCGAGGATGCTCTTCGCCGTGTCGACGTCCATGTCCCCGAACGGTCCTGTGCCGTACAGCTTGTCGCGGCCGAGCACCTCGAAGAGGTTGAACTCGATGTCGCGGAGATTCGACTTGTAGTGCCCCATGGCGACGGCTCCGTAAAGGATCAGGGAGGTAGACCCGCGGCATGGGGCCCGTCTCGTGCCGGGCTCCGGGATCGTCCTCGTACGCGTACCAACTAGTAATCAACAGGATGCTACCCGTCGGTAATAAGACGCAACCCCTGGCACGGCAACTGTGACGAACGAGCCGTAAGTGGCCGGATCCGCTGCCCGGCCCACCGGCCCCCTCGCCCTCGGTAGGCTTTGCCCCATGTACGGATACGAGCAGCACGCCGGCGCTGCCGGGCAGCAGTACGCGCCGCCGCAGCAGGGCGGGTACGGGCAGCAGGCGCCGCCGCTGTACCCGGAGCCGTCGCCGCCCTCGCTCTCCGACGCGGTCCGCGCGTTCACCACCGGCTCGATGTCCGCCGAGGACTTCCAGCAGATCTTCGCCTCGTCGAAGGTCTACTGCCCGCGCGGCGACAACCCGGGCTTCCTCGCGCTGCACAACACCCAGCAGCCGGTGATCCCGATGTTCTCCACGCTCAAGGAGCTGCGCCGGTACGCGGGCAAGGAGTCCAAGTACTTCGTCATCACCGGCGCCGAGGTGATCGACCTGCTGCCCACCGGGTACGGCTTCGTCCTCGACATGGAGGGCGAGCACCGGATGGTCTTCGACGCGAAGGCCGTCGAACAGATGGTCGACTTCGCCATGCGGCGCATGTACGGCTGATACCGGCCGCCAGCCACCTTCACCGGACGCCCGGAGGGAATTCCCTCCGGGCGTTCCGCGTTCTGGGTGGCAGAAAGTTCTACGTTCAACTAAAGTCGAGGCACGAGGACGCCAAGGAGGCCCCCAAATGCCCGCTGTGACCGTCGAGAACCCGCTGACCCTGCCCCGTGTGGCCGCGCCGGCGGATGCCGTGGCGCGCCCCGTGCTCACCGTGACCACCGCCCCGAGCGGCTTCGAGGGCGAAGGATTCCCGGTGCGCCGCGCGTTCGCCGGGATCAACTACCGCCACCTCGACCCGTTCATCATGATGGACCAGATGGGCGAGGTGGAGTACGCGCCGGGAGAGCCCAAGGGCACGCCCTGGCACCCCCACCGCGGCTTCGAGACCGTGACCTACATCATCGACGGCACCTTCATCCACCAGGACTCGCACGGCGGTGGCGGCACCATCACCAACGGCGACACGCAGTGGATGACGGCGGGCTCGGGCCTGCTCCACATCGAGGCCCCGCCGGAGTCCCTCGTCATGTCCGGCGGCCTCTTCCACGGCCTCCAGCTGTGGGTGAACCTGCCCGCCAAGGACAAGATGCAGAACCCGCGCTACCAGGACATCCGCGGCGGCCAGGTCAAGCTGCTCACCACGGCCGACGGCGGCGCGCTGCTCCGCGTCATCGCCGGCGAGTTCGACGGCCACGAGGGCCCCGGCATCACGCACACCCCGATCACGATGGTGCACGCCACCGTCCGCCCCGGCGCCGAGGCCACCCTGCCCTGGCGCGAGGACTACAACGGCCTGGTGTACGTGCTCGCGGGCCGCGGCACCGTGGGCGCCGATCGCCGCCCGGTCCACGCGGGCCAGACCGCCGTCTTCGGCGCGGGCTCCTCCCTGACCGTGCGCGCCGACGAGTCCCAGGACGGCAACACCCCCGACCTGGAGGTCGTCATCCTCGGCGGGCAGCCGATCCGTGAGCCCATGGCCCACTACGGCCCGTTCGTCATGAACACCAAGGCCGAGCTCCAGCAGGCCTTCGACGACTTCCAGGCGGGCCGCCTGGGCGTCGTCCCGTCGAAGGAGCGCCTGCCGCACACGTAACCGAGCCGCACACGCAACCGACCCGTGTGCCCTTGAACCGACGGCCCGCCGACTCTGCACCCGGCGGGCCGTCACCCATATGTGCCCCTGCTCACCCGCCCGGTCCGCCCGAGAGGTGAGCCGCGCCCGGTCATGATCGTCTGACCGGGTGCCGACCCGTCAGCGACTCCTCCCCGAACCCGCCCGCCGCGTCGCCGCCTGGTGCGCGGTGGCCCTGCTCGTCGCAGGGGTCGCCTGGGTCGGGATCCGGCTCTGCGTCGAGCTCAAGACGGCCGTCGTACCGGTCCTGCTCGCGCTGCTCGGCACCGCCCTGCTGCGCCCCGTCTACCTCGCCCTGCGCCGTGCCAAGGTGCAGCGCTCCCTCGCCTCGGGCCTGACCTGCGCGCTGATCCTGATCGTCGTCGGCGGCGCCGGATACATCGTGGTCGCGGCCCTCATCGACACCGGCGACCAGATCGTGGCCTCGGTGAAGACCGCCGCCAACGACCTCTCCGACCGGTTCGGCACCGGCGCGATCGACTTCGACCACCTCGCCGACAGCGCCCAGGACCTGCTCAAGAAGTACGGGGGCAGCGCCGCGTCCGGCGTCATCAGCGGGCTCAGCGTCGTCGGTGAGGTCGTCGCCATGGCGGTCCTCGCGCTGCTGCTCTGCTTCTTCTTCCTCCGCGACGCGGGCCGCTTCCGCAGAGCCCTGCGCCACGCCGCGCCCCACAACGGCGAGACCCTGGAGGCGATCGCCCGCCGCTCCTTCAACTCCATCGCGGGGTTCATGCGCGGCACCACACTCATCGCCCTCATCGACGCCACCTGCATCGGCGTCGGCCTGCTCATCCTGCGCGTCCCCGGCGCCGTCGGCCTGGCCGCGCTCGTCTTCGTCGGCGCCTACATCCCCTACCTCGGGGCCTTCATCTCCGGCGCCGTCTCCGTCCTCGTCGCCCTCGCCGACCGGGGTTTCGTCATCGCTGTCTGGGCGCTCGGCGTGGTTCTGGCGGTGCAAGTGCTGGAAGGGCACGTCCTCCAGCCCATGATCCAGTCGCGCACGGTGCAGATGCACCCGGCGGTGGTGCTGCTCGCCATCACCGGCGGCGCCTCCGTCGCCGGGATCATCGGGATGCTGCTCGCGGTGCCGCTGACGGCGGCCGCGTTCGGCATCGTGAACGAGCTGCGGGGACGCTACGGGGCCGGAGGCGACGGGACCGGAGACTACGGGACCGAAGGCTACGGAAACGGAGGCGTCGGCGTTTCACGTGAAACAACCGGCTCCTCGTCCCCGGCGCCCGACGGCTCGTGGAGCGACTTCTCATAGAGCTCGAACCAGATGCACTTGCCTTCGCCCTGCGGGTCGACGCCCCAGCGCTCGGCGAGCAGCTCCATGAGGACGAGGCCGCGCCCCGACGAGGCCAGCTCCCCCGGCCTGCGCTTGTGCGGCAGGTTGTCCGAGGCGTCCGCGACCTCCACGCGCAGCCGCCGCGCGCCCTCCGCGTCCTTGGCGACCTCGGCGACGAGCAGCGCGTCGCCGTCGGTGTGGACCAGGACGTTGGTGACCATCTCGGAGATGAGCAGCACGGCCGAGTCGACCTGGTCGTCGTCGGCCCAGTCGTGCAGCAGCTCGCGCATCTGCTGGCGGGCGGCGGCGATCCGCTCCGGCTCGGCCTGCGCGATCGTCATCGCCGTGCGGCGGCCGGTCGAGGGCTTGCTCGACTGGAGCGTACGGCGCAGGAGGAGCAGCGCTATGTCGTCCTCGCGGCGATCGACGAGCGGGCCCGTGGTGTGGTGCGACGACGGTCCGTGCACCGCCTGGACGAGGGAGTCGGCCAGCTCCTCCAGGGAGTCGGCGGGGCCGGTCTCCAGCGTCCTGCGCACCCGGAGCCAGCCCGTGTCGAGGTCGTGGCCGCCGGTCTCGATCAGGCCGTCGGTGCACAGGAGCAGCGTCTCGCCGGGCTCCAGGACGAGCCGGGTCGTGGGGTAGTCGGCGTCCGGGTCGATGCCGAGCGGGAGCCCGCCGGCCGTGGGCCGCATCATGACCGTGCCGTCGGCCATCCGTATCGCAGGGTCGGGATGGCCCGCACGGGCGATCTCCAGGACGCCGGTCGCCGGGTCCGCCTCCACGTAGAGGCAGGTCGCGAAGCGCAGGTCGTCCGGGTCGCCGCCGTTGACGGTGTCGCTGATGCCGTTCAGGAAGCGGGAGGCGCGGGAGAGGACCGCGTCGGGGCGGTGCCCCTCGGAGGCGTAGGCGCGCAGGGCGATGCGGAGCTGCCCCATGAGGCCGGCGGCGCGCACGTCGTGGCCCTGCACGTCGCCGATGACCAGGGCGACCCGGCCGCCTCCGGCCTCCGTCCTGGCGGCGCCGCCGGGCAGCGGGATGATGTCGTACCAGTCGCCGCCGACCTGGAGGCCGCCGCCGGTCGGCACATAGCGGGCCGCGATGGCGATGCCGGGGATCTCGGGGCCCAGGTTCGGCAGCATCGACTTCTGCAGGCCGTCCGTCAGCTCCCGCTCCGACTCGGCGACCCCGGCCCGCGACAGGGCCTGCGCCAGCATCCGCGCGACCGTCGTCAGGACCGAGCGCTCGTCGGGCGTGAACGACACCTGGTAGGCGAAGCCCGCCATCCACGCGCCGATCGTCCGGCCCGCGATGATGAGCGGCAGGAACGCCCACGACTGGCGCCGGAACCGGGCGGCCAGCGGCCAGGCCGCGGGATACCGCTTCTGGTACTCGGCGGGTGACGAGAGATAGACCGCGCGCCCGGTCCGGCAGACCTCGGCCGCCGGATAGTCCGTGGACAGGTCCATGTCGGTGAAGGGGTGCTCGGAGTCCGCCGGCTGCCCGTAGTGCCCGATGACGGTGAGGCGGTCGCCGGTGACGCCGAACACCGCGAGCCCCTCCGGGGAGAACCCGGGCATCGACAGGCCCGCGGCGACCCGCAGCACCTCCTCCGTCGACCCGGCCTCGGCGAGCGCGCGGCCCGCGTCGAGCAGGAACGCCTCGCGCGAGCGGCGCCAGTCGCCGGTCACGGGGGCGCGCGCCGCGGCGCCCGGCGGCGGCTCGGTGACCTCCTGGAGCGTGCCGATCAGCTCGTACGAGTCCGGGCTCTCGCCGGTCATCACCGGCTTGGAGCGGCTGCGCACGGTTCGGATGACGTGCCCGCGTTCGTCCATGACGCGCAGGCGGGCCTCGGCGAGGGTGCCCTCGGCGACGGCGAGCTGGACGACGCCGTCGATCTCGTTCCAGTCCACGGGGTGGAAACGGGCCCTGGCCCCCGACTCCGACAGGCTGACCGGACGCCCGTCGGGCGACGGCATCCCGATCAGCCGGGCGGCCTCCACGTCGAACGTGACGAGGCCCGCCCGGTTGTCCCACCGCCACAGGCCGGTCGCGAGAGCGGCGAGGACGTCCTCCACCGGAGGGAGGGGCTCACCAGTGCGCATGGCCCCACTCTAAGAAGAGGTGATCGCATACGGCCACCGAGAGTATCTGGCGGCTGATCCCGAGGCGGCCGGTACCCTTGGGGGAACCGGGCTGTCACCCCGGAACCCCGAAACGCGAAGGCTGGATGAACGACGATGCATCGGTACAGGTCCCACACCTGCGGCGAGCTCCGCGCCACTGACGTCGACGCCGACGTCCGGCTGAGCGGCTGGCTGCACAATCGCCGAGACCTGGGCGGCATCCTCTTCATCGATCTCCGCGACCACTACGGCATCACACAGCTCGTCGCCCGGCCCGGCACCAAGGCCGCCGAGGTCCTCGACAAGCTGACCAAGGAAACGGTCGTCCGCGTCGACGGCAAGGTCGTCTCGCGCGGCGCGGACAACGTCAACCCGGAGCTGCCCACCGGCGAGATCGAGATCGAGGCCGCCGACATCGAGGTGCTCGGCGCCGCCCAGCAGCTGCCGTTCCAGATCAACCAGGACGACGGGGTCGGCGAGGAGCGCCGCCTGGAGTACCGCTTCCTGGACCTGCGCCGCGAGCGCATGCACCGCAACATCATGCTGCGCTCCTCCGTGATCGCGTCCATCCGCTCCAAGATGGTCGCCCTCGGCTTCAACGAGATGGCGACGCCGATCCTCACCGCGACGTCCCCCGAGGGCGCCCGTGACTTCGTCGTCCCCTCCCGTCTGAACCCCGGCAAGTTCTACGCGCTGCCGCAGGCCCCGCAGCAGTTCAAGCAGCTGCTGATGATCTCCGGCTTCGACCGGTACTTCCAGATCGCGCCCTGCTTCCGCGACGAGGACGCGCGCGCGGACCGTTCGCCGGGCGAGTTCTACCAGCTGGACGTCGAGATGAGCTTCGTCGAGCAGGAAGACGTCTTCCAGCCGATCGAGAAGCTCATGACCGAGCTGTTCACGGAGTTCGGCGGCGGCCGCGAGGTCACGTCCCCGTTCCCGCGCATCCCGTTCCGCGAGTCGATGCTGAAGTACGGCAGCGACAAGCCGGACCTGCGCGCCAAGCTCGAACTCGTCGACATCTCCGACATCTTCGAGGCGTCCGGGTTCAAGGCGTTCGCGGGCAAGCACGTGCGCGCGCTGCCCGTGCCGGACACCGCCTCGCAGTCCCGCAAGTTCTTCGACGGGCTCGGTGACTACGCGGTCGAGCAGGGCGCCAAGGGCCTGGCCTGGGTGCGCGTCGCCGAGGACGGTTCGCTGACGGGCCCGATCGCCAAGTTCCTCACCGAGGAGAACGTGGCGGAGCTGACCAAGCGCCTCGGCCTCGAAGCCGGTCACGCCGTGTTCTTCGGCGCGGGCGAGTTCGACGAGGTCTCCAAGATCATGGGCGCGGTGCGTGTCGAGGCCGCCAAGCGCGCGGGCCACTTCGAGGAGGGCGTCTTCCGGTTCTGCTGGATCGTCGACTTCCCGATGTACGAGAAGGACGAGGAGACCGGCAAGATCGACTTCTCCCACAACCCCTTCTCGATGCCCCAGGGCGGCATGAAGGACCTGGAGGAGAAGGACCCGCTGTCCATCCTTGCCTGGCAGTACGACATCGTCTGCAACGGCACGGAGCTGTCCTCCGGCGCGATCCGGAACCACGAGCCCGAGATCATGCTCAAGGCGTTCGAGATCGCAGGCTACGACCGCGACACCGTCGAGGCCGAGTTCGCGGGCATGCTCCGCGCCTTCCGCTTCGGCGCCCCGCCGCACGGCGGGATCGCCCCCGGCGTCGACCGCATCGTCATGCTCCTCGCCGACGAGCCCAACATCCGCGAGACGATCAGCTTCCCGCTGAACGGCAACGCGCAGGACCTGATGATGGGCGCGCCCACCGAGCTGGACGAGTCGCGCCTGCGCGAGCTGAACATCCAGCTGCGCAAGCCGGTGGAGAAGAAGTAGCGCGCTGACGCTCCGCTGATCGACGCGGTGTGAAGGGCCCGGAACCGAACGACGGTTCCGGGCCCTTCGGCGTACACGGCGTACACGGCGTACACGGCGTACACGGCGTTCATCGGGATGGGAGCGGCGGTTTTCGGCTCACATGGAACACACAGCTCTCACCCATCTCTTTGACAGCAGGCGCCCCTAGCTTCCTCGGCCATGACGGAGAACGAGTTACCTCAAGAGGGCGCGGCTGTACCGGAGTTCACGCGACGCAAGGTCGTCGTCGCCGGTGGGGCGGCTGTGGCGGCGGTTGCTGTCGGTGGTGGTGTTGCCTTCGCCGGGCAGGGTGAACGGGGTGCGGAGGAGTGCTACCGGCTCACCGCCGAGACCACCGAGGGGCCGTACTACATCGACGCCGACAGGATCCGCCGTGATGTCACCGAGGACAAGGACGGCATCCCGCTGATCCTGCGCGTCAAGGTGATCGACAGTGAGAGCTGCCGGCCGCTCAAGCACGCCGCCGTCGACATCTGGCACTGCGACGCGCTCGGGATCTACTCCGGGTACGAGGACGCGTCGCAGGGCGGGCCGCCCGGGGGGCCGGGTGGGCCCGGCGGTTCCGAGCCACCCACTGCGCCGCCGACCGAGCCGCCGCCGGGTGGTGGCGGCGGTCTCGGGAAGACCGAGCCGACCGACGACCACCGCTACCTGCGCGGCACCTGGCTCACCGACCGGCACGGGTTCGTCGAGTTCAGGACGGTCTTCCCGGGCTGGTACCGGGGACGGGCCGTGCACATCCACACCAAGGTGCATGTCGGCGGCAAGCTCACCGAGAGCGGCTACGAGGGCGGGCACACCTGCCACACCGGCCAGTTCTTCTTCGACGAGGCCGCCGTCCTCGCCTCCGCCGAGGTCGCCCCGTACTCCACCAGCACCACGGAGCGCACGACGCTCACCGAGGACACCATCTACGACCGGAGCGGCGTCAGCGGCGGCCTGCTGCGGCTGCGCTACAAGAGGGGCCACATCGCGCGCGGTGTCGTCGCCTCCATCACGGTCGGCGTGGACCCGGACGAGACGCACGAGGGACAGGACGACCCGGGGACCGCTCCCCCGGCGCCCTCGCCCTCGGCCTCCTAGGCGCCCGAGCGCGGCACCACCAGGCCCGACTCGTACGCCGCCACCACCGCCTGCGCCCGGTCGCGTACGCCGAGCTTGGCGAGGACCCGGCTGACATGGGTCTTCACGGTCTCCCCGCCGACCACGAGCCGCTCCGCGATCTCCTGGTTCGACAGGCCCTCGGCGATCAGCCGCAGCACCTCGCGTTCGCGCGGGGTCAGCGCGTCGATACCGAGGGCCTGTCGCGGTGGCACGGCCCGTGGGCGCAGCCGCGTGAACTCCGCGATCAGGCGGCGCGTCACCGTCGGCGCCAGCAACGCCTCACCCGCCGCGACGACCCGTACCGCCTCGAAGAGCCGCTCGGCCTGCATGTCCTTGAGCAGGAAGCCGCTGGCGCCGGCGGCGAGCGCGTCGTACACGTACGCGTCGAGGTCGAACGTCGTCAGCATCACGATCCGGGTCTCCGGCAGCTCCCGGGCGATCCGGCGCGTCGCCTCGATGCCGTCCATGCCGGGCATGCGTACGTCCATCAGGACCAGATCGGGGCGGACCGCCCTGCAGACGCGGACCGCGTCGGCGCCGCCGGGCGCGCTGCCGACCACGGTGAAGTCCGGCTGGCTGTCGAGGAGCGCGCCGAAGCCGGCCCGTACGACGTCCTGGTCGTCGGCGACGACGACGCGGATGCCGGGGGGATCGGTCGCCGCCGTCATGAGTCGTGGCTTTCGGTGGCGACGATCGGCAATGTCGCCTCCACCAGGAAGCCGCCCGCCGGGGCCTGGCCCGTGCGAAGCGTGCCGCCCGCCATCGCCGTGCGTTCGCGCATGCCGAGCAGGCCGTGGCCCGGGGTGGTGTCGTGGGGCGGGGCGCCCGCGCCGCTGTCGCGGACGCGTATGGCCAAGTGCCGCGGCGCGTACGTGAGCCGGACGTCCACCGCGCCTCCTCGCGCGTGCCTGCGGGCGTTGGTCAGGGCCTCCTGCACGATGCGGTACGCCGTCAGCTCCAGGCCCGGGTCGAGTGCTGTGACCGGTCCGCTCACGATGAGCCGTACCGCGCCGGCGGCCGTCTCCCGGGCCTCGTCGACGAGTGCGACGAGCTGGTCGAGGCCGGGTTGCGGGGCGCGTTCGGGTGGGGTGGCGGCCGTCTCGGGCGGGTCCTCGCGCAGGACACCGAGCAGGCGGCGCATCTCCGTCAGCGCCAGCCGCGCCGTGTCCCCGATCGCCAGGAACGTCGCCGCGCCCTCCGCCGTCAGGCCCGGCGTCGTGAAGCGGGCCGTCTCCGCCTGCACCGAGATCGTCGACACGTGGTGCGCCACGATGTCGTGCAACTCGCGTGCGATGCGGGCGCGTTCGCCCAGCGCCGCGTGGGCCAGGGCCGTGCCCGTGTACGACTGGTCGGCGGCGCGGCGGCGGGTGTCGTCGGCGCGGGTGCGGTGAGCGTGGCCCGCGGTCAGTGTCGCGGCGGCGCCGATTAGGAGGGGGACGGCGCGATCCTCGCCGGTCAGGGCGTAGAGGGCGAACGGGGTGGCGAAGAGGGTCGCCGTGCGGCCGTGGTGGTGGCGGGCGATGACGTACAAGGAGATTGCCAGCGCCGGGAGGCCGGAGAGGATGACGTGGCCGTAGGCGGGGATGGCGAGCAGCGCCGCTGCGGTGACGGTGAGCGCCGCCAGTACGGGCTGGGGGCGGATGAAGATCAGGGGAAGAGTGGTGGCCAGGGCCAGGGCGGTGGGGCCCAGCGGGTCCGCGGTCGCGGGCAGGGCGGGGCGCAGCACCTCGGTAAGGGCGGCGAGGGTCAGAGAGGCGATGGCCATGAGCTCCGCGGGTCTGCGGGTTTGTGTTGGCCTGGGCCACGTCATGGGGGTCATTATCGGGCGGGGGCCGGGGAAGGGGCGTCACCCTGTGGGGGGAAGGGGCCCTTACGAAGGGTTGCCGGGTGTGAGTGTGGGTGTGGGTGCGTCGTGGTCGCTCGCGCGGTCTCCCGTGCCCCTGGAGCATGCGGCTCCGCCGCAGCCCCACAGGGCGCGCGTGACGGGAGCCGGGGACGGACGACGGGCCTCTCCCCCGCGCGGGGGAGCGCGGCCTGGCACAGACCCCGCTCCGGTGGGACGCCCGCCCGTACCCCCGTGGCTACCGTCTGGGCCATGACCACCGACATGACGATCGAGGCGCGAGCCCTGAGCAAGCGGTACGGGGGCACCGTCGCCGTGGACGCGCTCAGTTTCAGTGTGCGGCCGGGGCGGGTGACCGGGTTCGTGGGGCCCAACGGGGCGGGGAAGTCGACGACTTTGCGGATGATGCTCGGGCTTGACAGTCCGGACGGCGGGGAGGCGTTGATCGGGGGCAGGGCCTACGCGCGGCTCGACGACCCCCTCGGCACCGTGGGCGCCCTGCTCGACTGCGAGGCGCTGCACCCGGGGCGGCGCGCCCGCGATCACCTGCTCTGGCTGGCCCACTACAGCGGGCTGCCGGCGCGGCGGGTCGACCACGTCCTGGATCAGGTCGGGCTCGCCCCCGCCGCCAGGAAGCGCACCGGAGGCTTCTCGCTCGGCATGCGGCAGCGGCTCGGCATCGCGGCTGCGCTGCTCGGTGATCCGCCCATCCTGATCCTCGACGAGCCGGTCAACGGGCTCGACCCCGAGGGCATCCAGTGGATCCGGCAGTTCCTCAAGGGCCTGGCCGCCGACGGGCGAACGGTGCTCGTCTCCTCGCACCTCATGAGCGAGTTGCAGGACACCGCCGACCACCTCGTGGTCATCGGGCGCGGGCGGCTGCTCGCCGACACGGACGTGGGGGAACTGCTCGCGGAGGTGTCCGGTGCCCGGCTCGCCCTGCGCACCGCCCGCCGCGCCGACGCGATGACCGTGCTGACCGGCGCGGGCGCCACCGTAGCCGTGACCGGTGCCGACTCCCTGACGGTCACCGGACTGGCCGCCGAACAGGTCACCGCGCTGCTGGGCGCGCGGAACATACCCTTCTCCGAACTCGCGCGCCACCGGGCCACGTTGGAGGAGGCGTACATGGAGCTGACCGCCGACATGACCCAGTTCCGCGCGCAGGAGCCGTCATCGCAGGTGCCGTCATCGCAGGAGGCGTCATGAGGGGCGGCACCGTGCGCGGAGCGCTCCGCGCCGAGTGGACGAAGCTGCGGTCCGTGCGCAGCACACCGCTGGCGCTGCTCGCGCTGCTCGGCCTGCTCCTGCTGATGACGGTGGCGTCGGCGAGCGGCAGCACGTTCGGCTACGGCGGCCCGGACGCGTACGACGGGGTGAGCTTCGCGCACCGGAGCAGCACCGGTGCGGATGGCAGCGCCTACACCGTTCGCGTCGCCGAGCAGCGCGACAGCCACCCCTGGGCGAAGGCCGGGCTGCTGCTCAAGGACGGAACGGCGAGCGGATCCTCGTACGCCGCTCTCATGGTCACGCCGGGGCACGGAGTACGGATGGCGGCCGACGGGAAGCACGAGCTGACCGCCGCCGCCGGTGACAGTGGGGCGCCCGTGTGGCTGCGGCTGCGGCGGGAGGGGGCGCGCGTCACCGGGTACGTGTCCCACGACGGGCGGTCCTGGCAGCGCGTCGGGGCGCTGACCGTGCGCGGGCTGCCCGCCGCCGCGCAGGCCGGTGTCTTCGTCACCTCGCCCGAGCGCGCCGTCGAGAAGCGCACCGGGCCCACCCAGGTCACCGCCCACCCCGTACCCACCGTGGGCCGGGCCGTCTTCGACCACCTGGACTTTCCCCGTACGCACGGGGCGTGGCGGCACACGGACGTCGTGCAGCCGCCCGACGCGAACGCGCCGCCCCCGGACGCCGCCGCCCCAGCAGGCACCCTCCACCGCACCGCCGGCGCGCTCACCCTCACCGGCAGCGGGGACCTCGGCGGGCTCGGCATGGGCGGGGTCGGAGGCGGCCCGGAGATCGATCTCGTGCGGCAGTCCCTGGACGACGGGACGCAGTTCGCCGCGCTCGCGGTGATCGCGCTCGGCGTCCTGTCCGTCACGTCCGAGTACAGGACGGGCACCTTGCGCACGACGTTCACCGCGAGCCCGCGCCGCGGCCGGGTCCTGGCGGCGAAGGCGGTGGTGCTCGGGGCGGCGGTGTTCGCCGTCGGCCTCGTGGGCAGCGTCACCGCGTTCCTCCTTGCCCGGCCGTACCAGCGCGAGAACGGCTTCCGGCCGCCCCTTTTCGACAACCCCGCCCTCACCGACCCGGACAGCGTCCGTGCCGTCGTCGGCAGCGCCGCGTTCCTCGCGCTGATCGCCGTCCTGAGTCTGGGTGTCGGGGCGCTGCTGCGGCGTACCGTGCCCGCCGTCGTCCTGATGTTCGTGACGGTGGTCGTGCTGCCGGTCGTCGCCGCCACGACCTCCATCACGCTCGACGACGTCGTCGGCAGCGCGACGCCCGTCGCCGGCATGGCGATCCAGCAGACCAGGCACCTCATCGAGGACGCGACCACCCCGTGGGCGGGCTTCGGTGTGCTGTGCCTGTACGTGATCCTCGTGCTCGGAGCGGCACGGTGGCGGCTCGTCCGGCGGGACGCATGACGGGGGTGGGGGCGGCCGTCCACGGGGAGTGGACCAAGCTGCGCACCGTACCGGGACAGCTGTGGACGGTACCGGGGCTCACCGTCGCCATGGTCGCGCTCACCGCGCTCATCGCGGCGGGCGCCCGCCCCGAGGAGAGTGGCACCCTCGACCCGACGGCGCTCTCCCTGTCCGGCGTCTACCTCGCGCAGGCCGTCGCCGTCCTGGTCGCGGTCGCCGTCGTGTCGTCGGAGTACCCACGGATGATGCGGACGACGCTCGCCGCGAACCCGCGCCGCACCACCGTCTTCGTGGCGAAACTCGTGGTGGTGGCCGGGGCGGTGACGGCGGCGGCGCTGCCGGCGGTCGTGGCCGCGCTGTTCGCGGGGCGTGGGATTCTGTCCGCTTGGCCGCGATGGCCGCTCACCGACGGGGCGTTGTGGCGTGCGGTGCTCGGCACGGCGGCGTACCTGCTGCTTGTCGCGCTGCTGAGCGCGGGCGTCGCGCTGCTCCTGCGGCACGCGGCGGCGGCCGTGGGCACGGTGCTCACGCTGCTCTACGGGCCCTACCTCGCCACCCTGATCATCAAGATGCCCGAGCACGCGCTGCATCTCGTGCAGAAGGTGTCCCCGATGACGGCGGGGCTCGCCGTCCAGACAGTCGCGCCGACGAGTACGGGGACGGCGCCGCTCGGGCCCGTCACCGGGCTGTCGGTGCTCGCCGGGTATGCCGTGGTGGCCCTGGCCGGGGGCTGGGTGGCGCTGCGCGTCCGGGACGCGTGACGCCACCACCTGCCGGTGCTACTCGGGGGCCACCACCTGCCGGTGCTACTCGGGGGCGCCGCCGAACCGCTCCTTGTACGAGACCAGGTCCTCGTCCGTGATCTTCGCGAAGAGGACCGGCGGGACGGTGAAGGCGGTGCCCGCGGGGACCAGGGTCAGGGACTTCGCCTCGTCGGCGCTGATCCAGGTGTGGGTGTCGTCCGTGAGGGCGAACGCCGCGCGCATCGCCGCCGCGGACGTCGGGATGAACGGCTCGGAGACCACCGAGTAGAGGTGGATGAGGTTCATCGCCGTACGGAGGGTGAGGGCGGCGCCCTCGGGGTTGGTCTTGATCTCCAGCCAGGGGGCCTTCTCCTCCAGGTAGGAGTTGCCCGCCGACCACAGGGCGCGCAGCGCGGCCGCGGCCTTGCGGAACTGGAGGGCCTCCATCTGGGTCTCGTACTCGGCGAGGAGCTCGGCGATCTGCTCGCCGAGCTTCGTCTCCGCCTCGCCGGGCTCGCCGCCCGCCGGGACGTCGTCGCCGAAGCGCTTGCGGGAGAAGGACAGGACGCGGTTGACGAAGTTGCCGAGGGTGTCGGCCAGGTCCTTGTTGACCGTCGCCGTGAAGTGCTCCCAGGTGAAGGAGGAGTCGTCGGACTCGGGCGCGTTCGCGATGAGGAAGTAGCGCCAGTAGTCCGCCGGGAGGATCTCCAGGGCCTGGTCGGTGAAGACGCCGCGCTTCTGGGAGGTGGAGAACTTGCCGCCGTAGTAGGTCAGCCAGTTGAAGGCCTTCAGATAGTCGACCTTCTTCCACGGCTCCCGGATGCCCATCTCGGTGGCCGGGAACATGACGCTGTGGAACGGCACGTTGTCCTTCGCCATGAACTCCGTGTACCGGACGTCGGTGGCGCCGGCCGGCTCGTACCACCAGGACTTCCAGTCCCGGGTCTCGCCGTCGGGGGCCTGGTCGGCCCACTCCTTCGTCGCGCCGATGTACTCGATCGGGGCGTCGAACCATACGTAGAAGACCTTGCCGTCGGCCGCCAGCTCGGGCCAGGTGTCCGCGGGGACCGGGACGCCCCAGTCCAGGTCACGGGTGATCGCGCGGTCGTTCAGGCCCTCGGTCAGCCACTTGCGGGCGATGGAGGAGGAGAGCTGCGGCCACTCGTCGGCGACCTCGTCGATCCACGCCTCGACCTCGCCCTGGAGCTTGGACT
This sequence comes from Streptomyces sp. NPDC016845, assembly GCF_044332585.1. Classification (NCBI taxonomy): domain Bacteria; kingdom Bacillati; phylum Actinomycetota; class Actinomycetes; order Kitasatosporales; family Streptomycetaceae; genus Streptomyces; species Streptomyces sp. NPDC016845. Next base: position 305,832 of record NZ_JBIRPI010000005.1, on the reverse strand, counting down.
GGAGGAGGAAGAGGTGCTTCGTCTCGCGGACCTCGAGCTCGGTCGAGCCGGAGATCGCGCTGCGCGGCTCGATCAGGTCCGTCGGGTCGAGGACACGGGTGCAGTTCTCGCACTGGTCGCCGCGGGCCTTGTCGTAGCCGCAGTGCGGGCAGGTGCCCTCGACATAGCGGTCCGGGAGGAAACGGCCGTCGGCGGGCGAGTACACCTGGCGGATGGCCCGCTCCTCGATGAACCCGTTCTCGTTCAGGCGGCGGGCGAAGTGCTGGGTCAGCTCCGCGTTCTGCGGGGACGAGCTGCGGCCGAAGTGGTCGAACGCGAGCGCGAAGCCGTCGTAGATCGCCTTCTGCGCGTCGTGCGCCTGCGCGCAGAACTCGGCGACCGGCAGGCCCCGCTCCTTCGCGGCCAGCTCGGCCGGGGTGCCGTGCTCGTCCGTCGCGCAGATGTACAGCACGTCGTGGCCGCGGCGGCGCAGGTAGCGGGCGTACACGTCGGCCGGGAGCATGGACCCCACCATGTTGCCCAGGTGCTTGATCCCGTTGATGTAGGGAAGGGCGCTGGTGATGAGGTGTCGAGCCATCGGGGGCTGCTCCCAGGTCGTGACGATGTGGTGCGCGCAGTGACGGGTTCCGTGTTCCGGCTGCGGGATGTGAATCCAGAAATCGTAGCCGACATGGGGCGGCCGCCCGCGCGGTGTTTTGCTGCGCGGACGGCCACGGGGCAGGTGAGCCGGGTCTATGGGCGCCAGGCCGCCAGTACGCCTTCGTAGAGCTCGGCGTCGGTCAGCTCGAGCGGGGCCGGGCCCGCGTGGAAGAAGGCGGCGTTGTCGGCCTTCAGCTTGCGGAGGTAGTCGAAGCCCTTCGCCTCGTGCTCGCCGAACGCGACGAACTGGAAGAAGAGCGGGTGGCTCGCCGCCTTGGCCAGGGCCTCGTTCGCCGGGCGCTGGGTGTCCGGGGGGCCGTCCGTCTGGAAGACGACCAGGGCGGGGGCGGTCGGGTCGTCGCTCTTGGTGTGGTGCGCGACGATCTCCTCGATGGCGCGGTGGTAGCTGGTGCGGCCCATCCGGCCCGCGGCCGCGTGCCACTCGTCGATCTTGCCCTCGTAGGTGTCGTCGAGGGTGAGGTCGCCGGTGGCGTCGATGTCCGTCGAGAAGAAGACGGTGTGGACGGCCGGGGTCTCGCGGTCGTCCAGGTGCGCGGCGAGGGCGAGCGTCTGCTCGGCCAGGGCGCTTGCGGAGCCGTCCTTGTAGTACGGGCGCATCGACCCTGAGCGGTCCAGTACGAGGTACACGCGGGCGCGGGTTCCGGTCAGTCCCCGCGCCTCCAGGGCGGCGCCGGCGGCTTTGTGGGCGGCTACGAGCCCTGGGGCGACTGCCTTGGCGGTGGCCTTGGCGGCGGCAGCGGGTGCGGTCTTGGCCGGGGCCTTCGACTTGGCGGTCTGCTTTGTCGCGGTTTTGCTGCCGGCGGGGGTGGCCGTTTTCGCCGCGGCCTCGCCGTCCGAGGGCTCGGCCGTGGTCTTGGCGGGGGCCTTCTTCCGCGCGGCGGGCTTCGCCCCAGTTGCGGCAACTTCCGGCTCCGCCGGGCTGTCCGTCTTGGCGGGGGCCTTGGTCGCGGCGGGGCTCGACCCCCGTGCGGGGCTGTCCGCGGCCGGACCGTTCGGCTCCGCCGGGTCCGAGCCCTTGGCGACGTCGGCGGAGTCGGCCGGGGCGTCGGGCGCAGCGGGGCTGGTCCCCCCGGTCGCGGTGGCTGCCTCGCTCTTCGCCGAGCCCTCAGCGCCGCCCGCGCTCGCGGGCCGGCCCGGGGTTTCGGAGGCAGCGGCCGGGGCCTCTTCCTCGGCCGCTGCCTGGACGGGCTTCTCATCCGATGCCGCAGCCTCGACCGAGTCGTCCTCCGTCACCGGAACGGTGACCTCGGCCGCGTCAGCGCCCTTGGCAGCAGCCGGGCTGCTGCCCTTGTCCGGGGCATCCACCGTCGCCGAAGGCCTGGCTTCGCTTGCGCTTGCGGCCGAGTCGTCCGTCGTCGCCGGGGCGTCCTCCGCCACCCGGCTTTCACCCTTGCCCGCGCCAGCCGCCTCGTCCGGGGCCGCGGCCTTCGCCGGGCTGGCCTCGGGTGCGGGGGTGATGGCGGACGTGCTCTCCTCGTCCGGGGCTGCGACCTTGGCCGTGCTGTCCGTCGTGGCCGACCCCGTGGCGTCACCCGTGTCCGCGTCCTGGTCCGGGGTCTCGTCCGTAGCAGCGGTGCTTCCCTCAACCGGGGCCGCGGCCTTCGCCGTGCTCTCCTCGTCCGGACCTGCGGCCTTCGCCGTGCTGTCCGTCGTCGCCGACCCCTCGGCCTCACCCGCGTCCGCGCCCTGGTCCGGGGTCTTGTCCGCAGCAGCGGTGCTGCCCTCGTCCGGGGCTGCGACCTTGGCCGTGCTGTCCGTCGTCGCCGACCCCGTGGCCTCACCCGCGTCCGCGCCCTGGTCCGGGGTCTCGTCCGCAGCAGCGGTGCTTCCCTCAACCGGGGCCGCGGCCTTCGCCGTGCTCTCCTCGTCCGGGGCTGCGGCCTGCGCCGGGCTGTCCGTCGTCGCCGACCCCTCGGCCTCGCCCGTGTCACCGACCTTGTCGGCGGTCTCAGCCGCCTCCTCGGCCGGGGCCGAAGCCGGGGCCGAGGCCGGGGCCGCATCCGGGGCGGCACCAGCCTGCGCCGGGACGGCCGCCGCCCCCTCGGCCTCGCCCGCGTCAGCCACCTTTCCCGAGGTCTCAACCGGGCCTGCGGCCTTCGCCGAGTCGTCCGCGTCCGGCGCCGGGCTCTCAGCCCCCGCCGCGTCGGCGGTCCGCCCCGAGCCGTCCGCGTCCGGCGCCGAGCCGGTCACGGGCTCTGAGGCGTCCGCCCCGGTCAGCCCCTCATCCGGCTCCGAGGCCTCCGCCCCGGCCGACCCCTCATCCGGCGCCGAGCCGGTCACGGGCTCCGAGGCCCCCGCCCCGGCCACCCCCTCATCCGGCGCCGACTTCTGCGCGGGTACCCCCGCGTCAGCCGCGGCCCGCGCCCCCGCATCCCCCGGAGGGGACGGCTTCGGGACCGTGATGTTGTCGAAGGCCGCGGCGACCAGGTCGTCGGCCTCGCCGCGGGACGGGGCGGGGACCGCCGGCCGGGCGGGAGGCTCACTGGGCGCGGGCCGCGTCGAATCCGGCGAATCCGCGGCAAGCGGCTCCGTGTCCCTCTTTCGGGACCGCCCGAACGCGTTCCGCAGCAGATCCAGAATGCCCATGTGCGCAACCTTCCGCATGAGTTGGTCCCCGAACGTCCCCTGGAACCCCTGGCCAGGGCGGACACGTAAGGTTAGCCGCCGCGGGGGGTGATCTTGGGAAGGGTCCGCCGACGATCCCCCCGACGGGCCGCCCGTTTCACCCGGCCAGGACGACGCCTCAGACCGGGTCCTCCTGGAAGTGGTACGCCGGAGCCTGCCGCGCCGCCTCCCCGTAAGCGGCCCGGAGATCGGGCAGCACCGCGTCGAGCAGCGTCTCGCTCCGGGCCGCCAGCAGCAGTCGTACGCCCACCGGATCCCCGTACAGCGGCCGGATGGCCATGTCGGTGCGGGAGCGGGAGGTCGGCTGGCACAGGGCCACCACCTCGCCCGTCGCGACGAGGGACGCCGCCGTGAGGTAGTCGCCGTGCAGGACGCGCGGTTGCAGCCCCGCGGAGCGCAACGCCCGCAGCAGGCCGTCCCATTCGCCGTCCACCGTGGGGTCGACCATCCAGCGGTCGCCCGCCAGGTCGGACAGTCTCACCACGCTGCGGCCCGCCGCCGGGTGGTCCGTCGACAGCGACACGAACTGCGGTTCACGTTCCACCAGCACCCGCCACACGAGGCCCGGCGGCATCCGCAGCGGGCTGCCCTCCACCTCGTGCACGAACGCCACGTCGAGCCCGCCCTCGGCGACCCGCCGCAGCAGCGCGTGCGCGGAGACGTCCACCCGCAGGGTCGGCTCCGTGCCCAGGAACTCGGCGTTGGCCCGAAGCCGCCGCAGCCACCCCGGCAGCGCCCGGCTCGCCGTGGAGCCGATCCGGAGCCGGCCGGGTCCTTCGGCCGTCGCCGCCGCGACCGCGCGGGCCTCGTCGACGAGCGTGCCGAGACCGTCGATCAGCGGACGGGCCCGGGTCAGCAGGATCCGGCCCAGCGGGGTCGCCCGGCACCCGGTGCGTTCCCGGGTGAACAGCGGGCCGCCGACGAACGCCTCGATACGGCGCAGCTGTGTGCTCAACGCGGGCTGCGTCAGGCCGAGTTGACGCGCGGCCTTGTGCAGGCTGCCGGTGTCCTCGATCGCGCACACGGCGCGCAGGTGCCGTATGTCGAGCTCCATGGGCGCTGAGCGTAGGGCGAGCGCGGGGGCCGCACCAGTGGTCCGTCACGTACTACCCCGCACCATCACGGCCATTTTTCACCGCTGTCACGAGCGGCCGCCCGCCGTCGGCGATAACACCGCGCTATCCCCAAGTGCCATCATCCCCAGCCGCCCCGCCCGCCCCCACACTCACTTGCATGACCATGACAGCACCCCCCACAGTCATCCGTCTCCTCGCGGCAGCCTTCGGCGCCGGACTCACCGTCACCGCGCTCGCGGCCGGTCCCGCCACCGCGCAACCGGCGCCCCAGGAGCGGGCGGAGACCGTCAGAGCGGGCTACACCGGCTCGACCGAGGACGCCGCCGCCAACAAGGCGTTCTTCGAGGCGGTCGTGAAGTCCGTCGCCGAGCAGCGCGCCGCGAACCCGCTCGCCGCGCAGGTCACCGTCACCTACAACGCGTCGCGTGCGCCGTCCTTCCGGACGCAGATAGCGAACAGCACGTCCATCTGGAACTCGTCGGTCACGAACGTCAAGCTCGCGTCGACGACCGGCACCGGCAACTTCTCGTACCGCGAGGGCAACGACTCGCGCGGTTCGTACGCGTCCACGGACGGGCACGGCCGGGGCTACGTCTTCCTCGACTACGCGCAGAACCAGCAGTACAACTCCACCCGCGTCACCGCCCACGAGACCGGTCACGTGCTCGGCCTGCCGGACCACTACTCGGGTCCGTGCAGCGAGCTGATGTCGGGCGGCGGCCCCGGCACGTCCTGCACCAACGCGTACCCGAACGCCACCGAGCGCTCCCGCGTCAACTCCCTGTGGGCCAACGGCTTCGCCAAGGCCCTGGAGAAGGCCGGGGCCCAGCTCCGGTAGGAGCAACAGGAGCAACCCGTCACCACGCCCGGCCGGGGCGGGTCTACGGACGGATCATCTCCGCCGTGGGCCCGCCCCGCACCCCGATCGCCCGCGCCGCCGCCACCTCCTGGCGTACGTGCTCCAGGACCCCGGCGCCGTCGGCGGCGGGGGCGCCGAACTCCACCCGTACCTCCTCCAGAACCACCGCGTCCCGCAACCCCTGCGACAGCTCCCGCAACTGCCGCACCACCTGGGTCACCTCCGCCGCCGTGGGCGGAGCGGCACCGTGCCGGACCCGGACCCGCGCCGCGGTCGTCGCGTCCACGATGCGTTCGACCGCGACGACCAGGGGCCACCACGCCGCCGCCCGCCTCCCCGTGGGCGGCGGCTCCGTGAGCGCCCGCTGGAACTCGGTGCGGATGACGGACAGGTCCCGGTACAGGCGGCGCCGCATCCGCGCCCGTACGGCCGGTTCCTCCGCGCTGCCGAACGCGCACTCCACGTACGACGCCGTGTCGGCCACCGCGTCGGCGAGCCGGTCGCCGATCCGCGTGTGCCAGCTCTCCGGCCACAGCAGATACCCCGCTACGAGGGCGATCGCGCACCCCGTCAGGCTGTCCAGGAGGCGGGGGCCGAGCAGCGCCGTGCCCTGGTGGTTGAGGAGGTCGGAGAGGAGCAGGATGACCGGGGTGATCGCCGCCGTCTGGAAGGCGTAGCCGCGGGGCGTGAGCGCGGGGATGAGCGGCGCGAGCAGCAGCATCACCGGCACGTCCCACCAGCCGAGCGGCACCTCCGCGAGCACGGCCGCCGCGACGACGAGCCCGGCCGCCGTGCCGACGGCGCGAAGGACCGCCCGCGAGAACACGGACCCGAAGTCGGGCTTCATGACGAACGTGATGGTCAGCGCCACCCAGTAGGAGCGCGGCACCGGCACGGTCGACACGAGGATCTGGGCGGTGCCGATGCACAGGGCGAGGCGCAGGCCGTAGCGCCAGGAGGCGCCGGAGAGGAGGACGTTGCGGGCGCCGCGGCGGGCCCGTACCCGTAGGGCGGCGGGGTGGCCGAGGCGGTCGTCGACGTTGGTGAAGTCGTTCTCCCCGGTGCGCGCCGCGACCTCCGCCGCGTGCCGCACCGCGTGGTCGAGGGCGCGCGCGGCGGGGCCGTCGGGCTCGGGCAGCGTGAGCGGGGCGGCCTCGGCGGGCCGTCCGGCGGCGATGGTGTCGGCGAGCGCGCGCACCGCGTCCGGCACCTGCGGCGGCAGCGGCACCCCGCACTGATGGACGGCGGGAGCCGCCTCGACCACCGGTGTCACCGCGTTCAGCTGCGCCACCAGCCGCACCTGCTCCGGGTTGCGGCCGTGGGTGCGGGCGCGCCGGGCGAGAACGAGGTCGTACGCCTGGTTGAGGGACTGGGTGACGGCGAACCGGGCCTCGGCGTAGCCGACCGGGTCCTGGCTCGCGGCCTCCAGGAGGTGGGCGACGCCCCGGTACGTCGACGCGACCGCCGCCCGTTCGGGCACACCGCCGCGCAGCGGCCAGGCGAGCAGCGCGAGGAGCAGGACGAGCGCGCCGCCGCTGGTCATGAGCAGCGGGGCGAGCCACCAGTCGCCGGGCATCGGCAGCCCCGCGCCCACCACGCAGTTGAGCAGGAGCAGCAGCCCGGCGACGGAGGCGACCGCGCCGATCGTCGAGATCATCCCGGAGACGAGCGCGACGGCCGTGACCGCCACGACCGCGAACCAGCCCTGCCCGTTCACCAGCGTGCCGACCGCCACGCCCACCGCGCCGGACAGCTGCGGGACGGCGATGTTCAGGATGCGCATGCGGTACGCGTCCGCCGTGTCGCCGATGACCCCGCTGAGGGCGCCCATGGAGGCGAGGGCGCCGTAGGCGGTGTGGCCGGTGGCCAGGCCGGCGGCGAGCGGCGCCGACATGGCGACCGATGCCCGTGCCACTGCGGGCCAGGGGACCGGGGCGCGCTGCGGCTTGAGCGTTCTGACCAGCCAGTCGGGGGGTGTCAGGCGGCGGCGGGGCGGCATGGGACCAGTATGCGATCTTCGCCGCTCCCCTCCGCGGGCCCGCAAGCTCGCGGGCCCGCGGACGCGTGGTCAGGCGGCCGTGCGCCGGTGGCCGTCGTGGTGCGCGAGCGCCCAGATGACGAAGACGCCGATGCCGATGGAGATGACGGACCAGACGGGCGCGTACGGCAGGAAGAGGAAGTACTCGATGACGTAGAGCGAGGCGAGGCCGATGCCCACGCCGCGTGCCCAGTCGGCGCCCTTGAGGATGCCCCAGCCGGTGAGGGCGACGAGGATGCCGAGGATCAGGTGGATCCAGCCCCACGCGGTGAGGTTGAAGGAGTAGACGTAGTCGCCGACGCGGGCGAACACGTCGTCCTTGGCGATGCCCGCGATGCCGTCGAGGATCCCGAGGACGCCGCTGACCAGCATCAGGACGCCGGCGAACACGGTGCCGCCGGTGGCCAGGCCACCGTCGTCCCCGCGCTTGTGCGAACCGGCCGTCGGGTCCGGGCCCGGGTCGGGTGCCGGGGGCGGCGGTGTGCTGGACGGCGGGGTGTCGGGCGGCGGTGTGCCGGGGGGAGTCGTCTGGCTCATGGGGAAGCCCTCCTCGTCTCGCGCCTCGTGTCACGGCTCGTATACGGGGAAGGCTCGTCCTGCTCCGGCGCCTCGGCATCCCCGGTGCGGCCGAACGGGTGAAACCTGGTCAGCCACGCCGCGACCGCGACCGCCGAGCCCACCCCCACGATCACCCAGGACACGGTCCGCATCGACGACGTCAGCGCGTCGTACACCGCGCCCGCCGTCGCCTTGTCGGTGTCGTTGTCGAGGTCGCCGAGGGTGAGGGAGCGGGCGATCGTCAGCGCGAGGAGCAGCGCGGCGGCGCCGAGGGCCATGCCGAGCGCCGTGGCGACGACGGCGCGGCGGCGGCGCAGCGCCAGGAGCAGGCCCGCGACGGTGAGGACGAGGGCGGCGAGCGGCAGCCACACCCCCGCGACCTGGAGCAGGTGGAACCCCTTGCGCAGCTTGGCGAACTCACCGGCGGACAGGACGGTGATCTCGGTGTGGGTGACCGGGATCTGCGCCGCGAAGGGCACGCCGTCGTCCTCCAGCTGCTGCTTCACCTGTTTCGTGACGGGCGCCAGGTCGAGGGTGACGGCGCCGGTGCCGCCCTCGTCGAGGGCGCGCTGCACCGCGTCGTGGGCGGCGCGGTTGGCGGTGTCCCACGCCTTCTTGAACGCGTCGGTGTCCGTGAACGAGACGACGGCGTCGTGCAGGTACTGCTCGACGGTGGACTGCAGCGGGCCGACGCTGATGTTCTTCATGATCCCGGTGGTCACCGCGGCCCCGACCGTGTTCCGTACGTCCTCGTCGCCGGCGAGCGGCGCCATCGCCGCCACGTACCGGTCACTGTCGCCGATCTCGTACCTGGCCCAGGTGGAGAGCGTGCCTAGGGGGACGAGGAGGCAGGCGAGGACGAGGAGCACGGGGGCGAGCGCGGCGCGGACGGTGCGGTTCACCCTCCAAGGCAAGGCCCCGCGCGCGTGGGCCGCGAGCGGGGGGCCCGCATTCGGGGTACGGCGGGCCGGGTCACTTGGTGACGAGGGTGCGTCCCCGGGTGGGGGCGGCCTTGTGCGCGTCGGTGTACTCGCTGGACGAGTAGAAGCGGTAGAGGGTTCCGAGGAGGACTCCGACGCCCACGGCCAGGCCGAGGAGCATGGACCAGACGACCGCCCCGTTCGCGAGGCTGTGCAGGAAGCCGATGGCGGCACCGGCGAAGACGCCCCAGACCAGGGCGCGCAGCAGGATGTGGCGGACGCCCTGGCGGGCGCTCCAGAGGTGGATGCCGAAGCAGAGCGCCGCGACGAGGACGCCGCTGATCAGGCCGAGCGCGATGTTGCCGCCGGTCACCTCGTGGCCGTAGCGCTCGATGTTCGCCGCCCAGAACCCGTAGAGGATGCCGGCGAGGACCGGCAGGGCCAGTGCGGTCATGGACGCCGACGGGGTCGCGGGGCGGCCGGCCTGTGTGGAACGGGCCGGTGCGGGTGCCGCGTGAGCCATGACGGGCTCCTTTCAGATGCCCCCTGTGCCGTTAGCCGTCACTCCATTGACGGCCGCCCGCGTACGTTCCGCAACGCGGCGGCTCCGCGACGACCGGTTCTCAGTGGGCCGGTACGGCCACGAACCGCGAGGTCACGTGCAGGTCGGCGGCGACAGCCGCGCCGGTCGCCCGCAGCGCCCGCGCCCAGTCCCCGGTGGCCCCGCGGCCCTGGTGGCCGGTGACGTCGAGCGCGGAGACGACGCGCCCGTCCCGGTCCCGCACGGGGACGGCCACGGACCGCAGCCCGTCCTCCGGTCCGTCCACCACGGCCGTCTCCGTCCCCTCGGAGAGCACGTGCCCGGCCGCCGTCACCGCGGCGGGCAGCCGCGAGCCGACGCCGATGTCGACGGCCATGACCCGGCGCGGAGCGACCCGGGCCGTGCACCGCACCCAGTCGCCGTCCGGCACGGAGTCCCGTACGGAGAGGCCGACGGACTCCCCGAGCCGCTCCGAGAGCGCCGCGAGGTGCGGGGCGGCAATGCGAGGCAGCGTCGTACGGGACAGCGGGGCGCAGCCGAGGGCCAGCACGCGCGGCGTGAGCCGGTACGTACGGTTCGCCTCCGGCGCGGCGTAGCCCAGGTGCTGGTACGTGAGCAGGGCGCGCCGCGCCGTCGCCCGGGCGAGCCCGGTCCGCTCGGCGATCCGGCTCAGGGTCAGGGCGGGGTGCGCGGCGTCGAAGGCGGTCAGCAGACTGAGCCCGCGGGCGAGCGAGGCGACGGGGCCGATGACAGGCCCTCCGGCGATCGAGGAGCGGGGGCCGGGGCGGAGCCCCTGGGGGTGCGGCGAAGTGGCCAGTGCCTCTTCCATCTCCGCGACGCACGCGTCCAGCTCCTCGCGGACAGCCCGGCTCAACGAAGCCACCCCGTGCCGACTCGTATGGCTCACCACGCTCACCGCGCAGACCACGTCCCCGGCAGGGCCCCGTACGGGTACGGCCACCGCGATGAGCCCCGGCTCCACCAACTGGTCGTCGACCGCCAGCGGCACCCCGTCCCGGAAGACGAGCCCCGGCGCCGACCCGGCGAGGGGCAGCGCGTCACCGACCCGGAAGCTGATGGACAGCGCGCGCCGCCTCAGCACCTGGTGCACGAAGCGGATGTCCGGGCCGTCGGGGACCGCGAGGGAGACGGACTCGTCGAGGGTGTCGGCGAGGCGGTCGGCGAGCGGACCGAGGAGTTCCGGCACCCGCAGCGCGTCGAGGCAGGCGTTGGCGACGGCCATGAGGGGCGGGGCGAGGGAGGCGTCCCGCCCGTCGAGACGCACGTACCCGAGGTGGGCCAGGGTCGCGCAGACCCGGTCGACGGTGGAGCGGGCGAGCCCGGTGGCGCGGGCGAGTTCGGCGAGGGCGAGCGTGGCGTCCGCGTCCGTGAGACGCCGCAGCACGTCGAGGCCCCGGATCAGCGGGGTGACGGCCTCGGCGGGCGGCGCCTGGGGCACGGACGGGGGCGAGAGCGGGGACGGCGGCGGAAGCACGTGGGCAACCGTAAGCGAACAGGGGCGATCGGGCCCGGGTCAGCCGCGCAGGAGCTGCACGATCCGGTCGAGGGTGGCCGGGGCGAGGTGGCGGCGCAGGGAGTCCACGACGTCCTGCGGCGTCCCCCGGCTGTCGATGGTGATTACGCCGTAATCGCGGCCCCGCCGCTCGGCGCGGGCGGCGGGCACGGAGGCGGTGGGCAGCTCCCCGTACTCTCCCGGCAGCCGCTGCTCCTCGCGGGGGAGGCGGGCGATGCGCCGGGCGTCCTCGACGGAGACCCGCCCGTCGGCGAGCGCCTCCTGGAGATCCTCGCGGAGCTTCATCAGGGACAGGCGCTGGGAGACGAAGCCCTGGGTCTTGCCGATGCGGGCGGCGACCTGGCGCTGCGAGTAGCCGTAGGCGGTGATCAGGCCCTGGATGGCCTGGGCCTGCTCCAGCTCGGTGAGGTCGTCGCGCTGGACGTTCTCGATCAGCGCGTCCTCGTCGGAGCGGCTGGCGTCGGCCCGGACGAGGACGGGCACCTCGTCGAGCCCCGCCATCTTGGCGGCGGCCAGGCGCCGGTGGCCGTGCAGCACGACGTACGGGGCCGCGCCGACCGCCTTCTCGTGGTGCGGGTACGCGGCGACGAACACGGCGGCGGGGACGACGCCGAGCGCCTGGAGCACGCCGCGCTCGCGCACGGTCTCGGCGAGCCCGTCGAGGTCGCGCAGTTCGTGGCGCGGGTTGTCGGGGTTCTCGGCGAGGTCGGAGACGGGGACGGTGAGCGGGCGCGTGCCGGGGGCCTGCGGCGCGGGGTTCTCGGGGGCCGTCGCGCCGAGGAGCGAGGAGAGATCGGTACGGCGCCCCATCAGGCCTGCACCTCCTTCTTCGCGCGGGTACGGGTACGCGTACGGGTCCGCGTGCCGCGCGCGGGCTTCGGGATCGCGGCGAGGCCCACTTCGAGCGCCAGCCGGAAGAAGTCCTCGCGGGCCTGGAGGGCGACGCGGTTGGCGCCGTACTGAGTGACGACCAGGCCGTCCGCGCTGGCCCGCGTGTGCAGCTTGTAGTGGCGCACGACGGTACGGGCGAGCGGCCAGCCCTGCGCCTCGACGAAGGCGCGGGTCTGCTCCAGGTCGGCCTTGCCGTCGCGCGGGTCCCAGTTGTTGATGACGACGCGGAAGGGGAGCCCGCGCGGTTTGACGACCCGTTCGACCGTGCGCTGCGTCGGCTGGAACCCGAGCGGCTCGGGCTCGATGGGCACGATCACGTCGGTGGCGGTGGAGAGGACGGCCCGGAGCGCGTCGGCGGCGGCCCCCTTGCCGAGGGGGTCGGCGCCGTCGTTCTCGGCGAGGTCGAGCCAGCCCGGGGTGTCGACGAAGATGTGCTGGGCCGACGGGATCCGCGACAGCGCGGCGAGCCCGGGCAGGTCGTTGTGCGCCTGCACGAAGTCGAACGGCAGGCCGTCGCCGACCCGCTCGGACCACCACACGGCCGAGCCCTGCGGGTCGATGGAGACGGCGACGACCGGCGGGTGCTCACCTTCCCGGGGTTCGCCCGCGCCGAGCACGTCGGCGGTGACGGCGGCCAGGTTCACGGCGAGGGTGGATTTCCCCACCCCGCCTTTCTGATTGAGGATCACGTGCACATGTGCCACGAGAACTCCCTAATGGGTGTGTTTGGCGCGTTTTGGACGCCTGCTCGTGGTCACTGTGACAGCGCGGCGGGGCCGGGGCGGGGTGTACACGCCGCAGGCGCCAGGACGGCCGCCGCGCGGGGGACTTCGTAGCCCAGGGACGCAACAGCACAGGCGTGCCGAGCAGAAGGACACCCGCCGCGCCCAGCGCCTCCCGCGTACCGATGGCCGCCGCGAGCCCACCCCACGCCAAGGTCAGCGCAGCGGTAGCCGCACTGCCGGTGACGGACCAGGCTGTCAGGGTGCGGGCCACCCGGTCCGCGTCGGTCCGCCGGAGGCGTTCGCGTGCCATGACCGGGTTGAAGACGGAGCAGCAGGTGATGAGCCCGAGCTCGACGGTCATCACCACGAGCAGGCCGCCGATCCCTGGCCCGGTGAACGCCAGGCCCACGGGCCAGCACGCCCGCGCGGCCCCGCTGACCCACAGCACCCGGCGCGTCCCGTACCTGCGCACGAGGCGGGGCGAGAGGCGGGAGCCGAGGAGGCCGCCGAGGCAGGGCACGCTGAAGGCGAGGCCGTACTGCCATACGGGGAAGCCGAGTTCGCGGAGCATGAGCACGGCCGTCAACGGGGAGCCGACCATGATCAGGGCGTTGTTGAGAGCCGAGTTCAGGAACAGCGCGCGCAGATCCGGACGGCGCCACACGTACCGCCAGCCCTCCCCCACATCGGCCCAGCGGTACCGGGCCGCGCCGCCCCCGGAGGGCACCGGCTCGGGGGTGCGGATCGCGCGGACGGCCGCCGCCGACAGGACGTAGCTGAGCGCGTCCCCGACGACCGTCGTCAGCGGGCCGAGCACCCCGATCGCCGCGCCGCCCAGCGGCGGGCCCAGGGCTGTCGCCGTCCACGCCGTCGTCTCGAACCGGGCACTGGCGACGAGCAGCCCCTCCGCCGGTACGAGGGCCTTCAGGTGGGCCCCGCTCGCGGCCTTGAAGACGATGTCGGCGGTGGCCACGACGACCGACACGAGCACGAGCTGGGTGAAGCCCAGGACGCCGAGGACGTACGCGGCCGGCAAGGTGAGGAGCGCCGCGCACCGCACGAGATCCGCCCCGATCATCGCGGGACGCTTGCGGCGGAACTCCACCCACGGGCCGAGCGGCACCGCGATCAGCGCCCCGGCCGCGAGCCCGACCGCCGCCAGGAACGACACCTGCGCCGTGCCGCTGTCCAGGACGAGGACCGCGATCAGCGAGAAGGCGTCGAGCGCCAGCCAGCTGCCCGCCGTGCTCACGGCGAACGCCGCCCACAACCATCCGAAATCCCGGCCGAGCCGTACCCGCGTCTCCGTCATGACCTGCGATGTAAGCGGTGCGGGCCGCCCCGATCAAACAACCGGGAGACCGGCCTCGTACAACTCATGGTTGTATGGCGAGGTGGATGTGGAAGCCGTACGCACCTTTGTCACCGTCGCCGACGAGGGCCAGTTCCAGGTGGCCGCGCAGGAGCTCGGCGTCAGCCAGCAGGCCGTCTCCAAGCGGGTCGCCGCTCTGGAGCGGGAGCTGGGTGTGCGGCTGTTCACGCGGGTGCCGCGCGGCGCCCGGCTCACCCTGGACGGGCAGGCGTTCCTGCCGCACGCGAGGGCCGTACTGCGGGCGGCGGACAAGGCCACCGCTGCCGTACGGCCGGGGCGGCGCCCGCTGCGGGTCGACGTGATGGGTACCCGCGCCATGACGGCAGGGCTGGTCCAGGACTTCCACCGCGCCCACCCCGACGTGCCGCTCGACGTGGTGGCGCTCGGCGCCGACGGCAGGACCGTGCTCGCCGCGGTGCGGGACGGCAGCGTCGACTCCGGGTTCTGGGCCCGCCGCGTCCCCGAGGACCAGTTGCCGCCCGGGGTGCGCAGCACGCGCGTGGCGGACGAACCGCTCCTGCTCGTCACGGGGCCCGGCCACCCCCTCGCGGACGCGGACAGCACCACGCTGCACGCCCTCGCCGGTCACCGCATCTGGATGCCGAGCCTGACACCGGGCACCGAATGGGCGGCGTACTACCGGGAGTTGGCGGCGGAGTACGGGCTCACCATCGACGCGGCAGGGCCGAACTTCGGCACGGACCACCTGCTCCAGGCCGTCGCGGAGTCGACGACGGTCGCCACGTTCATGGGCCCGCGCACCCCGCTCGCCTACCCGGCCGGTCTCGACCTGCGCACCATCCCCGTACGCCACCCGGAACCGGTCTATCCCCACTCGCTCCTCTGGCGCGAGGACAACCCGCACCCGGGCCTGGCCGCGCTGCGCGCGCACCTGACGGCCGGCTACGCCCCGGACGCGAAGGAGCACTGGCTGCCGGGCTGGGCCCGGACCGGCCCGTGACATCCGTACGGTCAGGGTCGGGATGCCTCGCTCCGGGGACGGCTGTGCGGGGCGGTGCCGGGGCCACCTGGTCTGCGGGTGGCTGTGCGGGGCGGCGTTGGGGGCACCTGCCCTATTCCACAGGTGGCTGTGCGGCTCGGCGTCCGCGCACCCGCCGCATCCGGAACAGCGCCGCGAGCACGATCAGCACGACCCCCGCCGCCACCACGGCGATCGAGCCCGTCGACACCGAGGTGACGTCCACCTCGAACGTCATCGGCCTGCCCCACGGCTTGCCGTCGCTACGGGTGTAGAGCCGGGCGGTGACGCGCGCCTTGCCGTTGGCCTTGGCGGTGACGTCGACGTGGGCGGTGTGGTTCGCGGAGCCCGCCGCCTCCACGGCGAGCTTCGGGTCGTTGACCAGCAGCCGCTCCGGGTCGCTGGAGGTGACCCGCAGTTCGAGCCCGGAGACCGGCTGCTGGAGCCCGTTGTCGACGGTCACCGGGACCGTCGAGTCACCGGAGGTCAGCGTCAGCGTCGTCTTCGGCACGAGCCGCAACGACTCCACGGACGTGTCCAGGAAGTCGGACGTACGCTCCTGGAACGTCTCCTGCGCCGCGTCGTTCCGCAGCCGCCAGGCCGTGGACAGGGCGCGCGCCATGGCCGCGTGCACGGAGGCGGTGGTGGTCTTCGGATCGGCGAGCACCTTGCTCAGGGTGGCGAGCCCGTCCAGGTCGGCGGCGACGGCGGAGAGCTGGGCGCCGGTCAGCTCGCCGCCCGCCAGCCCGGACGGATACTTCGCGGGCGCCGCGACCGTGCCGCGTACGGGGTCGTTGTCGGCGCTGCGGATGCCCTCCAGGTCCAGCCAGCCCTTGTCCGTACCGGTGTCGAGCGCGGCGCCGAGCGCGTCCGCGGCGGTGCCGGAGAAGTCGCGGGGCGGTACGAGGACGGGGCGGGTGTTGCTCTTGAGGAGCGCGGTGATGCGGGTGAGCGTCGCGGGGTCGGGGGAGCCGGTCGGACCGGTGGTGGGGCCGGCGCTGGGCGTGGGGCCGGTGCTCGGTGACTTGGTCGTGGAGGCCTGGGGGGCCGGGGAGACCGACGGGGACGGGGAGGCGGTGGGATCCGGGTCCTTGATGCGGGCGAGGGCGGTGGTGAGGGTGGCGTTGTAGGGGAGGGCGGTGATCTGCGTGACCTTGGCGCCGGAGCCGGAGCCGGAGCCGGAGTCCAAGTCGGAGGCTGAGTCGGAGCCGTCGTTCTCATCGGTCCGCATGCCGGGGCTGCCACCGGTGCTGATCGCGGCCTTGGGAACGTTGAGAGTGACCGGGTCCGCGCCCGCCGGGGTCAGCCCCTCGCCCGAGGCGAGCACGCGGGTCATGCCGAGCTCCGGACCCAGCCGCGTGATCTCGGTGTCGAGCGCGCCGTCGGCGGGCCAGCCGAGGCCGGTCCGCGTCCCGGCGCCGAGGATGTCGTCGACCTCGTCCTTCGTGGCGTCCGCGAGACCGGCGACGACCTCCGTCAGATCGGCGGTGTCGGTGCCCGGATGGTGGGCGAGCGAGGCCAGGTCCGGGTCGGCGAACGGCAGCAGCCACACGTCACGCCCCTCGACCGCGTCCCGGAGCGCGGCCAGCCACGACCGGGCCGCGCTCTGCCCCGTACCGCGTGTGCTGTCCTGCGGGTTGCTGGAGTCGGCGCTGCCCGCGATCCGGTACCCGTTCGCCATCTCCTGCGCGGCGATCACCAGCTCCGGGTCGAGCACCCAGCTGACCTCGCGCCCTTTCCCCGCCTCGACGACCTCCCGCAGCCGCCCGCCCGTGGTGAACAGCCCCGCCAGCGCGTCGTCATCGAAAACGGCCTGCGCCCCCGCCCCGGACCCGAGGGCGGCGGCCGTCATGTGCGGGGTCGCCATGACCGGCCAGACGACGGCGGCGCGCACGGTGTCGGCTGCGTCGGCGGTGGCGTCCCCGGGGCCCTCGTCGGCGGGGGGCAGTGGGGCGGCGGCGCGCGGGGCGGCGGCGCGGTCGGCGCGGTCCGTGGCGTCGCCGCTCGTGCGCGGGGTCCGCAGGCCGTCCGCGCAGGAGGTGTCCGCGCCGGCTGCGCGCAGACCGCCCGTGTCACCGGCCAGGACGGGGGAGCCGCCGCCCTCGTGCACGCCGCCGGTCACGGCCGTCCGCACCGAGCCGGCGCCGGTCGTGTGCACGGTGGGAGCCGTCCCGGCCGCCTGCGCGGCGCCCACGGCGCCGGTTCCGGTCGCGCACGACGTGCGGGCGGAGGCCGCCGCGCGCCCCGGGGCGTTCTCGGCGGCCACCCGCACCGCGTCGCCGTCGGACGAGCCCCGCGGCCCCGCGCCCGTCACCGCGCCCGTCACCGAGCCCGTCACCGAGCCCGTCCCCGTTCCCGGGAGGGCGGATGCCCCGAGCACCACGGCGGACACGACCCAGGCCCGCGCCGCCCCGTACTTCGTCATGCGCCCCGTACCTCCGCTACCCGCTCGCTGTCACCGGTCCGGTTCCCGAGGTAACACCGTGCGGGGGGCCGCTCCGGGGACCGAACGGCCGGGCGGCGCGTCGGGCGCGGTGCCCCAGGGGCGTCGGCGGGGTCGCTGATGTCGCCCGATAGAGTGCGGCTCCCTTGACCACACGTAAACCCACCGATCGCGACGCAACCCGTACGAGGTACCAGGCAGTGACTCCTCCGCCCTCCGCGACGCCCGCCCCGCCCGTGGTGACCGTCGTCGGGATCGGCGCCGACGGCTGGCCCGGACTGCCGGAGAGCTCGCGTTCCGCGCTGCGCGCCGCCGAGGTCGTCATCGGGGGCCCGCGCCAGCTCGCCCTGCTGCCGGACACCGAGTGCCTCGCGGAACGGGTGCCGTGGCCCACCCCGCTGCGCCCTGCCGTCCCCGGGCTCCTCGCCCGGTACGCGGGGCGCCGCCTCACCGTCCTGGCCAGCGGCGACCCCATGTTCTACGGGATCGGGCGCACCCTGACCGAGATCGCGGGCCCGGCCGCCGTACGGGTCCTGCCGCAGCCGTCCTCCGTCTCCCACGCGTGCGCGCGGCTCGGCTGGCCCGTCGAGGAGACCGAGGTCGTCACCCTGGTGGGCCGCCCGGCGGACCGGCTCGCCGCCGCGCTGCACGACGGGCGCCGGGTCCTCGTCCTGTCGGCGGGGGCGGACACCCCGGCCGAGGTGGCGGCCCTGCTCACCGAGCGCGGCTTCGGACCCAGCCGGATGACGGTGCTCGAACAGCTGGGCGCGGAGAGCGGTGAGGCGAGGTACGAGGGCGTCGCCGCGGAGTGGGACCGGGCGCCCGGCGATCCGCTGAACGTCGTCGCCGTCGCCTGCCGCCGAGCCCCCGACGCCCTCCGGCTCGGCGCCGTGCCCGGCCTGCCGGACGCCGCGTACGAGAACGACGGCCAGCTCACCAAGCGCCATGTCCGCGCCGCGACCCTCGCCGCGCTCGCCCCCGCCCCCGGCGAACTCCTCTGGGACGTGGGCGGCGGGTCCGGTTCGATCGGCGTGGAGTGGCTGCGTACGCACCCCTCTTGCCGCGCGTACGCCGTCGAGCGCGACCCGGCACGGGCTGAGCGGATCGGGCGCAACGCCGCCCGGCTCGGGGTGCCGCGGCTGACCGTGGTCACGGGCCCTGCCCCGGACGCGCTCGCTCAACTCCCCGCGCCCGACGCGGTGTTCATCGGCGGCGGGCTCACGGCCCCCGGCCTTCTCGAACGCTGCTGGGCGGCGCTGCCGGTCGGCGGGCGGCTCGTCGCCAACACCGTCACCCTGGAATCCGAGGCGCTCCTCGCCGCCTGGTACCGGCGCCACGGCGGCGAACTCGTCAGACTGGCGGTCGCGCACGCCGTGCCGGTCGGCGGGTTCACGGGCTGGCGGCAGGCGATGCCGGTCACGCAGTGGTCGGCGACGAAGACCAGCGAATCTCTCGGAGCGGGACAGGTGGAACAGGCATGACCGTGTACTTCATCGGGGCGGGCCCCGGCGCCGCCGACCTGATCACGGTGCGCGGCGCGCGCACCCTCGCCGCCTGCCGGGTGTGCCTCTACGCGGGTTCGCTGGTCCCGAGGGAACTCCTCGCCGAGTGCCCGCCGGACGCGCGGCTCGTCGACACGGCCGGCCTCGACCTCGACGCCATCGAGCGGGAGTTCGTCGCCGCGCACGAGGCCGGGCAGGACGTGGCCCGCCTGCACTCCGGCGACCCGTCGGTCTTCAGCGCCGTCGCGGAACAGATGCGCCGCCTCGACGCGCACGGCATCCCGTACGAGGTCGTCCCCGGCGTGCCCGCGTTCGCGGCGGCCGCCGCCGCGCTGAAGCGGGAGCTGACGGTGCCCACCGTCGGCCAGACCGTCATCCTCACCCGTATCGCGCAGCAGGCCACGCCGATGCCCGCGGGCGAGGACCTGGCGACCCTGGGCGCGAGCGGCGCCCTCCTCGTCCTGCACCTCGGGGCGCGTTACGTCGACCGGATCGTCGCCGAGCTGCTTCCGCACTACGGGGCCGAGTGCCCGGCGGCGGTCGTGGTGTACGCGAGCCGCGCGGACGAGCTCGTGCTCCGGGGCACCCTCGGGGACATCGCGGGGCAGGTGAAGTCGGCCGGTGTGCTGCGCACGGCGGTGATCCTGGTGGGCCGCA
The DNA here is from genome assembly GCF_044332585.1 of Streptomyces sp. NPDC016845. NCBI lineage: Bacteria > Bacillati > Actinomycetota > Actinomycetes > Kitasatosporales > Streptomycetaceae > Streptomyces > Streptomyces sp. NPDC016845. Next base: position 286,452 of record NZ_JBIRPI010000005.1, on the reverse strand, counting down.
CGCTTGGTGCCTCGCAGTTCCGGGACAGCCATCTGTACTCGGCGGAGCGGGATCGCCACGTGTGCTGATCTCCGCGGGCCGGTGGGGGCTGGTCGCGCAGTTCCCCGCGCCCCTGGGGGCGTCTGCCCCCTTCGCGTCGTTCTCGGGCGCGGCTCTCGTCGTGGTTGCTCGCGCAGTTCCCCGCGCCCCTGAGATGCGCACTTCGTGCACCATCTCCCGATGGAGGCGCGGCGGAGCCGCATGCCTCCAGGGGCGCGGGGAACTGCGCGACCAGCCACGACGCAGCGGTGAGTCGGCCACTGGGCGAGGGGCCACGGCGGGGCGTTCAGCCCCGGCCCACCACGTTCCCGGCGCGGTCGATGCAGATGACGTCCACCTCGACCGGCGCGCCCCGCAACACGAGCAGCGCCTGCGCACGGGCTTCCGCCGCGACAAGGTCCCCGAGCGGCACCCCCGCCCCGGCACAGAGTTCCAGCGCCGCCAGCCCGGTATTGGCCCCAGCGACCCGCGCGGAAAGCCCGGGCCCCGCCCCGCCCCGCACCGCCAGCTCCGCCAGAAACCCCTTGTCGACCTGGGACCGCCCCGAGTGCAGGTCGAGATGGCCCGCCGCCAGCTTGGAGAGCTTCGCGAACCCGCCGCAGATGGTGAGCCGGTCGACGGGATGCCGGCGCACGTACTTCAGCACGGCCCCGGCGAAGTCCCCCATGTCGAGCAGCGCGTCCTCCGGCAGCCCGTGCTCCCGTACGACCGTCTTCTCGGACGTGGACCCGGTGCACCCGGCGACATGTTTGCGCCCCGCCGCCCGCGCCACATCGACCCCCCGCCGGATGGAGTCGATCCACGCCGAGCAGGAGTAGGGCACGACGACCCCGGTGGTGCCGAGGACGGAGAGGCCGCCGAGGATGCCGAGGCGGGGGTTCCAGGTGGAGCGGGCGATCTCCTCGCCGTGGTCGATGGAGACGGTGACTTCCACGTCCCCACCGCCACCGAACGCGGCGGCGACCCGCGCCACATGCTCCCGGATCATCTGCCGCGGCACCGGATTGATCGCGGGTTCACCGACGTCGAGCGGCAGCCCGGGACGGGTGACGGTACCCACCCCGGGACCGGCCCGGAAGACGACCCCCGACCCGGCGGGCAGCACCCGCACCGTGGCCCGGACGAGCGCACCGTGCGTCACGTCGGGATCGTCACCGGCGTCCTTCACGACCCCGGCGGTCGCGGACCGGGGCCCGCCCGCCCCCGCGTCGAGCGCCTCGACCGCCAGCGCGAACGCCGGCGTCTGCCCCTTGGGCAACGTGATCGTCACCGGGTCCGGAAACTCCCCGCTCAGCAGCGCGGTGTACGCGGCGGTCGTCGCCGCCGTCGCACAGGCCCCGGTCGTCCAGCCGGACCGCAGACCGGTGTGCTTGAGTTGGGCGCCGCGCCCGCCCTTCGCCTCGGGCATGTCACCCATGGAGCCCCTCGATGCCTGTACATGTACTGGTCCTGGGCGGCACGACGGAGGCCAGGCGCCTGGCCGAAGTGCTGCACACGCACCCCGACCTACGGGTCACCAGTTCGCTCGCGGGCCGCGTCGCCGCCCCGCGCCTGCCCCCGGGCGAGGTCCGGATCGGCGGTTTCGGCGGAGCCGACGGCATGGCGCGCTGGCTGCGCGAGCACGCCGTGGACGCGGTCATCGACGCCACGCACCCTTTCGCCGAGAGGATCAGTTTCAACGCGGCCGGAGCGGCCGCCACCACCCATGTTCCCCTGCTGGCGCTGCGCCGGCCCGGCTGGGTCCCGGGCGAGGGCGACGACTGGCGGCAGGTGGACTCCCTGGCGGAGGCGGCGCGAGCGGTCCAGGAAGCGGGAACGGGGCGCCGCGCCTTCCTGACCACGGGCCGCATGGGCCTGGCCTCGTTCGCCCACATCGACGACGCCCACTTTCTCGTACGCTCCGTCGACGCACCGGAGCCGCCGTGCCCGCCGCACATGGAGCTGCTCCTGGACCGGGGCCCGTTCACACTGGCGGGCGAACGCGACGTACTCGCCCGCCATCGCATCGACATCCTGGTGACGAAGGACAGCGGCGGCGCGGCCACCGCCCCCAAGCTGACGGCGGCCAGGGAGGCGGGCGTCCCGGTCGTCGTGGTCCGGCGCCCGCCGACCCCCGGGGGGGTGCCGGAGGCGGCCACGGTGGCGGAGGCCGCCGCCTGGATTCAGGCGCGCTCCGGCGCCACCGCCTCCGGATAGCGCCGCGGCGTCCACGCCACCGTGGAACCGTCGCCCCGTACGACCGCCCGCGTCTGCGACGAGCCCACGATGAGCAGCGTGCGCATGTCGACGACGGCCGGGTCGAGATCGGCGAGACGGACCGTGCGGACGCTCTCCTCGGGCCCGCCCACGTCCCGCGCGAGGACGACCGGGGTGTCGGGAAGCCGCACCTCGAGGAGGAGCTCGCGGACCTTGCCCACCTGCCAGTTCCTGCTGCGTGAGCCGGGGTTGTAGAGCGCGAGCACCAGGTCGGCGGCGGCGGCCGCGCGCAGGCGCTCCGCGATGACCTCCCAGGGCTTGAGCCGGTCGGAGAGGGAGATCGTGGCGTAGTCGTGGCCGAGCGGGGCGCCCGCCTTCGCGGCCGCGGCGTTGGCGGCGGTGACGCCGGGCAGCACCCGTACGGGCACGTCCGCGTACGCCTCCTGCGACGCGACCTCGAGAACGGCCGTAGCCATGGCGAAGACACCCGGGTCGCCGCCCGAGACGACGGCCACGCGCCGCCCGCGCCGCGCCAGGTCGAGCGCGAACTCGGCGCGCTCGGACTCCACCTTGTTGTCCGAACCGTGCCGCCGCTGACCGGGGCGGACCGGCACCCGGTCGAGGTAGGTGGTGTAACCGACCAGGTCATCGGCGTTCGCGAGCGCGCCGCGCGACTCGGGCGTCAGCCAGGGCGCCCCGGCGGGCCCGGTCCCGACGACGACGACCTCGCCCCGCTCACGTCCCTCGGCGGGGGTGGCGTCGATACGGGACGGCAGGACCGCGACCGAGAAGTACGGCACCGACCCGGGGTCGATGTCGGCGAGGCGGCCGGTGCGCTCGCCCGCCATGAAGGCCCGCTCCACGTAACGGGCGTCGTCGAGCCGCCCCGCGTTCTCCATCGCGCCACGGACCTTCGTGAACGTGCGGCCCAGCTTCATCACGACCGCCGAGTCCGCCGCCGCGATCCGCGCCGCCAGCTCGTCCCCGGGGAGCGTCCCCGGGATGATCGTCAGTGTCTCCGTGTCCTCGCACAGCGGCTCCCCGAGCCGGGCCGCCGCCGCGCTGACCGACGTGACACCCGGGATGACCGTCGTGTCGTACCGGTCCGCGAGCCGCTTGTGCATGTGCTGGTACGAGCCGTAGAAGAGCGGGTCGCCCTCCGCGAGGACGGCGACGGTGCGCCCCGCGTCGAGGTGCGCGGCGAGCGTCGCGGCGGCCTCGGCGTAGAAGTCGTCGAGCGCGCCGCGGTAGCCGCCGGGGTGGTCGGTCGTCTCGACCGTGAGCGGGTACATCAGCCGCTCCTCGATCTGCCCCTCGCGGATGTGCTCCGCGGCGATCGAGCGGGCGATGGAACGGCCGTGCCGGGCGCAGTGGTACGCGATGACGTCCGCCCCGGCGATGGCCCGGACCGCGGCGACGGTCATCAGCTCGGGGTCACCGGGCCCGAGCCCGACCCCGTACAGCTTGCCCTTCTCGACGAGTGACTCGCTCATGCCTGGATCTCCACCTCGGTCGCGATGGCGTTGATCGCGGCGGCGGTGATGGCGCTGCCGCCACGGCGCCCGCGGACGATCAGGTAGTCGAGCCCGAGCTCGTTGGCGGCCAGCGCGTCCTTGGACTCCGCCGCGCCGACGAACCCGACGGGTATGCCGAGCACGGCCGCGGGCCTGGGCGCGCCCTTCCCGACCATCTCGAGGAGGTGGAAGAGGGCGGTCGGCGCGTTGCCGATCGCGACGACGGCGCCGTCGAGCCGGTCCCGCCACAGTTCGAGCGCGGCGGCGCTGCGGGTGGTCCCCAACTCGGCCGCGAGGTCCGGCACTCCGGGGTCGCCGAGGGTGCAGACCACATCGTTGTCGGCGGGCAGCCGCTTGCGGGTGACGCCGCTGGCGACCATCCGCGCGTCGCAGAGGATCGGCGCGCCCGCGCGCAGAGCGGCGCGCGCCTTCGTCACGACCCCGGCCGAGAAGCCGATGTCCTGTACGAGATCCACCTGACCGCAGGCGTGGATCATGCGGACCGCCGCCTGGGCGACGTCGGCGGGCAGCTCCGCGAGGCCGGCTGCCGCCTCGGTGCGGATGGTGGCGAAGGACTCGCGGTAGATCGCGGCGCCGTCCTTCTCGTAGTCATACACGGGGTTCGGCTCTTTCGGTCGTGAGGGTCGTGACGGTCGTGACGGCGTACGTTCCGTCCGGGCGGGCTACGACGTCCACGTACGGCCCGACGGGATGCCCGCATCTGCGTTCGCAGCCGGACCAGTAGGTGGGCAGGGTGGGGTGCGGGGTGCTGCTCGCGGCATCGGCCCGCACGTCGGTGTGGGACTTGGCGCAACCGGGCCGCCCAACGCATGCGCCCAGGCGGGACCAGGGTGAGTCGGGGTCTGCGATCAGCCCGGCGGGTGCGCTGCCGCGGGTGGCCCCGGGCACGACGATCCGCCGCCAGGGGGTCAACCGGATCTCCCTGGCGGGAAGTCCAGCGGCCAGGTCGACAAGCGCGCCCCATTGAGCACCGGTGATCGATCCGAACGGGGGGATACAAACAAGCCCCGCCGTCGTACCAGAGGCAGCGGGATCCGGGGCGGAACCCCTGAGCTTGCGCACCGCAGGGCCCGCCGACCCGATCACGGCTGCGGACGGTCCGTGAATTCCGGCCTCTCCGGCGATTGAGGAGCGGGGCCCGGGGTGGAGCCCCGTGGCGTTGGCGTCAGCACCGGTTGCGATCTCGTCGCCCCCCGCGCCCCCGGCGGAGGTGGCCTCGATGCCAGTTGCGGAAAGTCGCTCGGCGATGAGCGCGGACAACTCGGCGCCGGACGCGTCCAGTTCGGACACTCTCCACACCCGTCGGCCCGAGACGCCGCGCACGGCCTCGACAAAAACCTCCGCCGCGACAACCGCCCCCCGGGCCCCGTCCTCGTACCGCAGCAAGAACTCCGCCCCGCCGATCGCGAGCACCGCGGACCCGTCCGCCCGCCCGCGCAGCAGCACATCCGGCCGGAGCCCGGCCACATCCCCGCGACCGTCGTCGAGCCCGAAGAGAAACCTCCCGGACAGCGCGGGCGTCACGGAGCTGGCCAGCACCGCCGCGTCAAGCCCGGTCAGCCAACCCCGTACGTCCACGAACCCGAGCCCGTCCAGCCCGGACATGGGCGAAGCCACGACGTTCCGGACCCGCTCATGCGCGGCGGACGGCAACAGCCCGGCCGCGCCGAGCATCTCCGCCAGCTCCCCACCGCACCCGTCCCGCAGCCCGCGCAGCTGTACGTTGCCCCGCGACGTGAGGTGCAGCGCCCCGTCCCCGAGCCGCCCGGCCGCGTCGCCGAGGGCCCGCGCCTGAGCCACGTCGAGCACACCGCCCGGGACGCGGACCCGCGCCAGATACCCGTCGTCCGCGGCGTGCAGCCGCAGCGCACCGGGGCAGGCGTCACCGGGAAACGCCGCGGACGTTCCGGGCACACCGGACGCACCGGGACGGACGGGTATGGGGGAGGCGGGCATGCGTCGGAGCATACCCACCGCCCATGACGGGCTTCCCGTAGCTTCCCGTACCAGGTCACACCCTCGCCCCGTACGATGAACCGCGGCGGTCCCGTCCGGCCCGCCACCATCGCCAGCGACGGCGACAGGGGAGGAAGCCCGGTGGAATTCCGGCGCGGTCCCGCCACTGTGAGCCCTCTCGTACAAGAGAGGGTGAGCCAGGAACTCCCGCCGTCCAACGACCACCCGGGGCGCGGACACCCCGAGGAAGGCCCGACGACGCATGCCCCAGCAGCCCTCGCAGCTCCTGCTCCTGTCGACGTCCGACACCGATCTGCTCAGCGCCCGCGCGGCCAACGCCGCGCACGCCACCACCGCTGACGACGCGGTCACGTACCGCTTCGCGAACCCCTCCCGCCTCGACGTCGACACCGAACTCCCCGCGCTCCTCGACGGCGTCGCGCTCGTCGTCGTACGTCTCCTCGGCGGGGTCCGCGCCTGGCAGGACGGCATCGACCGGCTGACCGCGGCCGGGGTCCCGCTGGTGGTGCTGAGCGGCGAGCAGGCCCCGGACGCCCAGTTGATGGCGGCGTCGACCGTCCCGGTCGGCATCGCGGCGGAGGCCCACGCCTACCTGGCGCACGGCGGCCCGGCCAACCTCGCCCAGCTGGCGAACTTCCTCTCCGACACGGTCCTCCTGACGGGCCACGGCTTCGAGCCCCCGGCCCCGGCCCCCACATGGGGCCCGCTGGAGCGAAAGCAGTCGCCGTCGGACGGCCCGGCCATCGCGGTGCTCTACTACCGAGCCCACCACATGAGCGGCAACACCGCCTTCGTGCACGCCCTGTGCGACGAGATCGAGCGCGCCGGTGCCCGCCCCCTCCCCCTCTACGTCGCCTCTCTCCGCGCCCCCGAACCGGAGCTGATCGACGCCCTGCGCCCCGCCGACGCGATCGTCACGACGGTCCTCGCCGCCGGCGGTACCCGCCCCGCCGAGGCGAGCGCGGGCGGCGACGACGAGGCGTGGGACGCCGGCGCCCTCACCCACCTCGACGTCCCGATCCTCCAGGCCCTGTGCCTGACCTCCTCCCGCGCGGACTGGGAGCAGAACGACGAGGGCGTCTCCCCGCTCGACGCCGCCAGCCAGATCGCGGTGCCGGAGTTCGACGGCCGCCTGATCACCGTCCCGTTCTCCTTCAAGGAGATCGACGAGGACGGCCTCCCGGCGTACGTCGCCGACCCGGAGCGCGCGGCCCGCGTGGCCGGTATCGCCGTACGCCACGCACGGCTGCGGCACATCCCGGTGGGGGAGAAGAAACTGGCGCTGGTCCTCTCCGCGTACCCCACCAAGCACTCCCGCATCGGCAACGCGGTCGGCCTCGACACCCCCGCCTCCGCGATCGTCCTGCTCAAGCGCCTCATCGCCGAGGGCTACGACTTCGGCGACGCGGCCGACATCCCCGGTCTCGCCTCCGGCGACGGCGACGAACTGATCCGCGCGCTCATCGACGCGGGCGGCCACGACCAGGAGTGGCTGACCGAGGAGCAGCTCGCGCGCAACCCCGTCCGTATCCCGGCCGCCGACTACAAGCGCTGGTACGTGACGCTGCCGCAGGAGCTGCGCGAGAGCGTCGAGCGGCACTGGGGCCCGCCGCCCGGCGAGATGTTCCTCGACCGTTCCCGCAATCCGGAGGGCGACATCGTGCTCGCGGCCCTGCGCCGCGGCAACCTGCTCGTCCTCATCCAGCCGCCGCGCGGCTTCGGCGAGAACCCGATCGCGATCTACCACGACCCCGACCTGCCGCCCTCGCACCACTACTTGGCGGCCTACCGCTGGATCGCGGCTTCGTCCGCCGACGGCGGTTTCGGTGCGGACGCGATGATCCACCTCGGCAAGCACGGCAACCTGGAGTGGCTGCCCGGCAAGAACGCGGGCCTCTCCGCGGCCTGTGCCCCCGACGCGGCCCTCGGCGACCTCCCCCTGATCTACCCCTTCCTCGTCAACGACCCCGGCGAGGGCACCCAGGCCAAGCGCCGCGTCCACGCCACGCTCATCGACCACCTCGTGCCGCCGATGGCCCGCGCGGACAGCTACGGCGACATCGCCCGCCTGGAGCAGCTCCTCGACGAGCACGCCCAGATCGCGGCCATGGACCCGGCGAAGCTCCCGGCGATCCGCGCCCAGATCTGGACCCTCATCCAGGCCGCGAAGCTCGACCACGACCTGGGGGTCGAGGACCGTCCCGAGGACGAGGGCTTCGACGAGTTCATCATGCATCTCGACGGCTGGCTCTGTGAGATCAAGGACGTCCAGATCCGCGACGGCCTGCACGTCCTCGGCCAGGCCCCGGCCGGCCCCGACCGCGTCAACCTCGTCCTCGCCATCCTCCGCGCCCGCCAGATCTGGGGCGGCACGCAGGCCCTGCCGGGGTTGCGGGAGGCGCTGGGCCTGGACGAGTCGGCGGCGACCCGCACGGCGGCCGATGAGGCGGAGGAGACGGCCCGCGCACTGGTGGAGGCCATGGAGGCGGCGAACTGGGACCCGGCCCAGGTGAGTGCCTCCGTGGGCAGTCTGCCGCCTGGGGCGGCAGGGTGGGCAGGGCGGCAGACCCCGGGTACGGACGAGGCGGGCGCCCAGGACAGCCCCGTCCACCGGATCCTGACCTTCGCCGCCGAGGAAGTGGTCCCGCGCCTCAACGCGACCACAGCCGAACTGGACAACACGGCACGCGCCCTGGCAGGCCGCTTCGTCCCGGCGGGCCCGTCCGGCTCCCCGCTCCGCGGCCTCGTCAACGTCCTCCCGACCGGCCGCAACTTCTACTCCGTGGACCCGAAGGCGGTCCCCTCCCGCCTCGCGTGGGAGACGGGCCAGGCCCTGGCCGACTCCCTCATCGAGCGCTACCGCGCGGACAACGACAACGCGTACCCCACCTCCGTGGGCCTCTCCCTCTGGGGCACAAGTGCCATGCGCACAGCGGGCGACGACATCGCGGAGGCCCTCGCCCTCCTCGGTGTCCGCCCGGTCTGGGACGACGCCTCCCGCCGGGTGACGGGCCTCGAAGCCATCCCGTACGAGGAGCTGAACCGCCCCCGCATCGACGTCACCCTGCGCATCTCGGGCTTCTTCCGCGACGCGTTCCCGCACACCATCGGCCTGCTCGACGACGCGGTCCGCCTCGCCGCGTCCCTCGACGAACCGGCCGAGCACAACCACGTACGCGCCCACACCCAGGCCGACCTCGCCGAACACGGCGACGAGCGCCGCGCCACCACCCGCATCTTCGGCTCGCGCCCGGGCACGTACGGCGCGGGCATCCTCCAGCTGATCGACTCCAAGGACTGGCGCACGGACGCGGACCTCGCCGAGGTCTACACGGTCTGGGGCGGCTACGCGTACGGCCGCGGCCTCGACGGCAAGTCGGCCCGGGGCGAGATGGAGACGGCGTACAAGCGCATCGCGGTGGCGGCGAAGAACACCGACACCCGCGAGCACGACATCGCCGACTCGGACGACTACTTCCAGTACCACGGCGGCATGGTGGCGACGGTCCGCGCCCTGCGCGGCACGGCCCCCGAGGCGTACATCGGCGACTCGACCCGGCCGGAGACGGTCCGCACCCGCACCCTGGTCGAGGAGACGTCCCGCGTCTTCCGCGCCCGCGTCGTCAACCCCAAGTGGATCGAGGCGATGCGCCGCCACGGCTACAAGGGCGCCTTCGAACTCGCCGCGACGGTCGACTACCTCTTCGGCTACGACGCCACGACCGGCGTCATCGCCGACTGGATGTACGACAAGCTCACGGAGACGTACGTCCTCGACGAGACGAACCGCCAGTTCCTCTCCGAGGCCAACCCGTGGGCCCTGCACGGCATCGCCGAACGCCTCCTGGAGGCCGAGTCCCGAGGCATGTGGGAGAAGCCGGACCCGCGGGTCCTGGAGGCGCTGCGCCAGGTCTACCTGGAGACCGAGGGCGACCTGGAGTCGGACGAGTAGGGCGCGGCGCGCCAACGAGGAGGAGTGGCACGACGCGTCGGCCGTGCTGATGGCCGTCGAGGTCACGTGAGGCACGTTCCTGCCTATCGCAGCGTCGCCGTGAAGCTCCGCCCGTACGCGTGGCGCGTGGTCACGTCGAGGCGGGTGCCGCCCGGTACCCGGGTCACCCGGACCGCGTCGTCGCCGGAGACCTTCCGCAACGTCCGTCCGCGCAGCACCACCGTCACCGTGTCGCGAAGGGTCGTCGGGTCGCAGACGGCCACCCCGAGCTCCCCGTCCCGGCGGACCAGGACGGACGCCGGGCCCTCGACCGTGAGGCCCGCCGTGTGGTGCGTGCCCGGCGTGAAGGTGTTGGCGGCGGTCAGGCCGAGGCCACGGTGGTGTACGGCCTGGAGGCGGGGTGTGTTGGCGAGGACCTCGGCGCCGCGGTGCCGGCGGACCGCCGACTCGGACGCGTTCGGGAGCAGCGCACAGGCGAAAGCGGTGGGCCGCGCCCCCGCCGGCCCCTCGACCGTCAGCGAGAACACCTGCCGGGTGACGGCCGTGTCGGGGTTCGAGGACCGCACGAGGCGACGGCTGCGGGTCACCGTTTCCAGGCGGGCCTTCGGACGGGGTCCGCCGAGGAGCACGTATCCGACCGCCGTGCCCTGCGTGGCGTTCGCGTACCGCACCCAGCGTTCGCCCGCCGCGCCCGCCGCGCCCTCCGTGACGGACACCGCGTCGCCCGCCGCGGCGATCCGCGCGTCCAGCGTCGTCGTCACCGCCCGCCCCGCCCCCGGCGCGTCCCCGACCCCGGCGGCGAGCACCACGATCTCGTCGTCGAACAGGAACCACGACTTGGTCGCCCGCGCGCTCCGGTACACGACGAAGTCGTCCGGCAGGACCCCGGCCCGCTTGTCCCGCCAGGGCACGTCGTCGGAGAGCACCCACCCGACGGCCCCGTACGCGCCGAGCACGGCGCCGCCGGAGTGGTCCTGGGTGGCGGTCGGGAAGTAGACGTACGTGTTCTGCGACTCGCTGGAGGCGGTGAAGTTCAGCGGGTGGCCCGGGTTGTCGTAGAACAGCTTGCCGCCGTACGAGTCCGGGACGGAGCGCCGCTGTTCGACAGGCGCGGTGACACCCGCAAGGCCGTACGGCGACACGGCGGTGAAGTAGTCGACCCCGTACGCCTGCGTCTGGTCCTGCCCCGACAGATACAGGTAGTGCGCCCCGGCCCCCTGGAACCAGGGCAGCAGGTTCTCCCCGCTCATGTACTCGTACTTGCTGATCCGCCGCGAGCTGCGGGCCAGCGCGAACGCGTACCCCGGCCGCCGGTGCACGGTCCGCTCCATGGCGTTGAACGCGACCGAACGCGCGGGCGGGTTGAGATCGGCGGCCGGTACGGAGTCGTCGGCGAGCAGGTCGGCGTAGCGGACGATGCTGAGCGGCGAGACGAAGGAGGCCGGGTCGAGCGCGGCCCGCGAGGTGGCGCGCAGATGCTTCACGTACGAGCCGAGAGCGGCGGCGGTGTCCCCCGTGGCCAGCGACGCGAGATCGACGACGGCCTCGACGACGGTGGCGACATCGGCGTACCCGGTACCGGTCCGTGAGACGGCCCGCCCCTTCACCGCCTCCATCATCCAGCCCTCGAAGATGAGCGGCGCGAACCCGTCCCGCACCCACCCGGACACCGTCGGCACCAGCTCCGCGCCGTGCGCGAACCCGGTCCCGTCGAGCAGCTTCAGCGTCTGCACGACCCGGCTGAGCAGCGCCTTCCCGTACGACCCGGTGTAGGCGACGGAAGCATGCTGGATGAAGGACCCGTCGGCGTAGTACCCGTCGGTGACGCCGTGCCGGAGCGCGTACGGGTCGATGGTGGCGAAGACGGTGAGCTGGTCGGTGAGGGCTTTGCGTATCCGGCCCTCGTCGCCGACGAGGGCGCCCTGGAGGATGCGGTTGGTGGTGATGTCGGCGAGATTGGCGCCGGTGTGGAACCGCGAGTCGAGGTCGACGTCGCCGTCCTTGCCGTTGCGCAGATAGGCGTCCATGGAAGCGACGTAGGTGCGAACCAGCTCGTCGGGAGCGCGCTCGGCGAGCAGCACAAGCGTCTTGCTGATGTGCTGAGAGAGCCCGATCTCCCAGTGGAACCAGTTGCCGTAGTACCCCTTGTCCTGGTCACCGTAGAAGTGGGTGTGCACCCACTGGAGCCCGTCGAGCACACGTGTCTGCACACCGGCGTTCCCGTACAGGTCGGTCGGGAGGCCGGGGGTGCGGGTGGCGAGCGCGATCTCGTACAGCTTCTGGTAACTGCTGTTGAGATTGGCGTCGCTGGTGCCGAGCGGCAGGCCCCCGAACAGCTCACTGTCACCACCGGCGGCGTCCAGGGCCACGAGGTTCGCGCGGGCGGCCCGCTCGACGGCGGCGAGCTTGCCGCGCACCTCGGTACGGGAGTTGGAGCCGGCGTTCCCCGCGAACACCTCGACGGTGTTGGAGATCAGCCGCGCCACCCCGGCCTCGACCTCGGCGGCGCTCGCCGGGAGGCCGGGCACGGCGCCCAGCACCCCGGCGGCGCCGAGCGCGCTCAGACTCAGCAGACGCCTCCGACTGATCTCCACGGGATCCATGGACTACAGGGTGACCGTCTTCCCGCCCAGTGTCACGACCAGCTTGCCGTCCGAGGCGAAGGACCACTTGAGGGCGCCGCTGTAGGAGGAGCAGCGGGACCCGTTCGTCCCGGTCCAGAACTGGTTGGAGCTGTCGGCGCTGCCGACGGTCTTGTCATTGGACCCGTCGACGGAGAACCGGCAGGAGGTGTTGCTCTTGTAGACGGAGGTGCCCTTGTCGAACGAGAAGTTCCGCTCGGCGTTGTCGATGCTGAGGTTGTTGGAGATCGCCATGGACCCGGGGTTGGAGTTGTAGGTGAACCCGTGGTGCCCGTTGCCGAAGGCGATGGAGCGGCGCACGACGTGGTTGACGGCGATGTCGTCACCGCCGAGCTTGTACCCGTTACGGTCACCGTCCTCGTTCACGGTGCCGTCGGAGAGGGTCCCGTTGGTGTAGGCGAGGGAGTCCTCGATGGTGACGGGCCCGATGGCCCCGGTGTCGGTCTTCGTGTACAGGTCCCATCCGTCATCGATGTTGTTGTGCGAGACGGCGTACCGGAAGACGTTCCCGGTCCCGGTGGTCAGCTTGGCGGCGAACCCGTCGGCGTCCTCCCCGTCGGAGTCGGCGTTGTCGTGCGACTCGGCGCTCAGGACCAGGTTGTTGGCGGGCCAGGCGCTCTTGGGCGTGGTGGAGGCGATCCGGCCGAGCTGGAGCCCGGTGTCGCGGTTGTAGCGGGTGACGGTCCGCTCGATGACGTTGTTGCTGCCGCCGACGTAGATCCCGTTGTCCCCGGCGTGCTCGACGACGATGCCCTTGACGTGCCAGTACGAGGCGAAGAGCTGCAGCCCGCGGTTGGTCGTACTCTCGCTCTGCGCGCTGAAGTTGAGTACGGGCTTCTCGCTCTGGTAGGCGGTGAGCGTGGTCCGCGCGGAGGACGTCCCGTCGGCGGCGTCCGGCACGGTCACGGTCTGCCCGTACGCGTACGTCCCGCCGCGCAGGTAGATCGTCCCGCCCGCTGAGACCCGGCTGATGGCCGAGGCCAGCGTGGTCGGAGCGGCGAGCGTCCCGGCGGCGGAGTCCGTCCCGGAGGGCGCCACGTACACGGTGGCCTGCGCTTGGGCGGCGGCGTGGACCGTGCCTCCGACGGCGACGCCGCCGAGGGTTCCGGCCAGCAGCCCGAGAGAAGCGACGAGAGGTCGCACTGCGATGTCCATCGTTCGGTCTCCCTGTAAGTGGGGTGGGGAAGTTGGCCGGTTCGTGTGGCTGAACGGATGGTGGGGCTCCGGCACCATGAATCCGGCTTAGAAAGCGCTATCTGGCTGGACGGTAGGGCGATGCCATGAGCACGTCAAGGTTTATGTGGAAGTTCGTGGTGCATGTATGTGAACGCAGTGTTCGGCGCGAAGGCCACGAAGGAGAGGGAAAGTGGGGCACGATCTGCCCCCGCGACCAGTTCAGACCCGCCGGCGACACCACTTCGGCTACCAGGAGTATGTGTTCGGGCCGGGTGGGCGTGATGTCGAGCGTGTCCGCGCGGCAGACCACGGCGTCGGGGCGACGACTGGTGAGCGGGACGTCCTGCAGCCGTACATCGAAGTCCGTGTCGGCGTTCCAGCACCGGCCGCTGCGATGCCGAAGGCGTTCGCAAGGATGCGGGCCAGCCGGTTGTACCGCTTCGACGAGTCGGGACGTACGGCAACCATCCCGTCCACGACCTCGATGCCAGCGCACTGCTCCTCGGACCACGACACGTACTGCTCCACAGTGATCTGCTCGCGCATCCACCACGGGACTGCGACATCACCTCTCATGACAGCTCCCCGCCAGACGCCATAGAGGAGCGGTGTACTGCCCCGGACGGCTGCTGATGAGGAAGCGGCGCAAGTCCTGCCGCTGCGAGCCGCTGAGGTTCAGGACTTCGGTGAGACGCCTGAACGTGGTGTGAGTGATGCCGCGGCGCCGCGCTTCGCCCTCGAACCGGTCCAGCTGGGCCAGGACGACGCGAGGGTCCAGCTCGGCAGGCGGCTGCGCTTTGAGCCGCGAGGCCTTGTCCCGCTCGTAGTCGATCTCGGAGTATCCGCAGATGGCGCGGCTGTGCGCCTCGGCCTGCTCAAGGGTCGTGGTCGCCATGACGGCGCGGGCGAGCCGGTTGTGAGCGAGGGTCTGCTCCAGGTCGGCCGCGTGCACGGTCGGGGACGCGTCCGTGAGCTCGATCGGCAGACCGGCGTCCCGGACCTCGCAGACGCCACGGACTCCGAAGGCGGCCGCGGCGAGCATCCCGGTGGCCTCGGACGGGTGCCACCGCAGGACCGAGCTGACCGGCTCGACGTCCTCCGGCGTAAAGCTGTGCACCAAGCGTCCAAGGCGGCTCCGCACATCGCCAACGGGGAGCTCGCCATCCAGACCCGGCCCCGCGACCAGCAGACGCACGGGAGCATCCACCCGACAGCAGGCCGCAAGGGCCAAAGCATCGGCAAGCGGACTTCTGAGGGTTGGCTCGTCGCCGCGGGCCAGGATGTCGCCACCGACATCGAGCAGGTCCACGGACGAGGGGGACAAGTGGTGCACAATTTGCCCCAGTTGCCGCGCGATCCCCTCGACGCCGTGCCGGGGGTCGATCAGAGCGAACGAGTGCGGGAGTTCCGCCGCGAGCCGCGGAAGGGTGGACCCCACGGGCGAAATCGGTCGGGCACCCGACGGCACGAACCACACGGCCGGGGTACTCGGTTCGAGACCGAGAAAATCCTGAGGCCCCCTCGGACCAGCCACCGGGTCGACCAGCAGACGTTCCCACGCATACGTGAAGATCACCGCTGACTCAGCCTGCCCGTACAGAGCGGTATGCAACATCGCGGCGGCAACAGCGTCACCCCCGCCCCCGGCCGCGACGATCAAGCGCGTCATGCCGCTCACGGTACGCGGAACCCCGACAACCACTCGCCCTATAGTGGCAAAAGGCTCTAGCCACTCGGCGTGAGGAGGGCACAGCACATGCCTCAGATTGAGGAGACCCAGCCGAAGTACCTCCAGGTCGCGCATTACCTCCGCGACCAGATCCTGCGGGGAGACCTGCGTCCGGGGGACGAGGTTTCCTCGGAGCGACAGTTGGCCGCGGACTGGAAGATCTCCCGACCGACGGCGGCGCGGGCACTTGAGGCGCTGAGTCACCAGGGGCTGGTGGAGAAGCGGCAAGGGTCGGGCACGTACGTACGGAACCTGGAGATCAACCGCCGCGCACGGGAGTTGTACGGCCGTGCACGAAAGACCGGCAAGATCTACGCGCCCGGTGAGTACGCGGTCATCACGTCGGCCGGATGGATGGACGCACCGGACCACGTCGCCGACGCCCTCGGCCTGGTGAAGGACCGCCGAGCGGTGCAACGACGACGCATCACCCACAACCAGGACGGCCCCGTCGCACTGTCCACTTCGTGGTTCGCCCCGGCTGTCGGCCAACGGGCACCGAAACTGCTGGAACTGGACCGCATCCAGGAAGGCACCCTGCTGTACGTCGAGTCCGCGACAGGCCGGCAAGGCAGCTACGCCGAGGACCGCATGTGCGCCAGGCCGGCGACCGACGCCGAAGCCACCGACCTGCAACTGCGAGAAGGCGAGCCCGTGTTGGTACTGCAACACCTCGTGCTCGACATGGAGGACCGACCTCTGGAGTTCGCCGAGGCCACCTATCCGCCTCACCGGTGGGCCTTCGAGCAGGAATATCCACTCACCTGATGGGGTGAGTTGCGGCGATCCGCTTGCGCGACGAAAGTGGCTAACGCCACCATCCACAAAGTGGCTAAGGCCACCTGGTGGACATGTGCTGAACGCGAGTGCAGGACGCCACAAGGGCCCTACCCGGCGCCCAGATCGGACCGTCGAAGACGCCTCATATGCGGCACGCCGAGTCGGCACGTCCCGACCCGCGCGGCAGCGGCCACGGCAAGGAGTGAACGCGGATGGACAAGGTCCCTGACGGCTGTAGCGGCACCGTCCCCTCCTGGCTCGGAGTGATACTCCTCCAGCCGACCCCGGACTCCGTTCCTCGGGCTCGACGGTGGTTCCGAAGGTTCATCGCTCCCTACAATCCGGACGATCCGGCGTGCTTGCTGGACGACTGCGAGCTGCTGCTTTCAGAGCTGGTCACGAACGCGGTCCTTTACGGGCAGGCGCTTGAGCCTTGGCTGGTGCGAGTCGAGTGGTACAAGGTGCGGACCTCGCTGAGAGTCGACGTCCACAACGCGGGAGTCTCGGCAGACGTACGGGTGCGCCACGCCGAAGCCGATCAGGCCCACGGGCGCGGCCTGTTCCTGGTCGACTGCATCGCCGAGTCCTGGCACTCGGGACCGAGCCGCTTCGGCGGGACGGTGGTGTCCGCGGTGGTCGCTGACGTTTGGCCGGTGGGCGCCGTGGCGCCCTGAGTCAGGCCGGCTCCCCCTGTGTCTGCTCATCGACCCAAGCCGCGTAAGAGGGGGCCGCGTTCATGGTGCTGACGATGGCGCACGGCACGTCATACGGATGCTGCTCCTCCACCCGCCGCAGGATCTCGGGCACCCGCCCGGCACTGGTGTGCAGGGACACATGCGCCTCACGATCGTCATGAACTTCGCCCTCCCACCGGTAGACGGCCCGAATGGACTCGGTGATGTGCCCACAGGCACAGAGCCGGTCCCCGACCAACTGCCGGACGAAGCCGGCGAGCCACTCGGGGTCCGGCGCGGTGACGGTCACGGTGTGGATCTCGGTGCTGGTCATGGCGGACCTCTCCTTGGCGTCGAGAGAAGAAGCCCAGAGTAAGAGAGGGCGCCGGCCGCCATGGTCGAGCGCTCGCTCGGCTCGATCCGACTGGAGCGGAGCTCACCGCCCGCTATGCCGTTTCTACTGCCGTGACTGGTGTGTGACTGACGACGACGTTGACCGCGGTGCCCTGGTTCTGGATAGCGAGAGTCTGGCGAAGGCCGTACAGCGAGACCGCGAACTCCACGAGTGGCTGACGGCGGCTCGCGACGGGGACCTACCCGTGATCACCTCGGCGGCGGTACTGGTCGAGGTGTCCATCCGCAGATCAACGACGCAGCACAGCGCTGGACTCGTACCGCGTGAGTGTTGAGCCGGTGGCTCAGACCGTTGCGCAATCCGTATCTGCCTTACTGCGGGCGGCGAGGCTGCACGGCCACAAGCACGCCATCGACGCGATGCTGTGCGCGACCGTCCTGTAGCACCCCGGCCGGGTGGCGATCCTGACGTCGGACGTGAAGGACATCGCTCTTCTCACTGCCGACCCACCGCGCCTGAGCGCGGAGAAGGTCTAATCCGACGTACAGCGGTAGGCAGAGCACTTGCCTGCAGCAAGAAGGTCCGGATCGACGAGTTGGGCCTTCGCTACGCAATCTATGGAAGGGGGCAACGAGAATCGGACTCGCACTCTCAGCTTCGGAAGTTAAGGGAATTCTAGGGCTTGTTCTGGGCCTGACCTGCGATGGAGGGGCGCTCACTCCTGGTGGACGAAGGGTCGGTACCCCGGTGTTTCCCGAGGCTCCCCGCGCTATCTGGTACGTGTCTGGCACACGTCATTCGTCGTCGCATCTCTCCAGGACCAGGCCCACGGAGCCCGCTTCGAGTCCGTTGTGCTCCTCCAAGTGGAGATGAGCACCGTCCGGTGTGCCCTCCTCGGCCGATCGCGAACGAGGAGACGGGAACTGAGACGGTGACGACGACTGGCTTGGCATCCGTTGTAAGACGCTCGCGTTCGCGAGTGAGCTGGGTCACACTGGGTGTCGGGTTAAGCAAGGGGGGACCATGAGCGACTCGTACGTCAACGCGCCCATCCGAGCTCGCATGTACGCGAACATATGGCACAAGGTGATCTGGGTTGTCGTGGTTGTGTTATCGGCTGGCCTTTTGGCGCCGCCGTTGTTCTTCATAGCGGCCAAGAAGCGTGTCGTCAGCATGATCGTTCCGGCCGTCTATGCGGTGCTCATTTACGGCTCGGCCGTCCTGTCGTCAGTGTTCGGCAACCCCAAGAACTGGGTGGGGGGCGTCTTGGCCATCACGATGATCGTCGCCGCTGTGCACGCAGCCATCCTCGACACGGATTGGAAGCCAGGCCGGTAAGGGCCGTAGTGCTGGCTCCCTCGGTGTCGGTGAGGTCTTCGGTCCAGCACTCGCACCAGAAGCCGGGCCGTGGCCGGCTAGCGCGAGCGGGTCTCGGGGCGCAGGCCGACGAAGAGTTCCGCCATGACCGTGTGGCCTCGGTCGCTGTCGTGGATCAGGACCCGGTGCGCGGGGACGCTGACCATTCCCAGGCCCGGGCCGTGTTCCGCCTCCTGGTTCAGGTGCTCGACCTTGGGGGCCGATCCGGCGCCTCCGTCGTCCGTCACCGACAGCGCGACCATGTGCGGTGTCATCGCGACGGAGAGTGGAAGTTGCCGCCCGGGAGGCGACCGCTGGCCGTGTGCAGGATTGCGTTCGCGCTGCATGCTCGACCGCACCGTTCGGAAGGCTCGCCGGGCTGTGGCACGGAAGCCGGATGATCAAGCACTTGGCGCGGATGAGGCACGCGACGGGTGACCGGTGACGGACAGCAAAAAGGCCCCGGTCGATGACCTGGGCCTTCTACGAAAACTATGGAGCGGGTGACGAGAATCGAACTCGCACTCTCAGCTTGGGAAGCTGATGTTCTACCACTAAACTACACCCGCGCAGTACCCCCGCCGAAGCGGTGTCGTACTGGCGGTCACTCTACCTCATGCCGGGTCCCGGGCGCTTGTGCCTCGGGGCCCGGCTGCGTTGGGGCGTGTGGATGTGACTGCGGGTGAAGGGAGTTGAGGCGTACGGTGTGGGGACCGCGAGAGGGTTGCCCGAGGGCGGAGTGCCGCCTGGAATGCCGTCCCTTTCATCCCGTAACGTGGCGTTTGTCGTCGGCCAGGAAACTGGCCATATGGCTCGTGGGGAAGGGACTCCGGGACTTTGATGGACTCGATGGAGCGCACCGTCGTCCGTTGTGCCGAAGGGCACGTGTTCAGCACCGCTTCGTTCCCGATGCAGCAGGCGGACCGTCTCGGTCCCGGCCGGCTCATCCGGTGTCCGCGCTGTGCTCGACTGCGGAATGCCGTTCCCGTGGGACCCGGTAAGCGGTGATCAAGCGGTGATCAGGTAGCGGAAAGACCCAGCAAGGCGCAGAGCGCGCGGGCCGAGCCGATTGTGGCGGGCTCGCGCGCTCTGCGTATCCTCGCTACGTGCTTCTCTCAGACAAGGACATCCGCGCCGAGATCGACGCCGGGCGGGTCCGGATCGATCCCTACGACGAATCCATGGTGCAGCCGTCGAGCATCGACGTACGTCTCGACCGCTATTTCCGGGTGTTCGAGAACCACAAGTACCCGCACATCGACCCCAGCGTGGAGCAGGCCGACCTGACGCGGCTCGTGGAGCCCGAGGGCGACGAGCCGTTCATCCTGCACCCGGGCGAGTTCGTGCTCGCCTCGACGTACGAGGTCATCTCGCTTCCCGATGATCTCGCCTCGCGGCTCGAAGGCAAGAGCTCGCTCGGGCGGCTCGGGCTCGTGACGCACTCCACCGCCGGGTTCATCGACCCCGGGTTCAGCGGTCACGTCACCCTCGAGCTGTCGAACCTCGCGACCCTGCCCATCAAGCTGTGGCCCGGCATGAAGATCGGGCAGCTGTGCATGTTCCGGCTGTCCTCGCCCGCCGAGCACCCGTACGGCAGTGAGCGCTACGGGTCGCGCTACCAGGGGCAGCGCGGTCCCACCGCCTCCCGTTCCTTCCTCAATTTCCATCGGACCCAGGTGTGAGCAGCAGCGACATGAGTGACGTGCGCGAGAACCTTACTTACGAGACGTTCGGCGTCGCCGTGCGCGAACTCGCCCAGACCATCGCCGACGACGGCTACGAGCCCGACATCGTCCTGAGCATCGCGCGCGGCGGTGTCTTCGTCGCCGGCGGGCTCGCGTACGCGCTCGACTGCAAGAACATCCACCTGGTGAACGTGGAGTTCTACACCGGGGTGGGGACGACCCTCGAGATGCCCGTCATGCTCGCGCCCGTTCCCAACGCCATCGACTTCAGCGACAAGAAGGTGCTGATCACCGATGACGTCGCTGACACCGGGAAGACGCTGAAGCTCGTTCACGACTTCTGCCTCGACACCGTGGCCGAGGTCCGCTCCGCCGTCATCTATGAGAAGTCCCACTCGCTCGTGAAGTGCGAGTACGTGTGGAAGCGGACCGACGACTGGATCAACTTCCCGTGGAGTGTGCAGGAGCCCGTCGTGAAGCGGGCCGGGCAGGTCCTCGACGCCTGAGTGCCGGCTGGGCAACGAGAAAGAGGGGCCCTCAGGGCCCCTCTTTTGTTGTGCCCGTGTTGAGCCCCGCTCCCTCAGAACGTGCCCAGCTTGATGATCGACAGCAGCGCGATCAGCTGGATCGCCGACGCCGCCAGCGCCTTCGGCCACGGCAGGTCGTGCGACTTGGCGACCATGGTGGTGAGGAGCGCGCCCGCGCCGAGCCAGGTGACCCAGCCGAGGATCTGGACGAACGGCGCGTCGCCGCCGAGGAACATGGCGACGATCAGGCGCGGGGCGTCCGTGAGGGACGCGATGAGCATGGAGAGGCCGACGGTGGGCTGCCAGGCGCCGTCGCCGTTGAGCTGGCGGGCCAGGGTGTGGGTGACCACGCCGAGCACGAAGAAGCCGAGCGTGATCACGACGCCGGTGAACAGGACGTAGGGGATCGCCGAGCCGAGCGTGGCGTGGATCACGTCCTCGCGGGCGCCGTCGAAGCCGAACACCGCGAGCAGGCCGTAGAGGAAGGTGACGATGAGCGCCGGGACCCACATCGCGTAGTCGCGCATCTGGAGGTAGGTCGGCGCCGGGCGCAGGATCACGCCGCTGAGCAACTGCTTCCAGTGCAGGCGGGGACCGATCGGGCCGGGGGCCGCCGCGCCCGCCTGGTACGTGGCGCCCTGGGTGTAGGCGTCGTCGGCGTGCACCGAGAACGCCTGGGTGTGGCCCGGGTTGTTGGCCGCGTACGGGTCGTGGCCGCCGCCCTGCGGGTACTGGGGCGTGCCGGGGTCGCCGAAGTACTCCGGCTCACCGTGCCCGCGGCCCTGCCCGTGACCCTGGCCATGCCCTTGTACGTGGCCGTTGCCGGCCTGGGGCCATTGCTGCTGAGCCCCGTACTGGCCGCCGTACTGGCCGCCGTACTGACCTCCGTGCTGGCCCCCGCGATGCTGCGGGGGCCCCTGCGGCGCTTCGCGGTTGTCCCGGCCGCGTCCGTTCCTGAATCCAGCCACGGTTCGAACGTACCTGGTTTCCGCGGGCGGGATGCCGGGCCCGGCGCCCGGGCCCGGCATTGGGGCTGAGCTGTGACATCCCCTAAGGGGTCCCCGGGGCCCCGGCGTCAGTCGGCGAAGTTGACGCCGAACTGTGCGGAGCCGGTGGCGGAGATGCCGACCGTGGACGTGTAGATGCCCGCGGACGCGGACAGCGTGCCGTCCGCGTTCGAGTGCAGGGAGTAGACCGCGCCGTTGTACCCGTTCTCGCCGTTGGCGCCCACGACGACGTCGCCGCGGCCGTCGTCGTCGAGGTCGTCGATGTGGACGTCGGTGCCGAACTTGTCGTCCTTCTCGTTGGAGTTCGGCACGCCCGGGGTGCCCTGGCTGTAGAACCCGGCGCCCGCGCCCGTGATCCCGGAGCCGTCCTTGGCGCCGTACAGGACGACGATCGCCCCGGCGTTGCTGACGTCCGCGAGGTCCTCGCCGCGCGCGCCGACGACGAGGTCGAGGTGGCCGTCGCCGTCGATGTCGCCGAGGTCGAGCTCGCCGCCGAAGTCGTCGCCCTTCTCGCCGGCGCCGGGGACGCCCGCGGTGTCCTGGTCGATGGTCTGGATGCCGGAGAGGTCCGGGCCGTTCGCGGTGCCGTGGGCGATCAGGACGGCGCCGCCGAGTTGGCTGCGCGGGACGGTGCCGTTGTCCCACTCCAGGCCGAAGACGATGTCGCCCTTGCCGTCGCTGTCGACGTCGCCGACGTCGGTGATGATCCCGGCGGGCAGCTTCACGGCTCCGGTCGCCCTGACGCCGGACGCGGTGCCGGGCAGGTAGTAGTTGGCGTTGTTGGCGGCGGAGGTCTTCTCGTAGCCGTTGGTCAGGAGGTCGTCCTTGCCGTCGCCGTCGACGTCGCCGGAGTGCAGGTTGTTGAGGACGTTCTCGCCGCTCATCCCGGGGAAGCGCACGGTGTACGCGCCGCCCAGCGTGTTGGTGCGCGCGCCGCCCCGGACGATGTCCACGGTGGTCGAGTTGGGCGTGCCGACGGCCAGGTCGTCCTTGCCGTTGCCGTCGAAGTCGCCGGCCTCCAGCGCGTAGCCGAACCAGTCGTGGCTCGCGGGGCGCGGGTCGGAGACGGTGGTGCCGCTGGTCAGGCCCTGGGCGGAGCCCCACAGGATGGCCACGGTGCCGCTGTCGGGGTCTGCGGTGCCGTCCTCGCCGGGTGTGCCGACGGCCAGGTCGTCGAAGCCGTCGGCGTCGAAGTCGCCGTAGGCGGTGGCGAAGCCGAAGTTGTCCACGGCCTCGGCGCCGCCGGGGACGCCCGCGGTGTTCTGGCTGATGAGGGCGCGCTTTCCGCCCCCGTACAGGACGACGACCTGGCCGGCTCCGCCGCGGCCGTTCACGTAGGCGACCGGGGCCGAGACGGCGGTGTCGGCGAGGCCGTCCCCGTTGAAGTCCGCGTCGGACTCCGCGACGCCCGGCGTCGCCGCCGTGGCCGGTCCTGCCGTGGCGACGAACAGGCCGCCGGTGAGGGTGAGAGCCGCGGCCGTCGCCGTGAGGAGGCGGAGGGAGGCGGTACGTCTGGGGCGGTCCATGGTGTGGCTGGCTCCTGCGCTGTTGAGGGGATGCGTGGCGGGCATCCGGCGTCGGTGACGTGCCGTTCGGTGGGCGTTTGCCGGGGGTTGTCCCCAGGGTCGTCCACCGTCCGGCGCAGAGGAGACTCGTTGTGAGCTACAAGGGTTGTACGCGCGCATACAAGAAGGGCACCCCGTCGCCATGACGGGGTGCCCTTCAACTACTGAGCGGGGGCCGCTACTTCACCGGTTCCGGCTCCGGCGCGTCCTCGGTCTCCGTCTCGCCCGCCGGGGGCGGGTTGTCGGAGGGTGTCCTGACGGAGTCGAGCAGCAGCTGGGCCACGTCGACGACCTGGACGGACTCCTTCGCCTTGCCGTCGTTCTTCTTGCCGTTGACCGAGTCGGTCAGCATGACGAGGCAGAACGGGCAGGCCGTGGAGACGATGTCCGGGTTGAGCGAGAGGGCCTCGTCGACACGCTCGTTGTTGATGCGCTTGCCGATCCGCTCCTCCATCCACATCCGCGCGCCGCCCGCGCCACAGCAGAAGCCGCGCTCCTTGTGGCGGTGCATCTCCTCGTTGCGCAGACCGGGCACGTTGGCGATGATCTCGCGCGGCGGGGAGTAGATCTTGTTGTGGCGGCCCAGGTAGCACGGGTCGTGGTAGGTGATGATGCCCTCGACCGGGGTGACCGGGGTGAGCTTGCCCTCGTCCACCAGGTGCTGGAGCAGCTGCGTGTGGTGGATGACCTCGTAGTCGCCGCCGATCTGCGGGTACTCGTTGCCGATCGTGTTGAGGCAGTGCGGGCAGGTCGCGACGATCTTCTTCGCGGTCTTCGGCTTCTTCGACTCGGCGGTGACCTTGCCGTCGTCGTCGTACTCCTCGCCGAAGGCCATGTTCAGCGACATGACGTTCTCCTGGCCGAGCTGCTGGAAGAGCGGCTCGTTGCCGAGGCGGCGGGCGGAGTCACCGGTGCACTTCTCGTCGCCGCCCATGATCGCGAACTTCACGCCCGCGATGTTGAGCAGCTCGGCGAAGGCCTTCGTCGTCTTCTTGGCGCGGTCCTCGAGCGAACCCGCGCAGCCGACCCAGTACAGGTACTCGACCTCGGTGAGGTCCTCGATGTCCTTGCCGACGACCGGCACCTCGAAGTCGAGCTCCTTGAGCCACTCCAGGCGCTGCTTCTTGGCGAGGCCCCAGGGGTTGCCCTTCTTCTCCAGGTTCTTGAGCATCGTGCCCGCCTCGGACGGGAACGCGGACTCGATCATCACCTGGTAGCGGCGCATGTCGACGATGTGGTCGACGTGCTCGATGTCGACCGGGCACTGCTCGACGCAGGCGCCGCAGGTGGTGCAGGACCACAGGACGTCCGGGTCGATGACGCCGTTCTCCTCGAGGGTGCCGATCAGGGGGCGCTCGGCCTCCG
This sequence comes from Streptomyces sp. NPDC016845, assembly GCF_044332585.1. NCBI lineage: Bacteria > Bacillati > Actinomycetota > Actinomycetes > Kitasatosporales > Streptomycetaceae > Streptomyces > Streptomyces sp. NPDC016845. The sequence goes on along the minus strand of NZ_JBIRPI010000005.1, from coordinate 261,892 downwards.
CCAGGGCGGCCGCCGGGACGTCCTTGAGCTGCTCCTCGGTCGCCTTCTCCTCGCCCTCCATCGACTTGCCGCCACCCGCGAGCAGGTACGGCGCCTTGGCGTGCGCGTGGTCGCGCAGCGACATGATGAGGAGCTTGGGGGAGAGCGGCTTGCCGGTGTTCCAGGCGGGGCACTGCGACTGGCAGCGGCCGCACTCGGTGCAGGTGGAGAAGTCGAGCAGGCCCTTCCAGGAGAAGTGCTCGATCTGGGAGACGCCGTAGACGTCGTCCTCGCCCGGGTCCTCGAAGTCGATCGGCTCGCCCCGCGAGGTCATCGGCAGCAGCTCGCCGAGCGCCGTGTCACCGTCGGCCCTGCGCTTGAACCAGATGTTCGGGAAGGCCAGGAAGCGGTGCCAGGCGACGCCCATGTCGGTCTTCAGGGCGACCGTGATCATCCAGATGAACGAGGTCGCGATCTTCAGACCGGCGAAGAAGTAGGTGAGGTTCTGGAGCGTGGAGACGTCCATGCCCTCGAGCCAGTCGATCACCGGGTACGAGATGAAGAACGACGCTTCGTAGCTGTCCACGTGGTGCTGGGCGCCTTCGAGGGCGTGCAGCATGAAGATGCAGACGCCGACGATGAGGATGACGGCCTCGACGAAGTACGCCTGGCCGAAGTTGGAGCCGGCGAAGCGGGACTTGCGGCCCGCCTTGTTCGGCAGGCTCAGCTGGCGGATGACGATCAGGACCAGGATCCCGAGGACCGTCATCGTGCCGATGAACTCGACGAAGACGTTGTACGGCGCCCACTCGCCGATGACCGGAAGCAGCCAGTCGGCCTGGAAGAGCTGGCCGACGGCGTTGACGATCGTCAGCAGCAGCGAGAAGAAGCCCACCGCCACGAACCAGTGCGCGACACCGACGACGCCCCAGCGGTTCATCCGGGTGTGGCCGAGGAACTCCCGGGCCACGGTGACGGTGCGCCGGCCGGGCTCGTCGGTGCGGGTGCCCTTCGGCACGTTCTGGCCGAGCCGCATGAAGTTGTAGATCTGCAGGAGGGCGCGGGCGAACAGGGCCACGCCGACCACGATCAGAACCAGCGACACGATGATCGCGGCGAGTTGCATTTGGGGGCTCCTCGGGCCTGCGAGGTGGTCTCTTCTTGACGTACTCGAACGGTACTGGTGATTACTAAGCGGTAACTTATGCAGTCCGTCTGAGACTACCCACTTACGCGATCGCAATGTAGTCGGCCGGGTCGTGATCTGCGTCGCTGAGGGCACCCTCGCCACGGCCCGCGTCGGGCACCTCGCCACGCTTCCGCCGGTGGCGGATCGTGTTATTCGCTGCAAATGCGGACATAACGGATAGCTTGTGTGGGGCTTCACACGCCGCAAAGCAACGCCGCAACGCGACGCAAGGCCGCAACGCCGCACGCAAGGGAGCAGACGTCATGGCGCGCTTCAGCCGGATGCGAGAGCTGGTGCGGTACCTCGCCCACTGCGAGATCGACCTGGTGCTCGACGCGGGCGGGCAGGACGGGGCGTTCGGACGGGCGCTGCGGCGTCGCGGCTACCGGGGGCGGATCGTCTCCTTCGAACCGTTCGGCGGGGAGCGGGCCCCCGTACGCCGGGCCGCCGCCCGTGACCTGGACTGGCGCGTGCTGCCCTATGCCCTCGGACACCGCGACGGTACGTGGATGCGCCGGCTCGACGAGGTCTGGGAGGAGGTCGTGGCGCCGGGGGAACGGGTACTGCTCCAGGTCGAGGCGGGGCCCGAGCTCGGCCAGGTCCTGGAGGGGGCCGGAGAGTTCGGCGCGGACCTGTTGCTCGTCCGGACCGGGGGTGCGGCCGGGGGCGGGTCCGGGTTCACCGGCCGGCCACCGGCGGTGTTCGCGTGAAGATCGCGCTCGTCCACAACTTCGGCCACAACAACCTCGTCCAGAACTTCGGCCCCAGCTTCGGCGCGGCGACCGGCTCCGGCGGCGACGCGGACGAGGCCGTTCTCGGCCAGGCCCTCGCGCTCGGCGGCGCCGGGCACGAGGTGCGGCTCGTCGCCGCCGGGCTCGGCCGGGACCCTCTTTCCGTGCTGCGCGCGTTCGCGCCCGACGTGGTCCACGTCCATCAGCTGTCCCCCGGGTTCGGCCGCGCCCGGCTCCCCGAGTGGACCGGGCCGCTGGTGGCGACGCTGCCCGAGCCCGGACCGCCGCGCGCCCGCCGGCTGCCGTTCACCCGGGGCGGGCGGGGCGGCGCCCGGACGGACCCGCTGCTGCGCCGTGCCGACCGGGTGATTGTGCCGTCGGAGCTGGGCCGGGAGACGTACGAGCGGGCGGGGCTCCCCCCGGAGCGCATCACCGTGCTGCCGCACTGCGTCCCGGCGGCCGAGAGCTCCCCGGGCGGTGACGTCTGGGTCTGCGCCGGGCGGCTCGCCGCCGAGGAGAACGTCCTCGACCTGGTACGCCGCTGGCCCGCCGGCCGGCGCCTCGACGTGCTCGGCACGGGACCGCTGGAACAGGCGTGCCGGGCCGCCGCCCCCGCCTCCGTACGGTTCCTCGGCGAAGCCACCCGTCCGGTGCTGCGGCGCGCGCTGCCGGGCTACCGCGGCCTCGTCCTCCCTGGCCGGTGGCGTACGGGCACGGTCCCCCTCTTCTACCCGGAGGCGCTGGCGGCCGGGCTGCCCGTCCTCGCCTTCGAGGGGTCGGCGGCGCCCCGCGCAGTTCGCGCCGACGGCACCGGCACGGTGACCGGCTGGGACGCCCCGCTTCCCGCCGCGCTCGACGCCGCCGACCGGATCTTCCCGACCCTGCGCGAGCACTGCCGCGGCGTGCATGCGAAGAAATACGGGGAAGCGGCCTGGGCCGAACGGGTGGAACGGCTCTACGCGGGGCTGATCGCTACGGCGCCGCCCGCCCCGTAGCCAGCGAACGGGCCACCGTCACCACGTACGGCGACACCATGAGCACCGGCGCCCTGACGCCCGTATGGCGCCAGCAGTAGACCCACCACTGCCAGAGCGGGACGCCGGGCTCGCTGGAGCCGGGCGGAGCGGGCGGTGGCGGGCGGTCGCCGACGTGGCGCGGGGCGACGTAGGCAGGGATGCCGGCGCGGCGGGCGCGGAACCCGTGGTCGTAGTCGCCCATGCCGTGGCGGAAGACCTTGTCGATGTCGCCGACGCGCTCGCGCACGGCCCAGGGGAGCAGGACCACGTCACCGTCGTACGTGTCGCAGGGCTCGGGGCGGGCACCCGGTTCGACGAGGGTGAGGGCGCGGCCGTCGCGACGGCGGCCCGAGTGCGTGGTGGTGCCCTCCTGGCGGACCGCGCCCACGATCACCGCCTCCTCCTCGAACCCGCCCGACACGTCCAGCAGGTGGGCGAGGGCGTCCGGCGCGAGCCGTACGCCGGCGTCGAGCCAGAGCTGGTGCGTGGGCTCGCAGCTGCCCGCCGCGCGGCTGTTGCGGCTGGCCAGGCGCATGCCGTGGCCCCAGTAGACGTCGGGGTCGACGACGGTGACCTGGACGTCGGGGTGGGCGCGGCGCACGGCGCGGGCCGTCCCGTCCGTCGAGCCCGCGTCGACCAGATGGACGCGTACGCGCGTGCCGGGCGGCAGATCGCGCTGGGCGGCGAGGGCGTCGAGCGCGGCGAGGGTGTCGGCGCGGCGGTTGTGGGTGGTCATCAGGACGGCTACGACGGGCACCCGGGGCAGTTCCACGAGGTCTCCTTCGCAGAGGTCTCAGCGCCGGCGTCTTCGCGGAGGCGCTGGTCAGAGTGGGTGCGACGCAAGACTGCCGATAAGGGTGAGATAAAAGTTGAGTGGGCCCGGCTCATGTCTGTTGACGGGGAGGGGGGTGATGTTGCAGTCTTGAGTCAGTTCCACTCAAGTATCAGCTGGAGGAATCGAAATGGCACGTGCGGTCGGCATCGACCTGGGCACGACTAACTCCGTCGTCAGCGTTCTCGAAGGCGGCGAGCCCACCGTCATCACCAACGCCGAGGGCGCCAGGACCACGCCGTCCGTCGTCGCCTTCGCCAAGAACGGTGAGGTGCTCGTCGGCGAGGTCGCCAAGCGCCAGGCGGTCACGAACGTCGACAGGACGGTCCGTTCGGTCAAGCGCCACATGGGCACTGACTGGAAGATCAACCTGGACGGCAAGGACTTCAACCCGCAGCAGATGAGCGCCTTCATCCTGCAGAAGCTGAAGCGCGACGCGGAGTCCTACCTGGGCGAGAAGGTGACCGACGCGGTCATCACCGTCCCGGCGTACTTCAACGACTCGGAGCGCCAGGCCACGAAGGAGGCCGGCGAGATCGCGGGCCTGAACGTGCTGCGCATCGTCAACGAGCCGACGGCCGCCGCCCTCGCGTACGGCCTCGACAAGGACGACCAGACGATCCTCGTCTTCGACCTCGGTGGCGGCACGTTCGACGTGTCCCTCCTGGAGATCGGCGACGGCGTCGTCGAGGTGAAGGCCACCAACGGTGACAACCACCTCGGTGGTGACGACTGGGACCAGCGCGTCGTCGACTACCTGGTCAAGCAGTTCAACAACGGCCACGGCGTGGACCTCGCCAAGGACAAGATGGCGCTCCAGCGTCTGCGCGAGGCCGCCGAGAAGGCGAAGATCGAGCTCTCGTCCTCGACCGAGACCACGATCAACCTGCCCTACATCACGGCGTCCGCCGAGGGCCCGCTGCACCTGGACGAGAAGCTCACGCGCGCCCAGTTCCAGCAGCTCACGTCCGACCTCCTGGAGCGCTGCAAGACGCCGTTCCACAACGTCATCAAGGACGCGGGCATCCAGCTCTCCGAGATCGACCACGTCGTTCTCGTCGGTGGCTCGACCCGTATGCCCGCCGTCGCCGACCTCGTCAAGGAACTGACGGGCGGCAACGAGGCCAACAAGGGCGTGAACCCGGACGAGGTCGTCGCCATCGGCGCCGCCCTGCAGGCCGGTGTCCTCAAGGGCGAGGTCAAGGACGTCCTGCTCCTCGACGTCACCCCGCTGTCGCTCGGTATCGAGACCAAGGGAGGGATCATGACGAAGCTCATCGAGCGCAACACCACGATCCCGACCAAGCGCTCCGAGATCTTCACGACGGCCGAGGACAACCAGCCGTCGGTGCAGATCCAGGTCTACCAGGGCGAGCGCGAGATCGCGGCGTACAACAAGAAGCTCGGGATGTTCGAGCTGACCGGCCTGCCGCCGGCCCCGCGCGGTGTCCCGCAGATCGAGGTCGCCTTCGACATCGACGCCAACGGCATCATGCACGTCACGGCCAAGGACCTCGGCACGGGCAAGGAGCAGAAGATGACCGTCACCGGTGGCTCCTCGCTGCCGAAGGACGAGGTCAACCGGATGCGCGAAGAGGCCGAGAAGTACGCGGAGGAGGACCACGCCCGCCGCGAGGCCGCCGAGTCGCGCAACCAGGGCGAGCAGCTCGTCTACCAGACGGAGAAGTTCCTCGCGGACAACGCGGACAAGGTCCCCGGTGACGTGAAGACCGAGGTCGAGGAAGCCGTCACCGAGCTGAAGGAGAAGCTCAAGGGCGAGGACACGGCCGAGATCCGCACCGCCACGGAGAAGGTCGCCGCCGTCTCGCAGAAGCTCGGGCAGGCCATGTACGCGGACGCGCAGGCCGCCGGTGCCGAGGGCGCTGCCCCCGGCGGCGAGGCCGGTCCGAACATGTCCAAGGACGACGACGTCGTCGACGCCGAGATCGTCGACGACGAGAAGGACCAGAAGGGTGGCGCCGCCTGATGACGGAGGAGACCCCGGGCACCGGCGAGAACGCCGAGCAGCCTGACGTCCCCTCCGGCGCCACCGACGACGCCGCGCCGAAGTCCGCCGAGCCCTCCGCGCAGGAGGGCCCGGCGGCCCCGGCAGGGGACGCTAGCAAGGCATCCGCGCAGGATGCCGGTCTGACGGCCCAGCTGGACCAGGTCCGTTCCGCGCTCAGCGAGCGCACCGCGGACCTCCAGCGCCTGCAGGCCGAGTACCAGAACTACCGGCGTCGTGTGGAGCGGGACCGTGTCACGGTCAAGGAGATCGCCGTCGCGAACCTCCTGACCGAGCTGCTGCCCATCCTCGACGACGTGGGCCGCGCCCGTGAGCACGGCGAACTCGTGGGCGGCTTCAAGTCCGTCGCCGAGTCGCTCGAGACGGTCTCGGCCAAGCTGGGCCTCCAGCAGTTCGGCAAGGAGGGCGAGCCCTTCGACCCGACGATCCACGAGGCCCTGATGCACTCGTACGCGCCGGACGTCACCGAGACGACCTGTGTGGCGATCCTGCAGCCGGGCTACAAGATCGGTGACCGCACCATCCGCCCCGCGCGGGTGGCCGTCGCCGAACCGCAGCCGGGCGCCCAGTCCGGCGCGTCCGAGACGGCCGACGCGCCCGAGGCGGACGCCGAGAAGGAGAGCGGTGGCCCGGACGAGGGCTGACGTGATCTGCGGAGCAAGGGCAGTAAGTACTGACGTGCGTGAGGAGGGACGTCGAGGCCGATGAGTACCAAGGACTTCATCGAGAAGGACTACTACAAGGTCCTCGGCGTCCCCAAGGACGCCACCGACGCCGAGATCAAGAAGGCGTACCGCAAGCTCGCCCGGGAGAACCACCCCGACGCCAACAAGGGCAACGAGAAGGCGGAGGAGCGCTTCAAGGAGATCTCCGAGGCGAACGACGTCCTCGGGGACCCCAAGAAGCGCAAGGAGTACGACGAGGCGCGCACGCTGTTCGGCAACGGCGGGTTCCGTCCGGGGCCCGGCGCCGGCGGTGGCGGATCGTTCAACTTCGACCTGGGCGACCTCTTCGGAGGCGGCGCCCAGGGCCAGGGCCAGGGCGGCTCCGGCGGTTTCGGCGGCGGCATCGGCGACGTCTTCGGCGGCCTGTTCAACCGGGGCGGCGGCGGTGCGGGCACCCGTACCCAGCCGCGCCGGGGCCAGGACATCGAGTCCGAGGTGTCGCTGAGCTTCACCGAGGCGGTGGACGGCGCGACGGTCCCGCTGCGCATGTCCTCGCAGTCCCCCTGCAAGGCGTGTTCCGGCACCGGCGACAAGAACGGCACGCCGCGCGTGTGCCCGACCTGCGTCGGCACCGGGCAGGTCTCGCGGGGCGGCGGTGGCGGCTTCTCCCTCACCGACCCGTGCGTGGACTGCAAGGGCCGCGGCCTCATCGCCGAGACCCCCTGCGAGGTCTGCAAGGGCTCGGGCCGCGCCAAGTCCTCCCGCACGATGCAGGTGCGCATCCCTGCCGGTGTCTCCGACGGCCAGCGCATCCGCCTCCGCGGCAAGGGCGCCCCCGGTGAACGGGGCGGGCCCGCGGGCGACTTGTACGTAGTGGTCCACGTCGACACGCACCCCGTCTTCGGCCGCAAGGGCGACAACCTCACGGTGACCGTGCCCGTCACGTTCACCGAGGCGACGCTCGGCGGTGAGGTCAAGGTGCCGACCCTCGGCGGTCCCGCCGTCACCCTCAAGCTGCCCGCGGGCACGCCGAACGGGCGGACGATGCGGGCCCGCGGCAAGGGCGCCGTCCGCAAGGACGGCACGCGCGGAGACCTCCTGGTGACGGTCGAGGTGGCCGTCCCCCAGGAGCAGGACCTTTCCGACGAGGCCCGCTCGGCCCTCGAGTCGTACCGCAAGGCGACTGAGGACACCGATGTACGGGCAGAACTGTTCCAGGCCGCGAAGGGAGCTTGAGCGAGATGGACGGCCGGCGTCGCGCGAACCCGTACGAACTCACCGAAGAGACCCCGGTGTACGTCATTTCGGTGGCGGCCCAGCTTTCCGGCCTCCATCCGCAGACGCTGCGCCAGTACGACCGTCTCGGCCTGGTCTCCCCGGGCCGCACGGCCGGGCGCGGCCGCCGCTACTCGGCCCGCGACATCGAACTGCTGCGCACCGTCCAGCAGTTGTCGCAGGACGAGGGCATCAACCTCGCCGGCATCAAGCGCATCATCGAGCTGGAGAACCAGGTCGCCGCGCTCCAGTCCCGCGTGGCGGAACTCTCCGCCGCGGTGGACGGCGCCGCGGCCGCCATGCAGCAGCGCGAGGCGGCGGTCCACGCCTCGTACCGCCGCGACCTGGTCCCGTACCAGGAGGTCCAGCAGACGAGCGCGCTGGTGGTGTGGCGGCCGAAGCGCTCGCCTGAGCAGTAACTCTCCGCTGGGAACAGTGGAAAGGGGCCCGGAGTCGATGGACCGACTCCGGGCCCCTTTCGCATGCATCTCGTATGCGTCGCGGATTACGGGCATGGGGTGGCCCCGCCGGGGCACTCGGCGGTGGGAGAGCGAGGGGCGGCCCGGCGCGCGAGCGGTTTGCGCCGGGCCGCATCGCGTGGGCCGGGCGTCAGCCGGCCTTGAGCGGGGCAGGGCGATGGCCCCGCCCCGGACGTCACCAGGACCCGCCGCCGCCTCCGCCCGTGCCGCCGCCGACGCCGCCGCCGCTCGATCCGCCGCTCCCGCCCGACCCGCTGGAGGACGGTGCCGTCGCGGAGGCCGTCGTCGCGGCGACGAGGCTCACCGCGAGGGCCGGGCCGAGCCAGGACAGGGTGGCCGAGCGGGTGCCTCTGCCGGCGGCCGGGGCCGTCGTGGTGTCGGCGATGGAGCGTTCCCAGCGCTCGGCCACACCCAGCGCCACGGCCCACGCCGTGAGCTGCTCAAGCCGTTCGGCGTCCTCGGCGGCCCGCGGGGGCGCCTCGGCGAGCCAGTCCCGGAACGACTCCAGCTGGGCGCGCAGGGCCGCGCCCCTGCCGGTACGGGACTTCAGCTCCCACGCGAACAGGAACAGCGCCATGCCCACCCCCGCGAGCACCGCGCCCGTGGCCGCGACCGGGCGGCCCGCCGCGTTGACGAAACTGATGAGCCCGCTGCCGACGATGGCGGCGACGAGACCCGCCAGCGCCGCGAAGAACCCGTACCGCGCGGCGACGCGTTCGCGCCGTTCGGCGGCCGGGTCCCAGAGATCGCTGGTGCGCTGCCACTCGCTGAGCCGGGTGGCGAGCGAACGCCAGGCCGATTGGAAGAACGGGTCGTACACGCCCAGGACGAACTCCCTGCGACCGCCCGCGAACATGTCGTCGAGTACGGCCGCGGTGTCCTCGTCCGGCACCCCCGCGCGGCCCGGGGTGCGTTGCAGCGTGGGGTGCTGACCGCTGCCCGTCACCTTGATGTGCCTGCGGGCCGCCACGCCGAGCAGCCATGCGACCTGGATGTGCGGCTCGACGCGTTCGGTGAGGATCATGCCGCCCTGCTCCGGGGTCAGCCCGGCGGGTGGTGTTCCCTCGGCGGTCGGCCGCTTCAGGTCTGCGGGGCGGCGGTCGCGGCCGAGCAGACGCAGCGGGACGATGGTCAACAGGCCGCAGCCCAGCGCGATCGTGGCCACGGTCAGACCCGTCCGGAACGGGTCGGGCGCCGGTTCGGCGTCGGGCCGCGCGCTCGCGGGCGGGGTGGGCCGGACGGCCTTGACGACATCACTCACGGACCGTCCGTCGACGGCGCCGTACAGCGTGACCCCGTGCCCGGACCCGATCTCTCCGAAGCGGGCGACGAGATGGCCGGGGGTGGGCTGATCCACGTAGGACTGATCGGCCCGGCACCTCTGGGTCGACCCGGTCTTGCCCCGCACACACCGGGACCCGAACCAGCGGTTCGAGCTCGCGACATGGACCTCCACCTCGCGCAGGTCGACCTGCCAGCCCGTGCCGACCGCGTCCCAGGCGAGCTTGCCCTTCTTGACGACGTCCGGCAGCGGATACGTGATCCGGTAGCGGTGGAGCCCGTCGACCGTCCGGTCCGCGTCGCCGATCCGGATGCTCCGGTCCGACGTCTCGCCGTACGTCAGCTCGTACGGGACCTGGGCGCCGTCCATCGTGACGCTGACGTCCTCGTCCTCGACGTCGTAGGTCAGGCCCGGAATATCCCGGTAGATACCGTGCTTCCCCTCCAGCGGGTGCCCGAAGTCGTAGTCGATCACCTCGGTGATGCGGGCACTGCCGTCCTTGGCCACCTGCGCGCTCACCCACATCCTGGTGACCCGCTCGTTGTTGGCCATGGCCCCCGCCAGCCAGGTGACCGCGCCGAGCACCAGCACGCCGATCACCAGACAGACGAGATTGCGGACTCTTCGCCGCCGCGTGCCTGTCTTCTTCTTACCGCTCAAGTCGTCCCCCCCCGGGTCTCCTCGGTACGGGGACATGGCAGCACACTTCTGAGGAGGGTGAGAAGGGGCGGGTGATGCAGGATGGGCCCTATGACCGAGATCCGCACTCCCCGTCTCCTCCTGCGCCGCTGGTCCCCCGACGACGACCTCGCGCCCCTCGCCGACATCCAGGCCGACCCGGCCGTCATGCAGTACATCGGCGACGGCGCCCCGCGCTCACTCGACGAGACCGCCGAGGACATCGAGCGCTGGGAGGACGAATGGGACGACGAGGGCTTCGGCCTCTTCGCCGTCGAACTCCTCGGCTCCGGCGAGCTGGCCGGTGCGGTGGGTTTGTACGTTCCCGTCGCCCCGCCCCAGATCGCCGGCCACATCGGCGTCCAGTGGCGCCTGGCCCGCCAGTTCTGGGGCCAGGGTTACGCCTCCGAGGCGGCGCAGGCGTCCCTGGAGTTCGCCCTCCAGGACCGCGGCATCGACCGCGTGGTCGCGGCGGTGGGTGAGGGCGACACGTCCTCACCCAAGGTGCTGAGCAAACTGGGCCTGACCCGAACCGGCGACACGGATGGCTTCCGCCTGTACGCGATCGACCTCACGGAGTTCGAGAGCTGACCCCTCCGATGAACGAGGCCCAGGTGGAGCGGGCGACCCTGAGGCGAGGCCCCGGTGCGTTTTTGGAGTCGCGGATGTGTATGGCGCCGGGGGCGTGGGCGACCTCGACACAGTCGGGCTCGTTGCTGTTGCTGCTGTAGCTGCTCTTGCGCCATGCCAGTTCGGCCGCGCTCATAGCGCCTCCAGGAAGTGGACCCAGGCTGAGTCCCCTATGGCGAGCTGAGAGCCTTGGGCGTTTTTGGAGTCGCGGATGTGGGCGGTGTCCCGGGTGTGGGCGACCTCAACACAGTCGGGCTCGTCGCCGCCGCTGCTGTAGCTGCTCTTGAACCAGCTCAGTTCGGACGAGCCTCCGACAGTGGACTTGCGGTTCATAGTTCTCCCAGCACTTGCTCGATGAAGGTCAGCGATTCCCTTGGAGAGAGAGCCTGAGCCCGGATGGTGCCACACCGCAGTTCGATGTTGCGGAGTTGCTTCGGGTCGGACACCGGGCGTCCTGCGTACATGTCGTCACATCGCCCGATAGCGGTCCCGTCCCGAAACTTCAGCACTTCCATGTTGCCGCTCATTCCAGCGTGGTCCTCGCGGTCCGTTGGCATCACCTGAATCTCGACCGTACGCAACTGCCCCAGCTCTGCCAGGTGTTCGAGCTGGTGTCGCAACACCATCCTGCCTCCGATCGGTCGCCGCAGTGTCACCTCTTCCTGGATGAAGCTGAGTGCCGGCACTGGATCGCGGTCGAAGATCGACTTGCGGGCGGTGCGCGCGGCCATGGCCCGCTCGATCTGCTCGGAGGACAAGGCCGGGCGGCGCATGGAGAACAGAGCCTGTGCGTACTCGGGCGTCTGAAGCAGCCCGTGCAGCTTGTGGGTCCAGTAGGCCGTCAGCTCGACGGACCTCGCCTCGGTGTCGGCGATGTCCCGCACCTTCTTCGGATACCGCAGCTTGGCCGCGTCCCCTTGCATCCCCCTGATGTGACCGCCTGCCTGTAGGACGTCGTCCGCCTTGTCGAGGTACTCGGCCCGGGGAATCCGGGTCCCGGCCTCGACCTTGTAGACGATCCCCTCCCCGTAACCCATCGCCGCTCCGAGTTCTGACGCCTTGAGGTCGGCCGCCTCTCGCCAGGCCCGCAACTGCCGCCCGATCAGGGCCATGACGGCCGCCCCTTCCTCGTCACCCGGCTCGATCTCCCACCCGTCACCCTCCGTCGCCTCGCTCATCCGCGAACCTCCCGCCCGTCGTCAACGCCGACCCCGGTGACCGCCGCGTACACCATGTACAGCCCTGGACAAACGCTGGACAGTAGCTATACGTGACCGTCATGTCACAGGCGAGCGTACGGGCGCGCGGCCACGCTGAGTGACGTGAACCCAGAAATCACCGGACTTCCCCGCACCAGGCGCCACTTCCACATCCAGCTGTCCCCCACGCCCCGCGGAGCCCGCCTCGCACGCCTCCTCGCCGTGGAGGAACTCCGCACCTGGGCCCTCCCCCTGGACCTGGACACCACCGCACTGGTCATCGCGGAACTGGCCACGAACGCCGCCACCCACGGCCGACTCCCCGGCCGCGACTTCCGCCTCAGCGTCTACGTGGCTGAACGCACCCTGCGGATCGAAGTCGCCGACGCCCGCGGCGACCGAACCCCCGACCCGCAACACGCGCCCCCCGCTGCCGAATCCGGCCGGGGCCTGATGCTCGTAGCGGCGCTCGCCAACCGCTGGGGTGTCACCGGGACCCCCGCCGAAGCGCCCCGCAAAACCGTCTGGGCCGAGCTCGACCTCGTACGACCGGCGCCCGGAAACCCGTACGCCGGTGACATGGACGGCAACCCCAAAGGAACGACTGAGAGGGAAAGGAACCAGGCCAAGCCCCACCCCTCCTCCCGTCGCGACACGGACGAGTGAAGGTCGGCAACTCGGCTTGCGGGTGCGCCCTTTGCGCCCCCTACGCTCACGCAAAGCAACGCACAACAACCCAAGACATGTGACGGCCCCCGCCGGGACTGGCATCCCATTCGCGAGGGCCTCACCACACAGGAAGCTAGCCCTTCCCTATGGATACGCAGCAGACTAACGCGCGCTCGAACACCCCGGCCCGGACTTCACCCGAAGACCCCCGGCAGGGCTACGGCATCGTTCATGAGAACACCCGCCACCACGCCCGCTTCACGGTCGTCGGCAACCACCTCGCCCAGCACCGTGAACTCTCCGGCCTGGCGATCGGGCTCGCCGTCCACATTCAGTCCCTCCCGGCAGGGTCCCGCGCCGACGTCAGGTCGCTCGCCGCCCGCTTCCCGGAGGGCACGACGCGGATCGCTGCCGCGCTGCGTGAGCTGGAGAAACACGGCTACCTGCGGCGCGAGCGGCGCCGTACGGACGACGGCCGGGTCCGTACCCGCACGGTCTCCTGCAACCAGCCAGGACGCACGCCCGGTGCGGAGGGACCGCCACCCCGGCCGAGGCCGACCAAGCCCAAGCCCCTCGCCGTCCCCCACCCGGAGCTGGGCCCCCTACCCGGCATCGTCCAGGCCGCCACCGACCTCCTCGCCGGCCTGCACCGGGCCGACTCCCGCCTCACCCTCTCCACCCGCGACACGGACCGCCTCGCCCCCGGCGTCGTCGCCTGGCTGGAACGCGACCTGGCCCCCGCCGCCGTACGCCACGCCCTGACCAGAGACCTGCCTCAGGACCGCCCGATCCGCAGCCCCGCAGCGCTCCTGGCCCACCGCCTGACGGCACAACTCCCGCCCAGGCCACCGACGTACCAACGGGTCACGATCCCGCCGCCCGTCCGCCACCCCCTCCGCAACTGCGACACCTGCGACCACGCCTACCGCGGCCCGGACCTCCACCACTGCCCCGGCTGCCGCCGGACGCCACGCTGATCCCGATCACCTTGCTTGTGCCGTATGTACACCGAGCCCACACTGGAAAGGAGGTGCGCCACGATGACCGCGCTCGCTGCTGAGAGGCCCAGGACGATGCCAGACACCAGGACCGCCAGGACGGCCCGGACTCCGTCGCACGACGCCGGGCTGACCACCCTTGAGAAGGTGGTGTGGCAGGCATGGAAGGCCATGGAACTCCCTGAGGGCTACCACGCCGAGATCATCGAAGGAACCATTGAGGTGTCACCCACCGGGTGCTTTGCCCACGGCCAGATCATCAACCTGCTCCGTGACGAACTCGTCTTCTTCCTCAGGGAGACGGACTTCGTCGCGCGCAATGACATCAACGTGGTGCACGGGAGCAGCGCATGGGTCCCGGACCTGTTCGTCGTCCCCAGGGACGCCGATCGATACGTCACGGCCGACGGTCTCGGCATCACCGCCGCTGCTGTCCGGCTTATCGTCGAAGTCGTCTCTCCCGGTAAACGCAACCAGGACCGCGACCACGTGAAGAAGCGCCGCGAGTACGCCCGCGCCGGCATCCCCGTCTACGTGCTCATCGACGACCACGACGCCCCGGGCACGGTCACCGTCCTGACCGAGCCCCGCCCCGACAGGCAGGACTGGGCAGGCGTGCACCAGGTCCCGTACGGCACCGACGTCGTCATCCCGGAAGGCCCCGCCAAGGGCTTCACCATCGGCGAGTCCATCACCGGCCCCCGCCGCGCCTGAAGCCGTCCGCACCTCCCTTTCCTTACCTCCGACGTAATCGACCACGTCACCCCCGCCCGGCAGTCTGAAGTCACCGGAACCCGGGCGGCGCACTCCGTCCGGGCTCCGGGTCCACCCAACGAGTGACACGGACTTCAGGAGGCCGAACGCCATGAGCGCCAACGAGCAGAAGAACACCTACGAGACCGCCGTCGCCCGTTACTTCGAGGCCTGGAACGCCACGGACGCGGACGCGGTCCGCAAGGCTGTCGCCGCCGCCTGGAGCGAGGGCGGGACATACACCGACCCGCTGGCGGACGTCGCGGGGCACGAGGGGATCGCCGCCGTGATCGGGGCCGCGCACGAGCAGTTCCCGGGGTTCGTCTTCCGGCCGCTCGGGGCGGTCGACGGGCATCACGGGGTCGCCCGGTTCGGGTGGGAGCTGGTGTCGGAGGCGGACGGGTCGGCGCCCGTCGCCGGGTTCGACGTCGTCGAGATCGGGGACGACGGGCGGATCCGGGCCGTGCACGGGTTCCTCGACCGCGTACCCGCCGCCCAGGACTGATCGCGTACCGGCCGATATCTGACGGCAAGGGTGTTACCGCCGGGTACACATGTCCGGTATTCGATGTATCTGGCTTCATGTGGGGAAGTAACGGATGCGGTTTCGTTGCGGTGTTGCTTCACCTCTTGACGTGATGTGGGCGGCCGAGTTGGCTTCGAGCCACCTCGGCCGCAGCGGCGCGGCCACGTCAGGGAGGTATCCGTAATGAACACGCGTATGCGATGCGCCGGCCTCGCCGGTGTCGCATCCGTCCTAGTGGTCTCGCTCTCGGCCTGCGGTGGTGTGCTGCCCGGCGGGGACAGCGGCACCAGCGAACCCGTACGCAAGGGCAACGATGTCAAGATCGGCCTGCTCCTTCCGGAGAAGGAGACCGCACGCTACGAGAAGTTCGACTACCCGAACATCAAGCGTCAGATCGCGAAGCTGACCGACGGCGAGGGTGAACTGGTCTACGCCAATGCAGGGCAGGACGCCGACCTGCAGAACCGCCAGGTGGACGAGATGATCGCCAAGGAGGTGGACACCCTCATCGTCGACGCCGTCGACGCGAAGACGATCACCGCCGCGGTGCAGCGGGCCAAGGACGCGGGGATCCACGTCATCGCCTACGACCGTCTCGCGCAGGGCCCGGTCGACGCCTACGTCGGCTTCGACAACGGGCTCGTCGGCCAGACCCAGGGCAAGGAACTCATCCAGGCGCTCGGCTCGAAGGCGACCAAGAACAGCAAGATCGTCATGATCAACGGTTCGCCGACCGACCCGAACGCCCTCGACTTCAAGACAGCCGCGCGCGCGGAGCTGACGGCCGTGACCATAGCCAAGTCGTACGACACGGTCGCCTGGAAGCCGCAGAACGCCAAGGCCAACATGGAGCAGGCCATCGCCTCCATCGGCGCCGCCAACATCGCCGGGGTCTACTCGGCCAACGACGGCATGGCGGGCGGCATCGTCGCCGCGCTCAAGGACGCCGGTCTCACCAAGATGCCGCCGATCACCGGCCAGGACGCGGAACTCGCGGCCGTGCAGCGCATTCTGACGGGCGATCAGTACATGAGCGTCTACAAGCCGTACCCGGAGGAGGCGGCGACCGCCGCCGAGATGGCCGTACGGGTCGCTCAGGGCCGCACCATCGAGTTCGAGGCCCTCGCGATGGACCGGACGGACAGCCCTACGACGAAGCAGATCCGT
The DNA here is from genome assembly GCF_044332585.1 of Streptomyces sp. NPDC016845. NCBI lineage: Bacteria > Bacillati > Actinomycetota > Actinomycetes > Kitasatosporales > Streptomycetaceae > Streptomyces > Streptomyces sp. NPDC016845. The sequence goes on along the minus strand of NZ_JBIRPI010000005.1, from coordinate 245,798 downwards.
ACGGCGAGTGTGAGTGTCGTCGCGCTGAAGCGGGACAACATCAAGGAGACCGTCGTGAAGGACGGCATCCTCAAGATCAAGGACATCTGCACGGCGCAGTACGCGGCTGCGTGCGCGGAGGCGGGGCTGAAGTAAGCCCCCCAGCTCAGTAACCAGTTCCAGTAGCCAGCTCAGTAACCAGGTGACCGGTCCCCCACCCGGTCCCCTTCCCCAGCGATCACCGCTCCCGCGATCACCGCTCCCGCGTTCACCGCTCCTGCGTCAGGATGCCCGACTCGCCGATCAGGTAGCCGAGCTGGGCCCGGCTCTCGCTCCCCAGCGTCGCCGCGAGCTTCGCGATGTGCAGCCGTACCGTGCGGATGTTCACGCCCAGGCGCTCCGCGATCACCGCGTCCGTGTGCCCCTCCACGAGCAGGCCGGCGATGGTCCGCTGCCGACTGGGCACGCCGCCCGACGAGGTGACGGTCTGCGGCGCGTTCGGGTACAGGGGGGTCGCGAGCCGCCAGAGCCGCTCGAACGTCGTGCCGAGGTACGTGATGAGTGCCGGATGGCGGATCTCCAGAGCCACCGTGCGGTCGGGGTTGGCGGGGATGAAGGCCACGGTGCGGTCCAGCAGGATGAGGCGCTCGGTCACCTCGTCGAGTGTGCGGACCTCGACATCGCCTTCCAGGCGTTCGAAATGCGCCGCCACGGCGGGATCGTGGCGCGCCGTGTGCTGGTAGAGCGTACGCATCCGGCCACCGCGCCCGAGCAGCTCCTGCTCCCGCGTGAGCACGCCGTCGAGCACGTCCGGGGAGCGGAAACCGCCCGGCTGGACCGTGAGCAGTTCGTGCGAGGAGGCGTCGGTCGCCCGCGCGATCGCCTCGTTGATCCGGGTGAGGCTCAGCAGGACGGTGATCATGGGGCTCTCGGGGACCGACGCGCGCTGTGCTTCCAGGGCGATGAGTGGCTGGAAGGCGTCCGCCAGCTTCACCTCGCGTTCGCGCTGGTGGGCGATCTCCGCCTCGATGCCGCGCAGCAGGCCCGGAAGCGCGACGGAGGGCGAGACGGGTCTGAACCACTGCGCGTTCGCCCGGTCGGGGCGCACGAGCCGGAATTCGAGCAGGCAGGGCACGCGCTCGGCCTGTTCCTTGGAGATGCGTCCCTCGCGCAGGGCGAGGGCGTAGAGCGTCGAGCCGTCCGGGCACAGTTCCTCGGGGCCGTGGCCGTGGCCATGGCTGTGCCCGTGCCCGTGGCCGGGATCCCGGCCGTGAGGCTCTCTCACGAGTCCTGCTCCAGCATCCCGGACTGCGCGATGAGATAGCCGAGCTGAGCCCTGCTGCCGCTGCCGAGCGCCGCCGCGATCTTCGCGATGTGGGCCCGGCAGGTGCGTACGTTCATCCCCAGACGGCGCGCTATCGCCTCGTCCACGTGGCCCTCGACGAGCAGCTTGGCGATCGAGCGCTGCACGCCGGTGATCCCTTCGAGGGTGGCCTCGTACTGGATCTCCTCCTCCAGCGGGGTGCCTTGGCGCCACAGATGCTCGAAGACGTTGATCAGGTACTGGACCAGGCCGGGGTGGCGCAGCTCCAGGGCCATGCTGTTGCCGGCCTGCGCGGGAATGAACGCCACGTCGTGATCGACGATGATGAGCCTTTCGACGAGCTCCTCCAAGGTCCGGATCTCGACCCTGGCCCCTGCCATCTTGTCCATGTACGCGAACGTGTTCTGGCTGTACCGGACGGTGTGCTGGTAGAGGGTACGCATGGAGATGCCGCGCTCTATCAGCGGCTTGCTGCGCTCCAGCGCTTCGCTGAGAAGGTGCTCCGAACGCCCGCCACCGGGCTGCACCGTGAGGACTTCGCGCCGGCTCTCGGCGATCCCCTTGTCGAGCGCCGCGTTGATGCGGCTCACTCCTTCGAGGACGGTGATCGCGTGAGTGATGGGCGGCATCTGGGCACTGATGCTCATGAACGGCTGAAACGCCGCCGTGAGTTCGGTCGACAGCGAGCGCTTCTCCTGGATCTCCCGCTCGATCGGCTGCAGCCGCTCGGAGAGCACCACCGAGGGGGGAACCGGCCGTAGCCAGTTCGCGTCGTCGGGATCCGGATGCAGGAGCGCGAATTCCAGCAGGCAGGGTGCGGCGTCGGCGTCGCTCCGAGCGACGCGGCCCGCGCCGAGCGCGCTGGCGTAAAGACGTTCCCCTTCGGCGCACAACTCAGTGACTGGGTGAGGATGTGTCGGTTTTGTGTGCTTCATGGGTAAATCTCCACCCCCCAGGGTCCTGAACGTGCAGGAACATGATGCATCGCTTCTGTGGTTTCCATGTGCCTGAATGAGTCATCGTCTTGTGGTGCGGGGGAGAAGAAGCCATCAGGTAAGGACGAAGCCGACATGAGTAAGAGAATGCTTCGCTCAGTGCTTGGCGCGGCGGTCGTCGCTGTTGCGCTCGGCACTGCGAGCACCGTCAGCACTGCCAGCACTGCTGCTGTGCCCGGGGACGTCGCCTGGGGCTCTGCTCAGTTCGGGACCCACAGTCAGGCGACGGTCAACGGTGACGTGGCCTGGGGCCTCGTCGCAGACCCGGCGGCGGACGTGACCAAATGATCACCCCGCCCGACGACAGATCCCTCCGCCGCGAGATGGCGATCGCGTACCGCTCCGGCTGGCACACGATCGACCTCGTGACGGCGATCCCGAACCCGGGTGACTCGCTCATGGTCACCCTGTTCGGGGAGCCGATCATCGTGGTGCGGGACGACGACGACGATCTCCGGGCCTACCGGTGTCTGCGTCGTCCGCGCGGCGCCCCACAGCCGGTGCGGACGGTCGTCCGGTACGGAATGATCTTCGTCAACCTCGATCAGCGCGATCACGAGCTGGTCGGGGACGCGGGGTCCGAGACCCCGCACACCAGCACTACCTCTGCCACCCCCCGCAGTGCCTGACGCGATTCCCCCGTCGCAGTAGATCGCGCAGGTGCTTCCCCCCGCAGCGGCGTCACCGTGGACCTGAACACGGTGGCGCCGCTGCAGTTTTGTGTACGGGGCCGTGTACGGGCGCCGTAACGGGCTACTCGTGACCCGGGCTGCTCGTAACGGGCTACTCGCCGAAGACCGCGTTGCCCGTGCCCCGGTCCACCGCGATCTCGATGACCACCCGCGTCGGGTTGGGGCGCGGCGGGTGGTTGTACCGCTCGGCGTAGCGGCGTTCGGCGTCCGCGACCGAGGCCGGGTCCGTGCGGACGGTCGCCGCGCCCTCCAGCGTGGCCCAGCGCCGGCCGTCGACCTGGCAGACCGCGACGCGCGCCCGAGCCGAGAGGGGTGCCGACAGGATGTGCGCGACCTTCCAGCTGCCCTTGTCCGTGATGACCCGCGCCACCCGCTCCTCGGCGTCGTACGTCACGCCCACCGGGACGACGTGCGGCGTGCCGTCCGCGCGCAGGGTCGTCAGCGTGCAGAGGTGCCTCTCCCGCCAGAAGTCGAGGAAGGCGGGGTCGGGTGCGTCCAGGTCGATCTGCTTGGCCATGGTCCGGAATCTATCCTCCCCGGCGGACGCACGACTTGAGCGGAATAGACTCAACTTTGTGTACGCTGAATAGGTCAGAGTTGCCCGTGACGTGGAGGAGAAGGAGAACAGTTACGTGGACGCCGAGCTGACGAACCGGAGCCGCGACGCGATCAACGCGGCCACGAGCCGGGCCGTGTCCGGGGGGCACCCGGATCTGACCCCGGCGCATCTGCTGCTGGCCCTGCTCGAAGGGCAGGACAACGAGAACATCACCGACCTTCTGGCCGCTGTCGACGCCGATCAGGCGCAGGTGCGGGCGGGCGCCGAGCGCGTCGTCGGCTCGCTGCCGAGCGTCACCGGGTCCACGGTCGCGCCGCCGCAGCCCAACCGCGACCTGCTCGCCGTCGTCGCCGACGCCGCGGAGCGGGCCAAGGAGCTGGGCGACGAGTTCCTCTCCACCGAGCACCTGCTCGTCGGCATCGCCGCGAAGGGCGGCGCCGCGGGCGAGGTACTGGCGGAGAATGGGGCCAGTGCGAAGAAGCTGGCCGAGGCATTCACGAAGAGCAGGGGAGGGCGCCGGGTGACCACACCCGACCCCGAGGGCTCGTACAAGGCCCTGGAGAAGTTCGGTACCGATTTCACCGCCGCCGCGCGCGAGGGACGGCTCGACCCCGTCATCGGGCGCGACCAGGAGATCCGCCGCGTCGTGCAGGTGCTGTCACGGCGCACGAAGAACAACCCCGTGCTCATCGGTGAGCCCGGCGTCGGCAAGACCGCCGTCGTCGAGGGGCTCGCCCAGCGCATCGTCAAGGGCGACGTGCCCGAGTCGCTCAAGGACAAGCGGCTCGTCTCGCTCGACCTCGGTGCCATGGTGGCGGGCGCGAAGTACCGCGGTGAGTTCGAGGAGCGCCTGAAGACCGTCCTCTCCGAGATCAAGGAGAGCGACGGGCAGATCATCACGTTCATCGACGAACTGCACACCGTCGTCGGCGCGGGCGCGGGCGGCGACTCCGCCATGGACGCGGGCAACATGCTGAAGCCCATGCTGGCCCGCGGTGAGCTGCGCATGGTCGGCGCCACGACCCTCGACGAGTACCGCGAGCGCATCGAGAAGGACCCGGCCCTGGAGCGCCGCTTCCAGCAGGTCCTGGTCGCCGAGCCGAGCGTCGAGGACTCCATCGCGATCCTGCGCGGCCTCAAGGGGCGCTACGAGGCGCACCACAAGGTGCAGATCGCCGACAGCGCGCTCGTCGCCGCGGCCACCCTCTCCGACCGCTACATCACCTCCCGCTTCCTCCCGGACAAGGCCATCGACCTCGTCGACGAGTCCGCGTCCAGGCTCCGTATGGAGATCGACTCCTCTCCGGTCGAGATCGACGAGCTCCAGCGCGCCGTCGACCGGCTGAAGATGGAGGAGCTGGCCATCGGCAAGGAGACCGACCCGGCCAGCAGGCAGCGCCTGGAGAAGCTGCGGCGCGACCTCGCCGACAAGGAGGAGGAGCTGCGCGGCCTCACCGCCCGCTGGGAGAAGGAGAAGCAGTCCCTCAACCGCGTCGGTGAGCTGAAGGAGAAGCTCGACGAGCTGCGCGGCCAGGCCGAGCGGGCCCAGCGCGACGGCGACTTCGACACGGCGAGCAAGCTTCTGTACGGCGAGATCCCGTCCCTGGAACGCGACCTGGAGGCCGCCTCCGAGGCGGAGGAAGAGGTCGCCAAGGACACGATGGTCAAGGAGGAGGTCGGCCCGGACGACATCGCGGACGTGGTCGCCTCCTGGACGGGCATCCCGGCAGGCCGCCTCCTGGAGGGCGAGACCCAGAAGCTGCTCCGCATGGAGGAGGAGCTGGGCAAGCGCCTCATCGGCCAGACCGAAGCGGTGCAGGCCGTGTCGGACGCCGTCCGCCGCACCCGGGCCGGAATCGCCGACCCGGACCGCCCGACCGGCTCGTTCCTCTTCCTCGGCCCGACCGGTGTCGGCAAGACCGAGCTGGCGAAGGCCCTCGCCGACTTCCTCTTCGACGACGAGCGGGCCATGATCCGCATCGACATGAGCGAGTACGGCGAGAAGCACAGCGTCGCCCGTCTCGTCGGCGCGCCCCCCGGCTACGTCGGCTACGAGGAGGGCGGCCAGCTCACGGAGGCGGTACGCCGGCGCCCGTACTCGGTGGTCCTCCTCGACGAGGTCGAGAAGGCGCACCCCGAGGTCTTCGACATCCTGCTCCAGGTGCTCGACGACGGCCGCCTCACCGACGGCCAGGGCCGAACGGTCGACTTCCGCAACACGATCCTGGTCCTGACGTCGAACCTGGGCAGCCAGTACCTGGTGGACCCGCTGACGTCGGCCGAGGAGAAGCAGCAGCAGGTCCTGGAGGTGGTCCGGTCCTCCTTCAAGCCGGAGTTCCTCAACCGTCTGGACGACCTGGTCGTCTTCTCCGCCCTCGACAAGGACGAACTGCGCCGCATCGCGCGCCTGCAACTCGACCGCCTGGCCAAGCGCCTCGCCGACCGCCGCCTCACCCTCGACGTCAGCGACGCCGCCCTCACCTGGCTCGCCGACGAGGGCAACGACCCGGCCTACGGCGCGCGTCCGCTCCGCCGCCTGGTCCAGTCCGCGATCGGCGACCGCCTGGCGAAGGAGATCCTCTCGGGCGAGGTCAAGGACGGCGACACGATCCGGGTGGACACGTTCGGCGAGGGCCTGATCGTCGGCCCGGCGACACCGGAGAAGTCGCTGTAGGTCTCAGACGCCCCTGGGGCTGCGGCGAAGCCGCATGCCTCAGGGGCGCGGGGGAACGGCGCGGGCGACCGCGACGCGTCCGCACTCGGCGAACAACAGAAACCCGGCAGACGCCCATCCGGGCTTGCCCCCCAGGGGCCCCGATGGGAGAGGATGGGCCTCAGCCATACGAAGGGACCAAGCGCGTGAGCATCGACCCGTCCTCGATTCCCAATTTCGGGGGACAGCCCGAACCGCAGCAGGGAGCGGGACCGGCAGGCCCCGTCATCCCCGACCAGGATCTGGTGAAGCAGCTCCTGGAGCAGATGGAGCTCAAGTACGTCCTGGACGACGAGGGTGACCTCGCCGCGCCGTGGGAGGAGTTCCGTACGTACTTCATGTTCCGCGGCGAGGGCGACCAGCAGGTCTTCTCGGTGCGGACGTTCTACGACCGCCCGCACGGCATCGAGGTGAAGCCGCAGCTCCTGGAGTCCATCGACGACTGGAACCGCCGCACCCTGTGGCCCAAGGTCTACAGCCACACCCACGACGACGGCACGGTCCGCCTCATCGGCGAGGCCCAGATGCTGATCGGTACCGGTGTCTCCCTGGAGCACTTCGTGTCGTCGACCGTCAGCTGGGTGCGCGCCGCGATCGAGTTCGACCGCTGGCTCGTGGAGCAGCTCGGCCTCGAGGCCGAGGTCGACTCGGCGGAGAAGCCGGAGAAGCCCGAGGACGACGGGGAGTAATCCCGCCCCTCACAGCGGTTTGTGGACGTAGACCAGCAGGTACGTCCCGTACGCCATCGAGAGCCCGGCCAGCCACCCCACCGTCAGGAGGGCGTGCGCGGGCCGGGCTCTCGCCGTGCGGGCCAGCGCGCACGCGAGCGGCAGCAGCAGCGGGAACGCGGGCAGCAGGAAGCGCGGCTTGGAGGCGAAGAAGCCGGAGCCGCCGAGGGTGACGAGGAGCAGGACGCCGCTGTACACGGCGAGCGGCAGCGGCGGCCGGTCCAGGAGCAGCAGCCCGTACAGGAGCAGCGCCACCACGACGATCACCAGCGACATGCCGAAGACGAAGCGGTGCCCGTGCTGGAGCACCCGCCAGGCCATCTGCACCGATCCGGCCCCGAAGTCGAACGTGGAGCCCCAGCCGCGTTGCACCGCGAAGTACCCGCCGAGCGGATCGCCTTTCCTGAGCCCGACCCACAGCACGTACGAGAGCCAGCCGGCCGGCGCGAGCAGCGCGCCCGTCCACAGCCTGTGGGGAACGCGGCCGCGCCGCCGGACCAGCTCGCAGGCGGCGGTGGACAGGACGGCGGCGGCGACCGCGGCCCCGTTCGGGCGGGCGAGTCCGGCGAGCGCGGCCAACGACCCCGCCCACAGCCAGCGGCCCGTCAGGACCGCGTAGAGCGACCAGGCGCCCAGCGCCGTGAGCACCGGCTCCGTGTACGCCAGGGACAGCACCACCGAGTGCGGCAGCAGGCCCCAGACCACGACGAGGAGCGTCGCCACCAGGCGGCCGTGGAGCAGTTCGCCGACCCGGTAGACGCCGAGGGCGGCGGCGAGCGCCGCGCTCCACGCGATCAGCAGCGCGCAGAGCGGGGCGCCGACGACGGGCAGGACCATGTGCAGGGCCCTGACCAGCGCCGGGTAGAGGGGGAAGAAGGCCAGGTCGCTGTAGACCTGGCCGGTCCCGAACGGCACGGTGCGGCCGTAGCCGTGCTCGGCGATGTGCAGGTACCAGAACGAGTCCCAGGACCGCCCGAGGAGCGTGAGCGGCTGCTTGCCGGTCGCCCACCCGGCACCGGCCGCAACGAGGGCCCCGGTGAGCCGGGCGGCGGCGAAGAGCCCGAGGGCGCGGGCGGCCCCGGCCGCGAGCGGACGCGGCAGCGCCCGGGGTCCGGGGGCGGGGGTGGTGGTGGCTGAGGGGCCGTCCAGGACGGCGGCGGAAGGCTCGGTCACAACCGAACTTTGCGACGCACCTGTCGGGCCCGCGAGCGGGGAGCCGCCAGACGGGCGGCCCCCATCGGGCCGGACGGGTCAGAGCTGCTTGAGACGCGCCACCGCGTCCGTGAGCACCTCGTCCCGCTTGCAGAACGCGAACCGTACGAACGGGGCGCCGGCCGCGCGGTCGTCGTAGAACACGGCGTTCGGGACGGCGACGACGCCGCAGCGCTCGGGCAGCGCCCGGCAGAACGCGAAGCCGTCGTCGAAGCCGAGCGGGCGGATGTCGGTGGTCACGAAGTACGTGCCCTGCGGGCGGAAGACCGCGAACCCGGCGTCCGCGAGCCCGGCGGCGAGCAGGTCGCGCTTGGCCGTCATGGCGGCCCGGTAGTCGCTGAAGTAGGAGCCGGGGAGTGCGAGGGCCTCGGCGACCGCGTACTGGAAGGGCCCGGCGGAGACATAGGTCAGGAACTGCTTCGCCGAGCGGACCGCCGTGGTCAGCTCGGGCGCCGCCGTCACCCAGCCGACCTTCCAGCCGGTGAAGGAGAACGTCTTGCCCGCCGAGCCGATCGTCACCGTCCGCTCGCGCATCCCGGGCAGGGTCGCGAGCGGCACGTGCTCGGCGTCGTCGAAGGTCAGGTGTTCGTAGACCTCGTCGGTGACGACGAGGAGGTCGCGCTCGACGGCCAGCTCGGCGATCGCCGTCAGCTCGGCGCGGGTGAGCACGGTGCCGGTCGGGTTGTGCGGGGTGTTGATGAGCAGGAGGCGGGTGCGCGGGGTGATCGCGGCGCGCAGCTCGTCGAGGTCGAGGCGGAAGCTGCCCTCGTGCGGGCGCAGCGTCACCGGGACGCGCGTGCCGCCCGCCATGGCGATGCAGGCCGCGTACGAGTCGTAGTACGGCTCGAGCGCGACGACCTCGTCCCCGGGCTCGACCAGCGCGAGCAGCGAGGCGGCGATGGCCTCGGTCGCGCCCGCCGTGACCAGGATCTCGCGGTCGGGGTCGAGCGCGATGCCGTACCGGCGCTCCTGGTGCGCGGCGATCGCGGTCCGCAGCTCGGGGACGCCGGGGCCCGGCGGGTACTGGTTGCCGCGCCCGTCGCGCAGCGCCCGGACCGCCGCCTCGCGGACCTGCTCGGGGCCGTCGGTGTCGGGGAAGCCCTGGCCGAGATTGATGGCGCCGGTCCGCACCGCGAGCGCGGACATCTCGGCGAAGATGGTGGTGCCGAACTCGGCGAGCCGGCGATTGAGCAGGGGGCGCGCGCTGGAGGTCATGGCGGCCATCCTGCGCCGAACCTCTGGAGTTCCTCAACTCTGCTTTGGCCCGCGGCGCGTTCGGGCATCCCCCTGTCACGCCCGCTCGGGGCGCCCCTCGGGGCCTCGGAACGCACGGGGTACAGGGGGGACGGGGGACGAGAGAGGAGGGCCGGTGATGGAAGCAGTCGTCATCGTGGTCTTCATGGCCCTGGTCGTGGCCATCATCGTGGGAACGGCCAAAGCGGGCGGGCGTGGTGGCCCGCTCACGTCTCTTCAGAAGGGTTCGCGTCGTTCTTCACGGCGGCGCGGCAACCGCGGCAGCTGGTGGGCCGGCGGGGGTGGCGGCGGTGTCGTCGGCGGTGGCGGCGCGTCGTGTTCCTCCGGTTCGTCCGGTCACCACTCGTCGTGCGGTGGCGGTGACAGCTCCTCGTGCGGCGGGGGCAGCTCCTGCGGGGGCGGTTCGTCGTGCGGTGGCGGGGGCGGGTGCGGCGGCGGCAGCTGACGCCGGGCCCGGGGCTGCGGCCCGCGCGGAGGCGACTGACACGGGGCAGTCGGTCCGCGCGGGCCGCAGGCACGTGTGTTCCCCTTGACACCCGGCAGAGGGGTGTGGGGCGGGGAAGTCCGCTAGGGCAGTTGAACAGTTGAACTGGGGAGCCCTCGGGGGGATGGAAACCCTCCGAAGTTGGGTAAAAACGCGGTGAGGGCGACGACGCCCATGATTCCCTTTAACCGTCAACTCAACGCCCTCGCAGCACGTCTCAACGCGTTCGCGTGGGCACGAGCCGGTCCCATCGACACAGCCGGCCCCACCTCCTTTGCGCGCTAGCGGAGCCGACCCATGCTCACGACCCTGAACACCGCGTACACCGACACGAATGCGGCCGATCTGGCCTGGGCCCTGGGCCGGGAGCCGCTCCCCGCGCTCGCCACCCTCGACCTCGAACTCAGCGGCGCCAGACTGGAGTTGCGGCTCCTCGGCGCCTCCCACCAAGTCCTGCTCGACGAGGAGCACGGCAGCTGCTCGGAGACCGTCGCCTGCATCCCCGGCAGCAGCACCCCGCTCCCGCTCGGCGTCGCCAAGCGCGTCGGCGACTGGGAGTACGAGTTCGCCGCGCACGTCGAGCACCTCACCGAGGGGCAGTTCGCGGGGCGCGCACAGGAGCTGCTCGCTCTCGTCGCCGACCATCCGAACGGGCTCGCGGGCGTCTTCCCCGGCTCCCCGCACGCCTTCACGGCGATGCTCGCCCAGTACCACGAGGGCCAGGTGCAATGGCGCACCTGGCACGCCTATCCGCAGGACGGCCAACTCGTCGCCACCCGCAGCCGGGTGGGCGTACGGATGCCGGTCGCCGCGCTGTAGAGCGCCATGCCGAAGTTGGCGGGAGTATGCGTGTGCTGCGCCTGTTCCACACGTGTGGGTGACGAGGAGCGCTCGGACGGTGACGTAGCGTTCCAGTCGTGATCGAACCGCACGTGTCCGCGCCGCCCGCGAGGCGCGGAGTGACGACCCGGCCGGCGGGCGGGCGCGGCCGGGCCCCGCTCCCGGTGAAACCGGGCACCGGCCGGTTCCTCGTACTCGTCTGCGTCTTCGTCTGCGCGGCCTGCGGACTCGTCTACGAGCTCGAACTGGTGGCTCTGGCCTCTTACTTGATGGGTGACTCGGTCACCCAGGCCTCCGTCGTGCTGTCCTTCATGGTTTTCGCCATGGGGCTCGGCTCGCTCGCCGCCAAACGGCTGCGGCCGCGCGCCGCCGCCGGGTTCGGGCTCGTCGAGGCGGCGCTCGCGCTCGTCGGCGGGTTCAGCGCGATGGCGTTGTACGCGGTGTTCGCCTGGACGGACGGAGGGGCCGGAGCGTTCGGTGACAGTCCGCGGTGGCTGCTCGTGGGGTTCTCCCTCGCGATCGGCGTCCTCATCGGCGCCGAGGTGCCGCTGCTCATGGTCCTCATCCAGCGGATCCGGCGGCAGGACGCGGGCGGCGCGGTCGCCGACCTGTTCGCGGCGGACTACGTGGGCGCGCTCGTCGGCGGCCTCGCCTTCCCCTTCCTGCTCCTGCCGATGTTCGGGCAGCTCACCGGCGCGCTCCTGACCGGCGCGGTCAACGCGGTGGCCGGGGGCGCGCTCGTGCTCGGGCTGCTGCGGCGGGATCTCAGTGTGCGGGGGCGGCGGGTGCTGCTCGCGGTGAACCTGCTGGTCCTCGGCCTGCTCGCCGCCGCGTTCGTCCGCGTCGACGACTTCGAGCGGGCCGCGCGGCAGGCCATCTACGGGGCGGACGTCCGGGTCGCCGTACGGACCGCCGTGCAGGAGGTCGTCCTCACCGGGGGCGAGCGCGGCCGGCCCCTCGACCTCTACCTCGACGGGCAGTTGCGCGTCAGCGGGCGGGACGAGGCGCGCCGGCATGCCGCGCTGGTCGGGCCCGTGATGCGGGGTGGGGCGCATGCGCGGGTCCTCGTCCTCGGCGGGGGTGACGGGCTCGCCGTCCGCGAAGTGCTGCGCCGCCCCGGGGTGCGTCATGTCGACGTCCTCGACACCGATGCCGGGGTGGTCCGGCTCGCCCGTACGGATCCGGGGCTTCGGTCGCTCAATCGCGGGGCGCTGTCCGATCCCCGGGTGGAGGTGCGGACCGGGGACGTGTTCTCGCTGTTGCGGGGCGGGGGTGCGCGGGGCGGGCGGTACGACGTCGTGATCTGCGATCTGCCTGATCCGGGGCGCACCGACAGTACGAAGCTGTACTCGCAGGAGTTCTACGGGCTGGTGTCGCGTGTGCTGAGCGCTCCGCGGGGGCGGGTGGTGGTGGCCGGCGGGGCCGTTTCCGGGCGGTTCTGGACCGTTGTGTCGTCCGTTCGGGCGGCGGGTCTCCGGGTGGTGGCGTACCAGCACGGGCCCGGCCCCGCGGCCTTCGTAGCGGCCGGCCGCACCGCCCCCCGCCTCCCCTCCGTCCGGCCCCTCCAGGCCCCGGCCCACCCGCGTCCCCCGTCGACGTTGGTGCACCCGCGCTACAGCGACTGACGGCGCGCCTCCCGCCGTGGCCGCTCGCGCGGTTCCCCGCGCCCCTGGGACGCGCACTTCGTGCGGCAGCCGCCCGCACGTGGGGGACGGGGCTGCGGCGGAGCCGCATGCTCCAGGGGCGCGGGGAACCGCGCGAGCGACCACGACGAAGCCCGCGCGCGGAAGCCGTGCGAAGGGGGCACACGCCCGAAGGGCGCGCCCCGGCCGCCCGCAGGGAGCACGAATCCGCGATCGCCCCGCCGAACAAGACGCCCGCCACCGACGGAGTCGCTACGCTCGGGTGGCATGGAGCATGAGGTGTTCGTTCCGGTTCCCGCCGAGTCCCTTCGGGCGGTGCTCTGCGACCCGTCCCGCGTGGAGAGGGCCCTGCCGGGCTTCCAGCGCGACACGTCCGGCGAGGGGGGCCGCCTCAAGGTACGTATCGACGGGCACACCATCACGTACCGCGGAGCGGTCCGCGTCGTCGAGGCGCCCGACGGCTCGTACGCGGTGACCGGTGAGGGGGCGGAGGCGCGCGGCACGGGCCGTGTCGAGTTCGCGTTGACCGCTCGCGTCGTCGCCGCCGACGGCGGGTCTCTGCTCACGTTCGCCGGTACCGCGTCCGGCGACGGGCGGGTGGCCGAGTTCTCGGACGAGGCGGTCACCTCGGCGGCGCACCGGCTGCTGAACCGTTTCGCTGGGAACCTCGGGGCGGCAGGCCAGGAGCCAGGCTCGGACGACGAGGTGGACGACGAGACGGACGACGGCCCGGAAAGCGGCATGGCCGAGGACGAGGACGGGGGTGGCGGCGATGCGTCCGAGCGCCTCTCCCTCTACGGCACCGACGTCCCCCCGTCCAGCCTCGAACCCGCCCCGGACGAGGAGACCGGTGACCTCCCGGCGGAGCCGGCCGCCGCGCACGCCCGTCGCACGATGATCGGGCGCAGCGCCGAGGAGGTCGACCACGCGCCGCCGCGCGGCCGGTACGCGCCCGTGCCCGCGCCCGAGGGCGTCACGGCGAGCGCCACGCTGCGCTGGGCCGCGCCCGCCGCCGCGCTCGCGCTGGCGTCCGCGATCGTCGTCGGCCGGGCCCTGCGCAGGCGGCACTGGCCACCCGCCGCATAGGCTCGGTCGTCGTGACGACTCAGGAGACGACGCTGACCGCGGGCGACGCGGAAGTGACCGTGGCGCCGGGCAACGGCTGCCGCATCAGCAGCTTGAAGATCGCCGGTACCGAGCTGCTGCGCCAGGGCGAGCGCTACGGGTGCTTCCCGATGGTGCCCTGGTGCGGGCGGATCAGGGACGGGCGGTTCCGTGACGGCGGGCAGGTCCACCAGATGCCGCTGAACTCGCCGCCGCACGCCATCCACGGCTTCGGCCGCGACGCCGAATGGACGACCGCCCGGGTGACCGGCTCGGAGGCCGTGTTCACGTACGACCTCACCGACCCGTGGCCCTACCCGGGGCGCGTCACGCAGATCGTCGCGCTCACCGGGGACTCGCTGACGCTGACGCTCGGCATCGAGACGTACGGCGACTCGTTCCCGGCGCAGGCCGGCTGGCATCCGTGGTTCAACCGGACGCTCTCCGACGACGGCAACCACGTACGGATCGAGTTCGAGCCCGCCTGGCAGGAGGAGCGCGGCGACGACCACCTGCCCACCGGGCGCCGCGTGGACGTCAAGCCGGGCCCCTGGGACGACTGCTTCGGCATGCCCGACGGGGTCGATGTGACGCTGACCTGGCCGGGTGCGTTGGAGGTCGGCGTCAAGAGCCGGGAGCAGTGGGTCGTCGTCTACGACGAGCAGGACGCCGCCGTGTGCGTCGAACCGCAGACGGGGCCGCCCAACGGGCTCAACACCGAGCCGCGGCTCGTGACCCCCGTCGAGCCCCTGGAGGCCAGCACCACCTGGACCTGGCGGCGCCTTTAAGCTCGTAGCCATGACGACGAACGACGTGCGCGCGGCGCTGCTCCAGCAGATCAAGGACAAGGCCGTGGTGCACGGCAAGGTGACGCTCTCCTCCGGGCTCGAGGCCGACTACTACATCGACCTGCGCCGCGTCACCCTCGACGGCGAGGCCGCCCCGCTGGTCGGGCAGGTGCTGCTCGATCTGACCAAGGACCTGGAGTTCGACGCGGTGGGCGGGCTGACCATGGGGGCCGACCCCGTCGCCGGTGCCATGCTGCACGCCTCCGCCGCCCGCGGGCAGCGGCTCGACGCGTTCGTCGTCCGCAAGGCCGCCAAGGCGCACGGCATGCAGCGCCAGGTGGAGGGTCCGGACATCAAGGGCCGCCGCGTGCTCGTCGTCGAGGACACCTCCACCACCGGCGGCTCGCCGCTGACCGCCGTCGAGGCCGTCCGGGCGGCGGGCGCCGAGGTCGTCGCCGTCGCGACGATCGTGGACCGCGCGACCGGCGCCGCCGAGAAGATCACCGAGGGCGCCGGGGTCCCGTACCTGTACGCGTTCGGCAAGGACGAACTGGGCCTGGACTAGGCCCGCGGCCCGGCTCTCGCACAAGTCTGGAAGGATGGGGGCGACGATGATGTCACCCCATGGTGCTTGGTGAGGGTCGGACCACCGGTCGGGACACCTGAACTACCCAAACCCGCAATCGCGCGCTTCACGAGGAGTCGGCAGATGGCCATCGCAACCCCGGATCAGTACAACGAGATGCTCGACCGGGCCAAGGCGGGCAAGTTCGCCTACCCGGCCATCAACGTCTCGTCGACGCAGACCCTCAACGCGGCTCTCCAGGGCTTCGCCGAGGCCGAGAGCGACGGCATCATCCAGATCTCGACCGGTGGCGCCGAGTACCTCTCGGGCCAGGGCGTGAAGGACATGGTCGTCGGCGCCGAGGCGCTTGCGGAGTTCGCGCACGTCGCCGCCGCGCGCTACTCGAACAAGATCGCGCTGCACACCGACCACTGCCCCAAGGGCAAGCTGGACGGTTACGTGCGCCCGCTGCTCGACATCTCCGCCGAGCGCGTCAAGAACGGCGGCCTGCCGCTGTTCCAGTCGCACATGTGGGACGGCTCGGCCGAGACCCTCGCCGACAACCTCACCATCGCCGAGGAGCTGCTCGCCAAGGCCAAGGCCGCGAACATCATCCTCGAGATCGAGATCACCCCGACGGGTGGTGAGGAGGACGGCGTCTCGCACGAGATCAACGACAACCTCTACACCACGGTCGACGACGCGGTCCGCACCGTCGAGGCGCTCGGCCTGGGCGAGAAGGGCCGCTACCTGCTCGCCGCCTCGTTCGGCAACGTGCACGGCGTGTACAAGCCGGGCAACGTCGTGCTCCGCCCCGACCTGCTCGCCGAGCTGAACTCCGGCATCGCCGAGAAGTACGGCAAGCCGGCCGGCTCCAAGCCGTTCGACTTCGTCTTCCACGGCGGCTCGGGCTCCACCCTGGAGGAGATCCGCACCGCGCTCGAGAACGGCGTCGTGAAGATGAACCTCGACACCGACACCCAGTACGCCTTCACCCGGCCCATCGCCGGTCACATGTTCGAGAACTACGACGGCGTCCTGAAGGTCGACGGCGAGGTCGGCAACAAGAAGACGTACGACCCGCGCGTGTGGGGCAAGAAGGCCGAGGCGAGCATGACCGCCCGCATCGTCGAGGCCTGCGAGAGCCTGCGTTCGACGGGCACCCGCATCAAGTAACACCTGTTCCAGCCCGTGCACGGGCCCGGCGCTCCCGCTTCTCCCGGGGTGCCGGGCCCGTGCCATGCCCGGAGGTGCCTTTCAGTGACGTACGACTTCGACACACCCGTCGACCGGCACGGCACCTGGTGCGTGCAGTGGGACGGCATCACGGACCGCTTCCCGGTCCCCGACCTGCTGCCGTTCACCATCTCCGACATGGACTTCGCGTGCGCCCCCGAGGTGCTCGCCGCCCTGAACGCCCGCCTCGCGCACGGCGTCCTCGGCTACACCGACTGGCGGCACGAGGACTTCCGTGGGGCGATCCGCGACTGGTTCCGCACCCGGTACGCCACCGAGGTCGACACCGACCGGCTGGTGTACGGGCCGTCCGTCCTCAACCAGATATCGCAGCTGCTGAGGATGTGGACCGGGCCGGGGGACGGCGTCGTCCTGCACGGGCCGACCTACGACGGGTTCCGCAAGGCCATCACCGGGCTCGGCCGCGACATGCGCACCGTCGGCGTCGACGACTGGATCGGCCTCGAACGCGAACTGGCACGGCCCGACAGCCGTGTTCTCCTGCTCTGCTCGCCGCACAACCCGACCGGGCACGTGTGGACCGACGCCGAGCTGCGCAGCCTCGCCGACCTGGCGGGCACCCACGACGTCGCGGTGATCAGCGACGAGATCCACGCCGACCTCACCCACGACGGGTACACGCACCTGCCGTGGACCCGGTACGCCGACGGGCTGCGCTGGGCGCTCGTCACCTCGGCCACCAAGTCCTTCAACTTCCCCGCGCTGAGCGGCAGTTACGGGTTCATCGACGACCCGGACGACCATGCCGAGTTCGTGCGCCGTATGAACACCGGTGAGGGCCTCGCCTCCCCGGCCGTGCTCTCGCTCACCGCCCACATCGCCGCGTACCGCGAGGGCGGCGCGTGGCTGGACGCCCTGCGCGCGTACACGTACGGCAGTCTGCGGCTCCTGGAGGAGCGACTCGACGCCGCCTTCCCGCAGCTCAAGTGGCGTACTCCGCAAGCCGGTTACCTGGCGTGGATCGACCTGCGTCCGCTCGGCGTCACCGCCGACGACGAACTGCAGCGCGTCCTCGTCGAGCAGGAGAAGGTCGCCGTCATGCCGGGCGGGACGTACGGGGCGCCCGGCTTCGTCCGGCTCAACCTCGGCTGTCCGCGGAGCAAGGCGGAGGCCGGCATCGAAGCGCTCGTGCGGGCCCTGCGCACCGTCACGGGGCGTGACTGATCACCGGCGTGGAGGACAGCCGCCCGGATGGCGCAGACTGGAAACCATGAGCCTTCACGAGAACCTCCTCGGGGGACCGCCCCCGACCCACCTGCCCGACGACCCGGAGCCGCGCGAGCTGCTCGCCGGCGGCACTCCCCCGGCCGACGTCGCCGCGAAGTACCCGACCTCCTCGCTGGCCTGGGCGCAGCTCGCCGACGCCGCGTACGAGCGGGGCAGCGTCGTCGAGTCGTACGCGTACGCCCGTACCGGCTACCACCGCGGGCTCGACGCGCTGCGGCGCAGCGGCTGGAAGGGTCACGGGCCCGTGCCGTGGGAGCACGAGCCGAACCGCGGCTTCCTGCGCGCCCTGCACGCCCTGGCGCGGGCGGCCGGTTCCATCGGCGAGCAGGAGGAGTACGAGCGCTGCTCGACGTTCCTGAAGGACTCGTCCCCGGCGGCGGCGCAGACCCTCGGCTAGCCGTCACCGTAGGTGAGGCCCGCCTGTGGCCAGGCGGGCCTTGCCGTTCCGGGGGACGATTGTGAAGGATGCGAGGCGGGGACCGGGGCCCCGTGCCGGTAACGGCAGGGCGGACCGCTACCCGGAGTACACATCAGGAGACAGTGATGTCCCACGACGCGGATCACGGAGAGCACACCTCCACGGCGACGGGCACCTCCACAGCGGCGGACACCCCCGACGCACCGCATCTCGACTTCGCGGGCACCACGCCCTACGAGGACTACGTCCAGGCCGATGTCCTCACCCACCTGCAGCACCTGCGCTCGGACGACCCCGGCGAGATGGTGTTCCTCGTGACGACCCAGGTCATGGAGTTGTGGTTCACCGTCATCGTGCACGAGTGGGAGACCGCCGCCCGCGCGCTCACCCAGGACGACGTGCCGACCGCCGTCGCCGCGCTCAAGCGCTCGCGCCGCGAACTGGAGGCGCTGAACGCCTCGTGGCGGCCGCTCGCCGGGCTCACCCCGGCCCAGTTCAACTCCTACCGGTCCTCCCTCGGTGAGGGCTCCGGATTCCAGTCGGCGATGTACCGGCGCATGGAGTTCCTGCTCGGCGACAAGTCCGCGTCGATGCTGGTGCCGCACCGCGGCGCGCCCCGCGTCCACGACGAGCTGGAGAAGGCGCTGCACGAGCCCAGCCTCTACGACGAGGTGCTGCGCCTCCTCGACCGCCGCGGCCACCGCGTCCCGCGCTCCGTCCTCAACCGGGACGTGTCGCAGCGCTATGAGCCGTCGCCCGAGGTGGAGGCCGTCTGGACGGCGCTGTACGCGGGCGACGAGAGCTCCGAACTCGCGCGGCTCGGCGAGGCGTTGACCGACGTCGCCGAGCTGGTGTGGCGCTGGCGCAACGACCATCTGGTGGCCACGCGCCGCGCCATGGGCGCCAAGACCGGCACCGGCGGCTCCGCCGGAGTGGCGTGGCTGGAGAAGCGCGCGCAGAAGAACGTGTTCCCCGAGCTGTGGACGGCGAGGTCCCATGTCTGATCTGCGAGTGCCTGATCTGCGAGTGTCTGATCTGCGAGAGCGGGCGCGGGCGCTGGACGCGGCCGACCGACTGGCCGCTGTCCGCGACGGCTTCGTGCTCGACGACGTCGTCTACCTCGACGGGAACTCGCTCGGCGCGCTGCCCGTCAACGTCCCCGGCCGACTCGACGACGTCGTGCGCCGCGAGTGGGGTCAGCTGCGCATCCGGTCCTGGACCGAGTCCGGCTGGTGGACCGCGCCCGAACGGATCGGTGACCTGATCGCCCCGCTGGTGGGCGCCGCTCCCGGCCGGGTCGTGGTCGGCGACTCCACGAGCGTGAACGTGTTCAAGGCGCTGGTGGGCGCGGTGCGCCTCGCCGGTGAGGGGCGCGACGAGATACTCGTCGACGCCGCCACCTTCCCGACGGACGGCTACATCGCGGCGTCGGCGGCCCGGATGACCGGGTGCACGGTGCGGGCGGTGGCCGCCGGTGAGGTGCCGGACGCGCTCGGCGCCCGTACCGCCGCCGTGCTGCTGAACCATGTCGACTACCGCACGGGCCGCCTGCACGACCTGCCCGGCCTCACGGCGGCTGTCCGCGCCGCCGGGGCCGTCAGCGTCTGGGACCTGTGCCACAGCGCGGGCGCGCTGCCGGTCGGGCTCGACGAGCACGGGGTCGACCTGGCCGTCGGCTGCACGTACAAGTTCCTCAACGGCGGGCCGGGCGCGCCCGCGTACCTGTATGTGCGCGGCGAGCACCAGGCCGCCTTCGACTCGCCGCTGCCGGGCTGGAACTCGCACGCCGAGCCGTTCGGGATGCGGCCGGAGTACGAGGCCGCCGAGGGCGCGGTGCGCGGACGGGTCGGGACGCCGGACATCCTGTCCATGCTGGCTCTGGAGGCGGCTCTCGAGGTCTGGTCGCGGCCGGAGGTGTCCGTCGGCGCCGTGCGCGCCAAGTCACTCGCCCTGACGGATTTCTTCCTGGAGTGCGTCGAGGCGTACGTGCCCGCGGGGCGCGTGGAGCCGGTGACCCCGGCCGCGCACGCCGAGCGGGGCAGCCAGGTGGCGCTCAGGTGCGCGGACGCGGGCGCCGTCATGGAGAAGCTCATCGCGGCGGGTGTCGTCGGTGACTTCCGGGCGCCGGACGTGCTGCGGTTCGGGTTCACGCCGCTGTACCTGGGGTTCGCGGAGGTGGAGCGGGCGGCGAAGGTGCTGGCGGAGACGCTCGGCTAGACGGCGTACACGCCCGCCTCGGCCGCCGCCACCGCGGCGGCCACCGCACGGGCCGCGTCCGCCTCGGTGGGCGCGGTCCCGGTCGTGAGGAGGCGGTAGTAGAGCGGCGCGGACACGGCCCGGACGACCTCCGCCGCGTCCGTCCCGGCGGGCAGCTCACCGCGCTCCACCGCCTCTTCGACGGACGGCGCCCACTCGGCGACCCGGACCTCGTAGAACTGGCGCAGCGCGTCGGCGGTCCGCTCGTCGCAGGTGGCGGCGGCGATCACCGCGCGGAACAGTGGGCCCTGGCGCGGGTCGGCCAGGGTGCGCCGCACGAGTTTTGCGTTGGCGGTGAGGTCGCCGCGGAGGGTGCCGGTCGCCGTGCGGGGCAGCGACTCCTGCGCCATCTGCGCGAGCAGGTCGGCGACCAGGCCGGTGGGGGAGGACCAGCGCCGGTAGACCGTGGTCTTGCCGACGTCGGCGCGGCGCGCGATGTCGGCGAGGTCGAGCCGGTCGAAGCCCTCCTCGGCGAGGACGTCGCCGGCGGCGTCGAGCACCGCCGCGCGGACACGGGCGGTGCGGCCGCCGGGACGGAGCGTGCCGGGTTCGGGGTCGCTGCTCATGACAGGCAGGGTAACGGCACAGCAGGACCGTTTATTCGGTCACTGTACGTGTCGGCGCACGTCATCGGCCTGGTAGCGTCCGCTTACTTCCTGGGTCACCAGGTTTTCACGCACTCACGTCGCGACGTCGAGAGGTTGGGAGCATGCCGGACGAAGCCGCCGCGCACGACGAGGCGGAGGAGGCGTCGGCCTTCTCGCACCCCGCGGTCCCGCCGGACGTCACCGCCGCGTACGGCGACCACCCGGACCAGGTCGTCGACCTCTACGCGCCCCGCGACGGCGCGACCGGGGCCCCGCTCGTCGTAGTGCTGCACGGCGGCGCGTGGCGGGCCTCGTTCGACCGGGCGCACCTGAGTCCGTTCGCCGGCTTCCTGGCCCGGCGCGGGTTCGCCGTCGCGAGCGTGGAGTACCGGCGCGGCCGGCCGCTCCCGCGACAGGGTGCGAAGAGTCCGGTGGCCGGGCGCTGGCCCGAGACCTTCGACGACGTGGCCGCCGCGCTCGACGCGCTGCCCGCGCTAGTCGCCGAGCACCTGCCCTCGGCGGACGCGCGGCGCACCGTGGTCACCGGGCACTCGGCGGGCGGCCACCTCGCGCTGTGGGCCGCCGCCCGGCACGTCCTGCCCGCGGACTCGCCGTGGCGCACTCCGGCGGCGCCCGCCCTGCGCGGTGTCGTGGCGCTCGCCCCGGTCGCCGACCTCGGGCTCGCGCAGAAGCTCGGCCTGTGCGGGGGAGCCGCCTCGGAACTGCTGGGCGGCGAGGGCGAGTTGTCAGAGGCGCGGCTTCCGTACGCCGAT
Organism: Streptomyces sp. NPDC016845; assembly: GCF_044332585.1. Taxonomy (NCBI): domain Bacteria; kingdom Bacillati; phylum Actinomycetota; class Actinomycetes; order Kitasatosporales; family Streptomycetaceae; genus Streptomyces; species Streptomyces sp. NPDC016845. Next base: position 224,400 of record NZ_JBIRPI010000005.1, on the reverse strand, counting down.
CCGGCGCGGCTGCTGCCCACCGGCATCGCGACCACCCTCGTCCAGGGCCGTACGGACACGACCGTGCCGTTCGCCGTCGCCGAGGCGTACGCGGACGCGGCGGCCAGGGCGGGCGAGGTCGTCGGCGTCACGTTCCTGGAGGGGGTCGGGCACTTCCCGCTGATCGACCCGGCGGCGGACGCGTGCGCGGTGGTCGCGGAGGAGATCGCGCAGCTCGCCTGGTGACCCGGGTAGTACTCAGGGCGGACGGCCGGGACCCGTCTCGCTGGGGACGACCCGGCCCCGCGGCGGCCCGTACCGTCGGGGTATGACCGAGACGACCACCACCTCAGGGGCGCCCAGGGACCGCAGCCCCGAGTTCAGCCTCGCGCAGTCGGCGCTGCGGGGGCTGCGCGAGGACCTGTTCCGCGACGTGCGCGCGTACCGCCCGCTGTCCGAGGCGGCCACGGACGGGCCGTGGGCCCGGCTGTTCCCGCGCCGTGCGCGCAAGCGCCTGGGTCACTTCCCGCACGCCGTGGTGCTGGCCCTGGCCCTGATCACGTTCTTCGTGGGCCTGGCGAGCGGCAGCCTCTACGGCGAGGCGTCCGTCGCCGTCCTGACGGGGCTCGTCGCGGCGGTGCCGGTGGCGCTCACCCTGCTGCGGCCGGTCCTCGCCTTCTGGGTCTCCCTCGCGGCGGCCCCCGTCCTCACCATGGTGACCAGCGGCAACCTCTATCCGTGGGCGGCCGGCAGCATCGCGGGGCACACGGCCGTGATGGTGGTGGTCGCGGCGCGCACCCGGCCCCGTACGGCGGCCTGGATGTGGGCGCTCAGCGCGGTGTACTCGGCGTTCGCGGGGGAGCTGATGGGCGGCCTGGACTCCGGTGACTCGGTCCCGGTGCTGGTGTTCGCCGGAGTCGCGGTCGCGATCGTCACCCTGGTCCAGGCCAACCGCACGACGCGGCGCCAGGTTGTCCAGGAGCGCACGGTCACCGCCGTCGAGCGCGACCGGCGCACGCTGCTGGAGGAGCGCACCAACATCGCCCGCGAACTGCACGACGTGGTCGCCCACCACATGTCGGTCGTCGCGATCCAGGCGGAGGCGGCGCCCTACCGGGTCGAGAACCCGCCGCCCGAGCTCGAGCAGGCTTTCGTCACGATCCGGGAGAACGCGGTGGCGGCGCTGACCGAACTGCGCCGCGTCCTCGGCGTCGTACGGGCGGAGGACTACGAGGCGCCGGACGCCCCGCAGCCCACGCTCGCCGACCTCGACAAGCTCCTGGAGAACGTGCGGGAGGCCGGTCTGACCGTCACCAAGGCCGTGACCGGCGCCGTCCGCGAGCTGCCGCAGGGCGTCGAGCTGTCGGCGTACCGGATCGTGCAGGAGGCGCTCAGCAACACCCTGCGCCACGCGCCCGGCGCGCAGGCGGCGGTCGAGGTGTCGTACGTGCTCGGCGGCATCGGCCTGCGCGTCGTCAACGGCGCACCGAACGCCCTCGCCAAGCCCTCGCCCGGCGCCGGGCACGGCATCACCGGCATGCGCGAGCGCGTCTCGATGCTCAGCGGCGAGATGACGGCGGGGCCGACGGCGGACGGCGGCTACGAGGTCCTGGTCTTCGTGCCGGTCGCGGTCCGGCTCCCCGAGAAGGCCGACGACATCACCGGGGCGGACGCATGATCAGGGTTCTCATCGCCGACGACCAGATGATGGTGCGCGAGGGCTTCTCGGTCCTGCTCGGCGCGATGCCGGACATCGAGGTCGTCGGCGAGGCGGTCAACGGGATCGAGGCGGTGGCCAAGGTCCGCGAGCTCCGCCCCGACGTGGTCCTCATGGACATCCGCATGCCGGAGCTGAACGGCATCGAGGCGACCCGTGAGATCGTCGCCGCCGACGAGGGCGCGAAGGTCCTCGTCCTGACCACGTTCGACCTCGACGAGTACGTGTACCAGGCGCTGCGCGCGGGCGCGTCCGGCTTCCTGCTGAAGGACGCGTCGGCGCGTCAACTCGCCGACGGGGTACGGGTGGTGGCGAGCGGCGAGGCGCTCCTCGCCCCCTCCGTGACCCGCCGTCTGATCACCGAGTTCTCGAGACTCGCGAAGACGCCGAAGCTGCCCGCCGTGCAGAACCCCCAGGCGTACGGGGAGCTGACCGACCGCGAGACGGAGGTCCTGGTCCTCATCGCGCAGGGCCTGTCGAACGCGGAGATCGCCGAGCGGCTCGTCGTCGCCGAGTCGACGATCAAGACGCATGTGAGCAGGGTCCTGGTGAAGCTGGGCCTGCGCGACCGCACGCAGGCGGCCGTATTCGCCTACGAGGCACGTCTGGTCACGCCGGGCTGAGCGGGGCTAGCGTCCCGCCATGGATGCTGCCACCGCCTTCGACCCGTGGTCCCCGGCCTTCGTCGCCGACCCGTACCCCGCGTACGCGGCGCTGCGCGAGGCCGGCCGGGTCCACTGGTTCGAGCCCACGCGCCAGTACCTGATCCCGCGCCACGCGGACGTGTCGACGCTGCTGAGGGACCGGAGGCTCGGCCGGACCTACCGACACCGTTTCGCGCACGAGGACTTCGGCCGCACCCCGCCGCCGGTGGAACACGAGCCGTTCCACACCCTCAACGACCACGGCATGCTCGACCTCGAACCCCCGGACCACACGCGCATCCGCCGCCTCGTCTCCAAGGCGTTCACCCCGCGTACGGTCGAACAGCTGCGGCCCTACGTGGAGAAGCTGGCCGGAGAACTGGTCGCGGGCCTCGTCGCGGACGGCGGCGGCGACCTCCTCACCGCGGTCGCCGAACCCCTCCCGGTCGCGGTCATCGCGGAGATGCTCGGCATCCCGGAGGCGGACCGCCCGCTCCTGCGCCCCTGGTCGGCGGCGATCTGCGGCATGTACGAGCTGAATCCGCCGCAGGAGACGGCGCGGGCGGCGGTGCGGGCGTCGGTCGAGTTCACGGAGTACCTGCGGGCCCTGATCGCGTCCCGCCGCAGCGCCCCCACCGACACGGACCTGGTCTCCGCGCTGATCGCCGCCCACGACGAGGACGACGACCGCCTCACCGAACAGGAGTTGATCTCGACCTGCGTCCTGCTCCTGAACGCGGGCCACGAGGCCACCGTCAACTCGACGGTGAACGGCTGGTGGGCCCTGTTCCGCCACCCCGGCCAACTGGCGGCGCTCCGCGCGGACCACGCCCTGGTCCCGCGCGCCGTGGAGGAGCTGATGCGCTACGACACCCCGCTCCAGCTGTTCGAGCGCTGGGTGCTCGACGACATCGAGTTCGCGGGCGTCACCCTCCCCCGCGGCTCCGAGGTCGCCCTCCTCTTCGGCTCGGCCAACCACGATCTGGCGGTCTTCACGGACCCGGCCCGCCTCGACCTGACCCGCGCCGACAACCCCCACATCTCCTTCAGCGCGGGCATCCACTACTGCATCGGCGCGCCCCTGGCCCGGATGGAACTGGCGGCCTCGCTGCGCGCCCTGCTCAGCCAGGCCCCGGCGCTGCGCCTCGCGGCGGAGCCGTCCCGTAAGCCGAACTTCGTGATCAGGGGGCTTGAGGGTCTGCCCGTCGCGCTCTGAGCAGCCGGTGCAGCAGGACACCGCCGAGGGCTCCGGCGAGGGCTCCGCCGCCGAAACAGACCGGCAGATCGACGACGAACACCCGCCAGTCGGGGCCCTGCTCGAACCGGTTGACCCGCCCCTGCGCCCGCGCCCACCACACCCCGAGCCCGCCCCCGGTCCCGGCGAGGACGGTGAGGCAGCCGAGGGCGGCTTCCGTGCGTTGTCCCATGTCTGGACGGACGCGTGATCCACGTCAGTGGTTTCCGGGCGGCCACTCATACGGATGATCGTCGGGTGAACGGATGTGCCCGCGTGTCCGCTTCGACGACGCTGGTGCACGCCTGGAAAGGAGGGCACCATGACGGTTATGGCCGAGCGCACGACGTCCGAGACATCCCCGATGTCCGTGGATGAATTCGAGAAGATCGCCGCGGTCTCCGCCAAGGAGACCGAGGCCGTCAGGCTGGAGTTCATCAACGGACGAATCGGGATCAAGGGCGTGACGGACGGAAATCACAGCGAACTCATCATGTGGCTGGTCCGGCAGTGCATGCAGGCACGTCCGGACCTCAACCTGCTCCCCACCCTGGGGCTCAAGGTCGAGGCGTACCGCAAGGGCAGGGCGGAGCCCGACGGCGTGCTGGCTCCCGTGGACCATTTCGTCGGGCAGGGGAACTGGGCCGACGCCGAAGGCGTCCTCATGACCGTCGAGATCACGTCCTACGACTCCGACACGCACGCCCGCGACCGGGTGGAGAAGCCCGCCGCCTACGCCGAGGCGGACATCCCGGTGTACCTGCTGGTGGACCGGGACGCCGGCACCGTCGTCGTGCACAGCGGCCCGGACCCGGAGCACTCCCGCTACCGCGACACCCACACCGCGCTCTTCGGTGAGCGCGTCACGCTGCCCGACCCGGTCGGCATCGAGCTGGACACCGAGCAGCTGAAGCGGTACGTACGCTGACCGGGGCCCCGCCGATGGCCGTCCGAGCGCGCTGTCGGCCGGTGCCGCCCGCTTGATATACCTGCTGAGCAGGCATATCGGAGAGAGGCGGACAGCCGGAGTGGGTGACGTGGACGGCGCGGCCGAGGGCGGGACCGCGTGGCGGGTCGAGTTCGAGACCATGCTGCTCAGCCGGCACGGCTACCTCTTCGGCTCCCGCGCCAGATCCGACCGCTGGCGCCTGGACCGCAGCGCGTACATCCTGCTCAGCCGGATCCAGCTGGACGGCCCCATGTCGATCGGCCGGCTCACCGAGGCGTTCGGCCTGGACGCCTCGACGCTGAACCGGCAGACGGCCGCGATGCTCCGCGCCGGGCTCGTCGAGCGCATCCCGGACCCGGACGGCGGCATCGCCCGCAAGTTCCGGGTCACGGAGGAGGGCGCCAAATGCCTCGACGAGGACCGCCGCCTGAACGTCGAGGTGATCGGCGGCCTCATGGCCGACTGGACCGAGGGCGAGGTCGCCGGTTTCGCGGCGAGCCTCCAGCGCCTGAACCGGGCGATCGAGGACCTGGAGGGCCGCCCGTGGCCCCGGCCCGACGGTTCCTGAACCCGCACCGCGCCTGCGCGCCTCAGGGCAGCGCCAGCCTCCAGGCCCCTTCCCGCACCGTCCACATCCGCCGCCGGACCGGCCCCGCGATGGCGACCGTGTCCGTGCGGTAGCGGAAGTCGGGGCCGGTCACCGTGATCGTGCGGGCCGAAGCGCGCAGCGGAGGCGCGTCCGGGGTCCGGTGGATCTCGACGCGGGCGAGGCCCGTGCCGGTCGCGGGGCCCACCGAGACGTGCCGCACCGGCTGGTCGAGGTCGAGGAGGGTCGCGCCGTCCGCCTCGATCCGCAGCCGGGCCGGCGGGCCGGGGGCCTGCCCCGTGGGACGGGCGGGGCGCGGCGCGAGCGTGCGGACCAGGGAGCGGCAGGTGCGCAGCCACGGCCGCGCGGCGCCGTCCGCGGCTTCCGCGTCGGTGGGCGGCTGGGTGAGCGGCGGGATGCGCAGCTCACCGAGGACCACGCCGTCGCTGTCGTCGACCAGGAGATCGAGCCGGCGCTCCGCCCCGTCGAGCGCGGCGCGCGCCGCCGCGACCGCCCCGGACGGAATCCCGAGGGAGCGCGCGAGCGCCACCGCGCCCCCGACCGGGATCATCGAGAGCACCGCTCCGGACAGCTCCCGCTCCCGGTGCAGGAGCGAGACCGCGCGCAGCAGCGCCCGGTCGTCACCGATCACCACGGGGCGCCGTGCACCCCGCCTGGCCAGCGCTTTCGCAAACTCCTCCGGTCCCTCGGGCAGGCACACGCGGGCCGCCGCGCCCGCGCACAGCACATCCTTGGCGATCCGCACGGACTCCCCGTCCGCGCGCCGGGCGAGGGGGTCCACGAGCACCAGAACCTGCCGCGACAGCCCCTCGTCCGTCCGGTCAGCCGGTCGTTCCAAAGCCGCCACCTCGGCCTTGCCTCGCTTCCTCGGGTAGCATCTTGGTGCAAGAGCCCCTTGCGCTATTGCGCCAGGGGCTTGGTCTATTCCGGGGCACCCCAAGGCTTACGCATTCATCAGTGGCTGCGGCCCCTGACCTTGGACATGCCCCGACCGGAAGGGGTGTACGCCTGTGCCCGCACTTGTGCTGCTCGGTGCTCAGTGGGGTGACGAAGGCAAGGGAAAGGCCACCGACCTGCTCGGTGGCTCCGTGGACTATGTAGTGCGCTATCAGGGCGGCAACAACGCCGGCCACACGGTTGTCGTAGGCGACCAGAAGTACGCGCTGCATCTCCTCCCTTCCGGAATCCTCTCGCCGGAGTGCACGCCGGTCATCGGAAACGGTGTCGTCGTCGACCCGTCGGTCCTGCTCTCCGAGCTGAGCGGTCTGAACGAGCGCGGCGTCGACACGTCCAAGCTCCTGCTCAGCGGTAACGCGCACATCATCACGCCGTACAACGTGACCGTCGACAAGGTGACGGAACGGTTCCTCGGCAAGCGCAAGATCGGCACCACCGGGCGCGGCATCGGCCCGACCTACGCCGACAAGATCAACCGCGTGGGCATCCGCGTCCAGGACCTCTACGACGAGTCGATCCTGACCCAGAAGGTCGAGGCGGCGCTGGAAGGCAAGAACCAGCTCCTCACCAAGGTCTTCAACCGCCGCGCCATCGAGGTCCAGCAGGTCGTCGAGGAGCTGCTCGGCTACGCGGACCAGATCAAGGGCTACGTCGCCGACACCACCCTGATCCTCAACAAGGCGCTCGACGACGACAAGGTCGTGCTCTTCGAGGGCGGCCAGGGCACGCTCCTGGACATCGACCACGGCACGTACCCCTTCGTCACGTCGTCCAACCCGACCGCGGGCGGCGCCTGCACGGGCGCCGGCGTCGGCCCGACGAAGATCAGCCGCGTCATCGGCATCCTCAAGGCGTACACGACGCGCGTCGGCGCCGGTCCGTTCCCGACCGAGCTGTTCGACGACGACGGCGAGGCGCTGCGCCGCATCGGCGGCGAGCGCGGTGTCACCACGGGCCGTGACCGCCGCTGCGGCTGGTTCGACGCGGTCATCGCCCGCTACGCGACCCGTGTGAACGGCCTGACCGACTTCTTCCTCACCAAGCTCGACGTCCTCACCGGCTGGGAGCAGATCCCGGTCTGTGTCGCGTACGAGATCGACGGCAAGCGCGTCGAGGAGCTCCCGTACTCGCAGACCGACTTCCACCACGCGAAGCCGGTCTACGAGATGCTGCCGGGCTGGTCCGAGGACATCACCAAGGCCAAGACCTTCGCCGACCTGCCGAAGAACGCGCAGGCGTACGTGAAGGCCCTGGAGGAGATGTCGGGCGCCCCGATCTCGGCCATCGGCGTCGGCCCCGGCCGCGACGAGACGATCGAGATCAACTCCTTCCTGTAGAAGGCGCTTCTCCGTACGCCCCGGTCCGCATCGCGCGGGCCGGGGCGTACGCGTCAGACGGCCGTCGCGTCATCCCGCCCTGTCGTACGTCGATTCCTTGCCGGTGGCCATGACGCGGCTCAGTTGCCCCGAGGGGAGCACGGTGAGCGTGCTCGCCGCTCCGGGGGTGCAGGTGGGCGCGCCGGGTCCGGACACCACGCCGGTCCTACCGATGTTCAGGGAATCGCCGTCGGCCGACACCAGGCTGCCCTCGAACAGGCAGCGGTAGGTGGTGCCCGACCCCAGCGAACCGTCCGCCGTCATGGACAGGACGGTGTCGCCGGTACCGCCCTGCTGGATGGTCAGGCGGTACGCGACGCCGTTGTCCGTTCTGTCCCAGCTGCCGAGGAACTTCGTCGCTATCGCGCCCGAGGTGGCCTGCGGGGACTGCCCCTGCTCGCCGGAGGTCGGCGGGGCGGACGACGCCGAGTCGGGGCCCGGCTGGGCCGAGGCCGTCACCGTCGGCGACTCCGTGCCGCCCCCCGCGCGCGAGCGCGGGGGGCCGTCGTCCTTCATCAGGGCGAAGACCGAGCCGCCCGCGCCGAGGGCCACTATCAGGGCGACCGCGATCAGCGCCGCCGTGGAACGGCCCCGGCGCGGCGGCTCCTGCTGCGGCGCGACGAGCGGGGCAGGACCGTAGGGCGGGGTCTGGCCCCAGTTCCCCTGCGGATAGCCGTACGCGGACGGCTGCGGCTGCGGCTGGTACGGCGACGGGTAGCCGTAGGCGGGCGCGGCCGGGGCGGGCGGCGGCGCTTCCTGGCCGACGACCATCGTGGGCAGGTGGTTGAGCTGGGCACCGCCCGGCTGTCCCGGCGGCGGCGGCACGAGGCCCGGCGTGTGGGGAGCGGGAGCCTCGGGGGCGGCGGTCCGCGTCCCCTGGTCCGGGTCCTCCGAGTCGAGCAACTGCACGGCGTGACGGCCGAGTTGTGCCACGAGCGCGCCGGGCAGCCACGGGTCGCGGGTGCGGCCGCCGTCGCCCAGGGTGTCCTCGGCGCCGGTGCGCTCCAGGATCTCCCGCAGCGAGGGGCGCGCGGTGGGCTGCTTGCGCAGGCAGTCCCGTACGAGATCCTGCAAGCCCTCCGGGACCCGGTCCAGATCGGGCTCCTCCTGGGCGATGCGGAACATCATCGCGTGCACACCGCTGGTGGACGTGCCGAACGGCAGCGCGCCCGTCGCCGCGTACGCCAGGACCGAGCCCAGGCAGAACACGTCGCACGCCGGGGTGATCCGGTCGCCGCGCACCTGCTCGGGCGCCATGAAACCCGGTGATCCGACCAGCGCGCCCGTCCGTGTGAGACCGCCGTCGGTGACGGTCTCCAGGGCGCGGGCTATGCCGAAGTCGATGACGCGCGGCCCGTCGATCGTCACAAGGACGTTCGACGGCTTCAGGTCGCGATGGATCAGACCCGCCTCGTGGATGTCCTTGAGCGCGTGCGCGAGACCGGCCCCGAGAATCCTCACGGAACGCTCCGGCAGCGCCCCGTAGTCGTGCGAGACGACCTGCTGGAGCGCGGGCCCCGCCACATATCCCGTCGCCACCCACGGGATCTCCGCGTCCGTGTCCGCGTCGAGCACCGGCGCCGTCCACGCGCCGCCGACCTGCCGCGCGGCCCGCACCTCCTGCCGGAAGCGCGTCCTGAACTCCTCCTGCTCCGCCAGCTCCTGGCGGACCAGCTTCACCGCGACGGTACGGCCGCGCTCGGAGCGCGCCAGGTACACCTGCCCCATACCGCCCGCGCCCAGCCGGCCGAGCAGCCGGTACGCCCCGATGCGCTGCGGATCTCCCGCCCCCAACGGTTCGAGTCTCTCCATGTCGCGCCACCCTCCCCCGTACGTGACCAACCCTCTGAGAATAGTGCGGACATACGACAGAGAGGGCCGGAGCGGCTCACACGGTTCCGTAACGGACGCGGAGAGTGATATGCGCGCGGAAGTGACATGCGCGCGGAGCACGACAGGGTGTCGCGTCCGGCGCTGTCCCGCAGACAGGACGCCGATGGTGCGGCGGCGGCCCCCGCATCTACCCTCGGGCCCATGACCCCTCAGCCGAATCCCCAGGTCGGCGCCGCCGTCAAGGCCGCGGACCGTGCGCACGTGTTCCACTCCTGGTCCGCACAGGAGCTCATCGATCCGCTCGCCGTCGCCGGTGCCGAAGGCTCGTACTTCTGGGACTACGACGGCAACCGCTACCTCGACTTCGCCTCCGGGCTCGTCTTCACCAACATCGGCTACCAGCACCCGAAGGTCGTCGCGGCGATCCAGGAGCAGGCCGCGAAGATGACGACGTTCGCGCCCGCCTTCGCCGTCGAGGCGCGCTCCGAGGCCGCACGCCTCATCGCCGAGCGCACCCCCGGCGACCTCGACAAGATCTTCTTCACCAACGGCGGCGCCGACGCCGTCGAGCACGCCCTGCGGATGGCCCGCCTGCACACGGGCCGCCCGAAGGTGCTCTCCGCCTACCGCTCGTACCACGGCGGCACCCAGCAGGCCGTGAACGTCACCGGTGACCCGCGCCGCTGGGCCAGCGACACCGGGACGGCGGGCGTCGTCCGGTTCTGGGCGCCGTTCCTGTACCGCTCCCGGTTCTACGCGGAGACGGAGGCGCAGGAGTGCGAGCGTGCCCTGGAGCACCTGGAGTCGACGATCCGGTTCGAGGGCCCGTCGACGATCGCCGCGATCATCCTGGAGACCGTCCCCGGCACGGCGGGCATCATGCTGCCGCCCGAGGGCTACCTCGCGGGCGTCCGCGCGCTGTGCGACAGGTACGGCATCGTCTTCGTCCTCGACGAGGTCATGGCGGGCTTCGGCCGCACGGGTACGTGGTTCGCGGCCGACCTGTACGGGGTCACGCCGGACCTCATGACCTTCGCCAAGGGCGTGAACTCCGGGTACGTGCCGCTCGGCGGCGTCGCGATCTCCGGCGCCGTCGCGGAGACCTTCGCGAAGCGGCCCTACCCCGGCGGGCTCACCTACTCGGGGCACCCGCTGGCCTGCGCCGCCGCCGTCGCCACCCTCGGCGTCATGGCGGAGGAGGGCATCGTCGAGCACGCCGCGAAGCTCGGCGCGGACGTCATCGGACCCGGCCTCCGCGAGCTGGCCGAGCGGCACCCCTCGGTGGGCGAGGTGCGCGGCACGGGCATGTTCTGGGCCCTCGACCTCGTACGGGACCGGGCGACGCGGGAGCCCCTCGTGCCGTACAACGCGACCGGCGAGGCCAACGCGCCGATGGCCGCCTTCGCCGCCGCCGCGAAGAAGCAGGGCCTGTGGCCCTTCGTGAACATGAACCGGACGCATGTGGTGCCGCCGCTGAACATCAGCGAGGCGGAGGCCAAGGAGGGGCTCGTGGCGCTCGACGCGGCGCTCGGCGTGGCGGACGAGCACGTGGTGCAGGGGTCCGGGCGCGGGGCGTAAGGGTGTGGGCGTAGGGGCCGGTGACCCCTACGCCCGGTCCGCCGCCTCAGCTGAAGATGATCATCGATCCCTGGGCCAGGCTGCGCGTCGCGGCCTGGTGCAGGCCCAGCCACACATGGCGCTCCCGGGCGAACGGGCCCTCGCCGGGGGCGACCGGCGCCGCCGGTTCCTCCAGCTCGGTGGGGGCCGCGGGCGGGGCCGGCGGGCGCGGCGGGTTCGCCGGGTCGATGCCGATCGACGGGGCTACGTACTCCAGTTCGCGCAGCAAGGCGTGCGAAGAGCCCAGCGGGCCGCCGCCTTCGAGGAGTTCGTCGCTGGACAGCGGCGCAGGGAAGTCCACGGGGACGTACGCGCCCGCGTGGTCGTAGTGCCACACCAGATGCGACGCCTGCGCCGTCGACTCGAACATCTCCAGCAACTGCTCGTAGTCGCCGCCCAGTTCGTCCACCGGCTCCACCGCGAGACCGCACATCTGCAGCAGGTACGCGCGGCGCAGGAAGTGCAGCGCGTCGTAGTCGAACCCCGCCACCGGGGCCACGTCGCCGGAGAGGCCCGGCATGTACGCGTAGACCGGGACCGGGGGCAGGCCCGCTTCGTGCAGGACCTTGTCGTAGAGGGCGAGTTCTTCCGCGAACGGGTTGTCGGGGCTGTGGCACAGCACGTCGACGAGCGGGACGAGCCACAGGTCACAGGCCAAGGGGGCTCCTTAAGGCTCCGGTTGTCAGGCAGTCAGGGTAGTGCGAGGCGGCCCGGCACCGCCCTGTCTTGCGGGTACCCGCTCAGGAGCTTTCAGCGGCCCGTTCGCCCGCGAGGCGTTCGAGGAGGTGGAGCGAGTCCCGGTTGTACCCCGTGATGATCGCCTGCGCGGCCACGGCGTCCTGGCGGGCCAGCGCGTCCACGAGCGAGCAGTGGCCGGACCACAGGGCGCCCCGCAGGTCGTCCGCGCGGCGCAGGAGCGGGACCGCGCACATCCAGGACTGGACGCGCAGACGGTGGAAGAAGTCCGACAGGTACGGGTTGCCGAACAGGGCGGCCAGCTCGCGCCAGAACCTCAGGTCGTAGCCGATCAGTACGTTCAGGTCGCCGGCGCCCGCCGCCCGGGCCGCCTCCTCGCCGCGGCGGCGCACCCCCGTGAGGGCGCCCTCGGGGATCTCCGGCAGCGCGCGGAAGATGCCGTCGGCGACCAGGCTGCGGGCCTCGACGATCGCGCGGTAGTCGGTCAGGGAGTACTCGTGCACGCGGAAGCCGCGGTGCTGGGCGGAGTCGAGCAGGCCCTTCGCGGCCAGGTCGACCAGGGCCTCGCGGACCGGGGTCGCCGAGACGCCGTACCCCTCGGCGATCTCTTTGACCGTGAACTCCTGCCCGGGGCACAGGCGCCCCGCCAGGATCTCGTCGCGCAGGGCGTCCGCGATCTGCTGGCGCAGGGTGCTGCGGGTGACGGCGGGGCCGTCGAAAGCGGGCAAGGCGGGTCCCCCGGTCTACCAGGCCGTCAACGTTCCCCGAACTTTATGCCCCGCCGGAACCCCGCGTTCCCTCGGCTCCGCCGAACCTCCGGCCCCCTACCTCGGCTCCGGCGGGCGCTGCCTCGGCATGTTCGGTCGGGTCCCCGGGGGCAGCGGGAAGCGGGCCGCAGGGGGGTCCTGGGGCCGGGGCGGCGTCGGGATCAAGGGGTGGAGGGAGAGCGGGAGGGGGCCCGTGCGGAATTCGAGCATCCAGTCCGTCGTCTCCGTCCGGACCAGCTCCGTCACGTCCTCCGAGAACCGGCGCAGAACGGCAAGACACCGCTCCGCCGCCTCGCCCGCCGTGCCCTCCGTCGGGCCGAGCACCTCGCGGACGCACTCCGACGCCCAGTCGAACTGGAGCACCTGGAGGCGGCGCTGCACGGCCTGCGCCGTCGCCATGTCCCGGATCCAGCCGGATGTCAGGCCGAACCAGCGGTCGCAGCCCACACAGGCGACCGTGACCAGGAGGCCCAGGTAGCCCCAGATCGCGGCGCCGGTCACCGCGCCCGCCAGATCGAGCAGCGGCAGCGCCCCCGCCGCCACCGCCCCGAGCACCGCCCCGCCGCGCAGCACCCGCGCCGTCCGCCGCTTCCACGTCCGCTCGGCGAGGTACCACGCGGCCGTCCGCAGGGCCCCGCGCTCCACCCACCGGTACAGCTCGTCGAGGCGTTCGGCGGGTTCGCCCCAGTCGCCGAGCGGGAACTCCCGGCCCGTGAGGTCGTCCGAGGTGCTGCGGCCCTCGCCCGGCCCCTTCTGGGGCGGTCCTTCGGGCTGCATGTCCGGCTGACTCACCCGGCACTCCTCGGTCGGTCACGGTTGGTACGGCATCTTCCTACCGCTCAATGGGTGGCCGACGCCCCGGTTCCGCGGCTTTTCCGCTCAGACGTGGGCTCTCATCAGGTAGAGAAAAGCGGCGCATCTCACTCGAAAGAGTGTGGTGCGAGGTGCCGGGGCGGGCACTCCCCGGACCACGTACGCTCGTTTCAGGGGCGCGCCCGCGCCCCCAGGACGACGATGACGACGATGTTGACGCGGAACAGGAGCTGATCGTGATCCCCGGTGGTGGCCAGCCCAACATGCAGCAGCTGCTCCAGCAGGCCCAGAAGATGCAGCAGGACCTCGCGGCGGCCCAGGAGGAGCTGGCGCGGACCGAGGTCGACGGTCAGGCGGGCGGTGGTCTCGTCAAGGCCACGGTGACCGGCTCCGGCGAGCTGCGCGGCCTGGTCATCGACCCGAAGGCGGTCGACCCGGAGGACACCGAGACCCTGGCCGACCTGGTCGTCGCCGCGGTCCAGGCGGCGAACGAGAACGCCCAGACGCTCCAGCAGCAGAAGCTCGGCCCGCTGGCCCAGGGCCTCGGCGGGGGCGGCGCCGGCGGCATCCCGGGCCTCCCCTTCTAGCCCCGGCGCCGACTACCGTACGAGCCAGAAGCAGACGAGCAGCACCTACCGGAAGGCATCCGACCCGTGTACGAAGGCGTGGTCCAGGACCTCATCGACGAACTGGGCAGACTGCCCGGCGTCGGTCCCAAGAGCGCGCAGCGGATCGCCTTCCACATCCTGCAGGCCGAGCCGACGGACGTCCGCCGGCTCGCGCAGGCGCTGATGGAGGTCAAGGCGAAGGTCCGCTTCTGCGCGACGTGCGGGAACGTCGCGCAGGAGGAGCTGTGCAACATCTGCCGCGACCCGCGCCGCGACCTCTCCGTCATCTGCGTGGTCGAGGAGCCCAAGGACGTCGTGGCGATCGAGCGCACGCGTGAGTTCCGCGGCAAGTACCACGTCCTCGGCGGCGCCATCAGCCCGATCGAGGGCGTGGGCCCGGACGACCTGCGGATAAGGGAGCTGCTCGCCCGCCTCGCCGACGGCACGGTCACCGAGCTGATCCTCGCGACCGACCCGAACCTGGAGGGCGAGGCGACAGCGACGTACCTCGCCCGGATGATCAAACCCATGGGCCTGAAGGTCACCCGCCTGGCCAGCGGCCTCCCCGTCGGGGGCGACCTGGAGTACGCGGACGAGGTCACTCTCGGCCGGGCCTTCGAGGGGAGACGACTCCTAGATGTCTGACGCCACGCTGCACGCCACCGCTCCGGATCCGGACAGCTTCGCCGTCCAGATCTCCGACCAGATCGAGTCCTTCATCGTCGCGGTCACGGAGATCGCCAAGGGCGACGAGCCGGACTCCGCCATCCCGTTCCTGCTGCTCGAGGTCTCCCAGCTGATGCTCGCGGGCGGGCGGCTCGGCGCGCACGAGGACATCGTCCCGGACGAGCGCTACGAGCCCGATCTCGGCCCGGAGCAGGACGTGGACGAGATGCGGGAGCGGCTCGCCGCGATGCTCGAACCCGTCGACGTGTACTCCGAGGTCTTCGACCCGTACGAGCCCCGCAAGGCGCGGGTCGCGGCCCGGATCTCCGACGACCTGACCGACGTCGTCGCCGATCTGCGCCACGGCATGGCGCACTACCGCGCGGGCCGGGTCACCGAGGCGCTGTGGTGGTGGCAGTTCTCGTACTTCTCGAACTGGGGCTCCACCGCGTCGGCGACGCTGCGCGCGCTGCAGTCCCTGGTCGCGCACGTCCGGCTCAACCAGCCGCTCGACGACCTGGACGGCCTCGACACGGACGAGGACCTGTCGGCCACCGAGGACGCGCTGGCCGAGGAGGCCGGGCAGGTCATGGCCGAGGAGATCGCCGGTCCGCTGGGTCTGCGCCCCGTCAAGTAGGCGCCGCGGCGCATCGGCGCCGCGCGTGACCTGGCCCACTTTCCGCTTGCCCCGGGCCCCGTTGGGCATGTGCTTGATCGGGCGGCCGGGCCCCGACCAGAGAGTCCCCGGTGATCACGTCGTGAGCGGGACATCTCACGATGCGGTATCACTGGGGCGGATTTCGGCCGCTCGTTAAACTGAGCCGACCGCAGTACGCATACGTACATGTGGTGACAGACGGACTGAGCGAGGAGCGCACGTGGGCCTTGTCGTGCAGAAGTACGGAGGCTCCTCCGTAGCCGATGCCGAGGGCATCAAGCGGGTCGCCAAGCGCGTGGTGGACGCCAAGAAGAACGGCAACCAGGTGGTTGTCGTGGTGTCCGCGATGGGTGACACGACGGATGAGTTGATCGATCTCGCCGAGCAGGTTTCCCCGATCCCTGCCGGGCGTGAATTCGACATGCTGCTGACCGCCGGGGAGCGGATCTCCATGGCGCTGCTTGCCATGGCGATCAAAAACCTGGGCCACGAGGCCCAGTCGTTCACGGGCAGCCAGGCCGGAGTCATCACCGACTCGGTCCACAACAAGGCGCGGATCATCGACGTCACGCCGGGCCGTATCCGGACCTCCATCGAAGAGGGCAACATCGCCATCGTCGCGGGGTTCCAGGGCGTCAGCCAGGAGGGGAAGAACATCACGACCCTCGGGCGTGGTGGGTCGGACACGACCGCTGTCGCGCTCGCCGCGGCGCTCGACGCCGAGGTCTGTGAGATCTACACCGACGTCGACGGCGTCTTCACCGCCGACCCGCGCGTGGTGAAGAAGGCGCGGAAGATCGACTGGATCTCCTTCGAGGACATGCTGGAGCTGGCCAGCTCCGGGTCGAAGGTGCTGCTCCACCGCTGTGTGGAGTACGCCCGCCGCTACAACATCCCGATCCATGTGCGGTCCAGCTTCAGCGGACTGAAGGGCACCTGGGTCAGCAACGAGCCGATCGAGAAGAAGCAGCAAGGGGACAGGGCCGTGGAGCAGGCGATCATCTCCGGTGTCGCGCACGACACCTCCGAGGCCAAGATCACCGTGGTCGGTGTGCCGGACAAGCCGGGCGAGGCCGCGAAGATCTTCCGCGCCGTCGCGGACGCCGCGATCAACCTCGACATGATCGTGCAGAACGTGTCGGCGGCGTCGACCGGTCTGACCGACATCTCCTTCACGCTGCCCAAGACCGAGGGCCGCAAGGCCATCGACGCCCTGGAGAAGCAGCGCGCCGACATCGGCTTCGACTCGCTGCGCTACGACGACCAGATCGCCAAGATCTCCCTGGTCGGCGCCGGTATGAAGACGAACCCGGGCGTCACCGCCGGGTTCTTCGAGGCGCTCACCGACGCGGGCGTCAACATCGAGCTGATCTCCACCTCCGAGATCCGCATCTCCGTCGTCACCCGCGCCGACGACGTGAACGAGGCCGTGCGCGCCGTGCACTCCGCCTTCGGGCTCGACTCGGACTCCGACGAGGCCGTGGTCTACGGGGGCACCGGCCGCTGATGGCCGCAGCCGATCCCGCAGGGCGTCCGACGCTCGCGGTCGTGGGAGCGACCGGGAGCGTCGGCGCCGTGCTGTTGCAGATCCTGTCGCAGCACGCGGACATCTGGGGCGAGATCCGGCTCGTCGCCTCGGCGCGCTCGGCGGGGCGCAAGCTCACCGTGCGCGGCGCCCAGGTCGAGGTGGTGGCCCTGGAGGAGTCCGTCTTCGACGGGGTCGACGTCGCCATGTTCGACGTGCCCGACGAGGTCGCCGCCGAGTGGGCGCCGGTCGCCGCGGCCAAGGGCGTCGTGGTCGTCGACAACTCGGCCGCGTTCCGGATGGACCCGGACGTGCCGCTCGTCGTCCCCGAGATCAATCCGCACGCCGCGCGCGTGCGCCCGCGCGGGATCATCTCCAGCGCCAACTGCACGACCCTCTCGATGATCGTGGCGGTCGGCGCGCTGCACGCCGAGTTCGGCCTGGACGAGCTGGTCGTCTCCAGCTACCAGGCGGTCAGCGGCGCGGGCCGGGCCGGCGTCGAGACGCTGCGCGCCCAGCTCTCCCTCGTCGCCGGTACGGAGCTGGGGACGAGCCCGGGCGATGTGCGCCGGGCCGTCGGCGACCGGACCGGGCCGTTCCCCGAGCCGGTCGCGCTCAACGTCGTACCGTGGGCCGGATCGCCGCGCGAGGACGGCTGGTCGTCGGAGGAGATGAAGGTGCGGGACGAGACCCGCAAGATCCTCGGGCTGCCCGGTCTCAAGGTCGCCGTGACGTGCGTACGGGTGCCGGTCGTCACGACGCACTCCGCCACCGTCCACGCCCGCTTCCAGAGCGAGGTCACCGTCGACAAGGCGCGCGAGATCCTCGCGACCGCCCCCGGCGTCGTCCTGTTCGACAACCCGGCCGCCGGTGAGTTCCCCACCCCCGCCGACGCGGTCGGCACCGATCCGACCTGGGTGGGCCGGGTGCGGCGCTCGCTCGACGACCCGAACGGGCTCGAACTCTTCGTGTGCGGGGACAATTTGCGCAAAGGCGCCGCTCTCAACACCGCGCAGCTCGCCGAGCTGGTGGCCGCGGAGTTCACCAGGGCCTGAGCGGCGGGCGCATATGCCATCCGACTGTCGATCTCCCTCTTCACATACGCGGATTGCCTCGTAGGATCTGTGAGAGTTCTGTGGAAGGAAGTGGTTCACACCACTTGACGGCACCTTCTGGACCGAACCCCCGATCGTTCGAAGAAATCCTCCCCGCCCCGCAACCGCAAGCGGGGCGGGGAGCGTCTCTGCGAGCACTTCCGGGGCGGCGGCCTTCAGCCGGGGTCGGGCACAGAGGGCAATCGGGGCGTAGGGGAAGAGCAGGTACGCATGTCGGCATTTGACGGGGCGTCATCGGTGGGGATGACGAGATCTGTCGTAAATGAGGCGCCACACGCGTACAACCCTGACGGGGGGCAGCGTGTCCAACAGGCGTGGCAGAGGTACTCGACTTCACAGCGGTACAGGCGAGAGGCACGGCTTTGCGGCCCTCCCTCCCGACCCTCGCGCCCCTGGGGACCAGGCGTCCCCGCGGCGGCGCGGCCGGCGGCATGCCGGTGATCGCCCCCATGCCCGCGGCGCGGCCGGCGCAGCTCCCGGCACAACAAGGCGTTGACGACGTGACGGCGGCGGGCACCACAGTCGACCACCTCACCGAGACGTACCGCGCCCACTACCGGTCCCTCCTGGGGCTCGCGGCGCTGCTCCTCGACGACACGGCCTCCTGCGAGGACGTCGTCCAGGAGGCGTTCATCCGGGTCCACTCCGCGCGCAAACGCGTCCGTGACCCCGAGAAGACCCTCGCCTACCTGCGCCAGACCGTCGTCAACCTCTCGCGCTCCACGCTGCGCCGCCGCATCCTCGGGCTGAAGCTGCTCACGAAGCCGATGCCCGACATGGCCAGCGCGGAGGAGGGCGCCTACGACCTCCTCGAGCGCGACGCGCTGAAGGCGGCGCTGCGCGGGCTCCAGCGGCGCCAGCGCGAGGTCCTCGTCATGCGGTACTTCGCGGACATGACCGAGGCGCAGGTCGCCGACGCGCTCGGGATATCCCTGGGGTCCGTGAAGGCGTACGGTTCCCGTGGCATCGCCGCACTGCGCGTCGCCATGGAGGCGCCGGCATGAGCCCCGCCCCCCGTGACCCCGACGAACGGCCCGCGGACGCGGACCGCCCCACGCACCATGAGCAGCACTTCGCGCAGGACATCGAGCACCACGCGCAGGACGAGCACGCAGGGAACGCAACTGTGAACGACGCACCCCGTCGTCCGGCCGATGCGGAGGCCGACGACGAGCTGGAACTGCGGCGGATGATGCGGCACGCCGTCGCCGACATCACCCCCACGGACGAGGCCCTGGAGCGGCTGCGCCGCGCGGTGCCCGCCCGCCGGGCCCGCAAGCGGCAGGCCCTGGTCGGCGCGGTCGCCGCCGGGGTGTTCGTCGCCATGGCGGTGCCCGCCGTGCTGCACGTGACGAAGGAGACCTCCTCCGACCACCCTTCCATCGCCGGCCACAGTGAGGCCTCGCAGGGCGGCACCGGCGCCGGCAGGTCGGAGGGCGGCGGCGGCAAGGACACCGGCGGCACGCCCTCCCACACGAAGGAGCGCGAGAAGGCCGACAAGAAGGAGAAGGACAAGGGCGGCAAGGAGAAGTCCGGCGGCGCTAGCGACGGGGCGAGCGGCGGCCCGGGCCCCGCCTCCACGGCCGCGGCGAACTCACCGGTCTGCAACGCGAACGACCTGGCCGACGCGGTCGCCAGCGTCGGCCAGCCCCAGGCCGACGGTACGGTCTACGGCTCGTTCCGGGTGTCGAACGGTTCGGCCGGCAACTGCACCGTCGACAGCCCCGGCGCCGTCGTCACCCTCGCCGAGGGCGCCGCCGACCCCACCAGGGTCAGCGTCGTCGACCACACGGCGGGCGACCGCGCGACCGGCCTGCCCGACCCGTCGACCGAGCCGAGCCAGCTGATCCTCGAACCGGGGATGGCGTACGAGGTGCGGTTCGCCTGGGTGCCGTCGGCGACCTGCCCTTCGGCGGGCGGCTCGACCGGAGGCAGCACCGCGCCCAGCAACGGCGGCGGTGAGCCGACGCCCACGCCGACGCCCTCAAGCGGCAGCACGGGCAACACGTCCTCCGAGTCGGCGACCTCCGACTCCGGCCTGTCGGCGCAGCTCGGCAGCGAGGACGAGCCGGGCAGCGTGGTCGTGTCGCACACGGCGGAGCCCGGCGCGCCGAGCGCGGCGGCGACGATCCCGGACGCGTGCGCGGGCACGGTGTACCGGACGGGCGTGCTCCCGGCGTCGTAGCCGTCAGACCGTCTTCACAGGGGTCTCCGTGGCCGCTTCCTCGGCGGCTTCCTCGGTCAGGCCCAGCTCCGCGTCGCGCAGGGCCTCCGCCTCGCGGCGCACCAGGCGGAACCACATGAAGAGCACGAAGCCCGCGAAGACGAACCACTCGCCGGTGTAGCCGAGGTTCTGGAACGCCTTCAGATCAAGGCCGCTGCCCTGGGACATGTCGGCCGGGACGGGCTCCATCTTCCCGTCGGCCGTGTCGAGCGTGACCCAGGCGTCGTACACGTCGTACGGGACCAGGTTGACCAGGGACGCCGCGCTGATCATGCCGACCTGTCCCGAGGGCAGGCCGCCGGCGGTGGTCACGCCGTTCGATCCGGCGGACTCGGAGGCCTGGAGCGCTCCGACCACGGTGACGTCGCCCTTCGGCGGGGCGGGCGCCTTCGCCGCGGACGCCGTGCCGGGCAGCCAGCCGCGGACCACGGGGAGCGCCTTGCCGGCGCCGTCGACCTTGAGGAGCGTCACGACGTAGAAACCGGTGCGCTCGTCGAGGTCGCGGTCGGGTACCAGGAGCTGCTTGTCGTAGTGGCCGGTGGCCGTGGCACGCCTGCCGGACGTCTTCTGGTCGACGGGCAGCAGCGAGGCGAGCGGCTCGGCGTCCGCCTTCCTGTTGGCGTCGCTCTGCTCGGACGCGGACCGGTGGTCCTGCACCCGGTCCTCGAAGCGGCTGAGCTGCCAGGAGCCCATGAAGACGCAGAAGGGGATCGCGAGCAGGACGAAGATGTTGATCCCCCACCAGCGGGGAGTCAGCAGGAACCGGTACACACCTACACGGTACGGGTCCGATGTAAAGACCGGTCCTGCGACCCCCGCGAGGCGGCGCCTACGGCCTCGGCGGCAAGTGTCGGCTCGCGAAGTCCAGTTCGAGGCGGAGCTGCTTGATGCGTTCCTCGACGACGAGCGAGCCGTGTCCCGCGTCGTACCGGTACACCTCGTGGACCGCGTCGCGGGCGGCGAGCCGGTCCACGTAGTTGTCGATCTGGCGGATGGGGCAGCGCGGGTCGTTGACGCCCGCCGAGATGTAGACCGGGGCCCGCACGTCGTCCACGTACGTCAGCGGCGAGGAGACCGTGAAGCGGTCCGGGACCTCCTCGGGGGAGCCGCCGAGGAGCGTGCGGTCCATCGCCTTGAGGGCCTCCATCTCGTCCTCGTACGCCGCCACGTAGTCGGCGACCGGCACCGCCGCGAGGCCGAGCGCCCACGCGCCGGGCTGGGTGCCGAGGCCGAGGAGGGTCAGGTAGCCGCCCCAGGAGCCGCCGGCCAGGATCAGGCGGCCGGGGTCGGCGAGGCCGGAGTCGACGGCCCAGGCGCGGACCGCCGCGATGTCCTCCAGCTCGATCAGGCCGACCCGGTGCTTGAGGGCGTCGGTCCACTCGCGGCCGTAACCGGTCGAGCCCCGGTAGTTGACGCGGACCACCGCGTACCCGTGGTCGACCCAGGCCGCCGGGCCCGCCGCGAAGGCGTCCGAATCGTGCCAGGTGGGGCCGCCGTGGATCTCGAAGACGGTGGGGAGCGGGCCGGTGGCGCCGGCTGGCTTCTGCACGAGGGCGTGGATCCGGTTGCCGGGCCCGTCCACCCACGCGTCCTCCACGGGCACGGAGGCCGGGGCCTTCATGCCGGGCGGGTCGAGGACGACGCGGCCCGTGGTGGAGCGCACGGCCGGGGGCCGCTCGGCCGACGACCACAGGAACTCGACGCTGCCGTCGGGCCGTGCGGTGGCGCCCGAGACCGATCCCGCCGGGGTCTCCACGCGGCTGAGCGCGCCGGAGGCGACGTCGTACCGCCACAGCTCGGAGCGGGCCTCGAACTCGTGGACGACGAGGAGGGCCGAGCCGTCCGGGTACCACTCGGCGGACACGTCGCCCGGCAGGTCGATGGCCAGGTCGGTCTGGTCGCCGGAGACGACGTCCCAGATCATCGGCTCCCAGCGGCCGCGCCGCTGGTGCCCGACGAGGAGCCGGGTGTCGCCCTGGACGGGCGCGAAGCCGAGCACTTCGAGCCCCAGCTCCTTCTCCCCGCCCTCCGTGTCGTCCAGCTCGGCGACGGTCGAACCGTCGAGCCGGACGACGCGCAGCGCCGAGTGCATGGCGTCGCCGTGCTCGGTGTGCTCGATGGCGATCAGTCGCCCGTCGTGGCTGAGGTCACCGACCCCGGCGGACTCGCGGTGGCGGTAGATCTCGGCGGGGCGGCCGTCGCCGTCCGGCGCTACGACGTGGATCGTCGTGCCGTCCTCGTCCGTGGACCGGCCGATCACGGCGGTCCGCCCGTCCCGGCCGAGCGCGAGCCCGGCGGGGTAGGAGGGGGCGAGCCCCGGCACCGCCTCGGTGTCGGGGCCGCCGGTGAACGGCTGTCGCAGCCAGACCCCGAACTCGTCGCCGTCGGTGTCGCTGAACCACCAGATCCACGCGCCGTCGGGGGAGAGGACGCCGTCGGTCGTCCCGTTGGCCCGGTCCGTCGCCTGACGCTGCTCACCGGTGGCACGGTCCCACGCGTACAGCTCGTAGGTCCCCGTCGCGTTCGACACGAACAGGGAGCGGTCGGGGGCGTCCTCCGCCCAGTCGGGCAGCGACACCCGCGGCGCGCGGAACCGCTTCTCCCAGTCCGGCATGGACGGGCGGGACGGTGTGGACGGCGTGCTCTCAGTCATGGCCCCATAGTGCCCGTCCGGGAAGAGACGGCGTGACCCGGCCGGGGTGGTGCCACCGAGGGGAGTGGCCGGGTCCGCCTCGCAGGTGCTCCCGCTGAGCTGTGCCTGCCGTCCGTCGGCGGGCCGGGACGGGGAGGGGGAGTGGATGAGCTGCGCCGACGCGGCTCATCCGGCGCCCCGGATCGGCGACGGTGAGAGGAATGTACGCCCGGAGGCGACGCCTCGGAATACCCCGCGCATTTATCTACGTATTTCAGCGTGGACGGGTCACAAGGGTGGCCGCGCCGGGGCCGGTCCGAGCGTCGTCGTGCCGGGCGCCGCGCGGTGGCCGAGCCCCGTGCGGTAGGTGTCCAGGGCCGCTTCGATCCGGCCCGTGCGCCGGTACAGGTCGCCGAGCAGGCGGCACAGGTCGGCGAGGTCGCCCGCCGCGCCCGCGCGCTCCAGGAGGCTGAGGGCGTTGACGTAGTGCTCCTCGGCCTCCTCCACGGCGTCCGACTCCTGCGCGATGAGCCCGAGCAGCCGGTGCGCGCCCGCCGCGTGCACGGCCCCGCGCTCCGGGTTCAGCTCCCCGAGCAGGGACCGCAGCAGCTGCGCGGCCTCCTGCGGGCGGCCGAGCATGCGCAGCACGTCGGCGAGTTCGACCTCGACCTGCTGGGTGTAGAGGGCGGCGCGCTTGGCGGAGAGCATGTCGCGTGCCGTCCGCAGCTCGGCCTCGGCGTCGTGCAGACGGCCTGCCTGCGCGTGGACGTAGCCGCGCATCCAGTGGCAGTGCGCCAGCTCCGTACGGATCTGGAGCTGCTGGTAGAGCTCGGCGGCTTTGGCGAGGGAGGCGTCGGCCTCGGCCACCTTGCCCTCGGCGAGCAGCGTGCGGGCCACCGAGCGGTGCATCTGGGCGATGAGCGCGGGGTCGCCGACCTGCGGCGCGAGCGCGAGCGCCAGCTCGGCGGCCTGCGCGGCGCGCGCGTGCGCCCCCATGTCCATGTACGGGGCGATGGACGCGGTGTAGAGCAGGACGAGCGCGTCCGGGTCGTGCAGCCCGCCGGTGTTGAGGCCGTCGAGGGCGGTCTCCAGGAGGTAGCAGGCGTAGCGCAGGGAGCCGGAGAGGTAGTGGGCGACGGCGCGGGCCCGGATGACGGGGGCGCGCTGCGGGAGCGGGGCGCCCGCCTCGGTGAGCAGGGCGTCGGCGACATCGAAGTGGGTGCGGGCGAGCGCGAGTTCGCCGGTCTCCAGGGCGCATTCGCCGAGCCCGAGCTCGGCGGCGGCGTGCTCCGCGCCGAGCCCGTGGCGGGACGCCTCCGCGCTCAACTCCCGGTACAGCTCGGCCGCTTCGCTCGCCGCGCCGGTCGCGAGCGCGCGCTGCGCCTCGGTCAGGCGCAGGCGCAGGCCCGTCGCCAGCTGCGCGGAGCGCCCGGTGGCGAGCTCCTCGTACGTGACGCCGAGGCGCTCGGCGATGTGGCGCAGCGCCGCCTCGGAGGGGCGGACGCGGCCCGCTTCGAGGGTGGAGACGTAGGCGGGCGTGTAGGCCGGTTCGGCCACCTGGCGCTGGGTGAGGCCGCGTTCGGTGCGCAGCCGCAGGACGCGGCGGCCGACGGATTCCGGTTCCGTCGCGGGTTCCGGTTGCGGCACGGGTTCCGGCGAGGGGTGCGGCGGTTGTTCTGGCATGGCGCGGGGCGGCCGCCTTTCGCGTGAGCTCCCTGGAGATCTCCCGGGTCCTTGAAGTTTCGCCTCTTGCCCGCCGTCTCGCCAACCCCCTATGTTGAGCGCTCAGTTAAGGCGAGTTAAGTCCGCTTAATCTTCAACTTACTCACTGCGAGGTACCCGTGCGTGTCCGCACCCCCCTGGTCGCCGCGATCGCGGCGGGCTGCCTCGCCACCGCCGCGCTCGGCGCCGCCGGTACGACGGCCCACGCGGACCCCGCCCAGGACGGCAGGACCGTCGAGCACGTCCCCGACGCGCACGGCGCGGGCCGCCACGCCGAGGTCCCGGCCACCGCCCCGGCGCCGAGGGCGGCCACGAACAGCGTCACCTCGAAGGCCGTGCGGTAGGGCCCCGAGTGGCGACCGGCCCGGGCCCGGGTGAGGCTGGCGGGGTGAGCCGGGGGCTACGGGAGGCGTGAGGCATGTTCGCAGCGCTGGGTCGGTCCGTCGTGCGCAGGCCCTGGTGGGTGATCGTCGCCTGGGTCATCGTGGCGGCGGCCGTGATCTCCTTCGCCCCGAAACTCACCTCCAGCAGCGACGAGGCAGGCTTCCTCCCGGACGGCTACGAGTCGATCAAAGCCTCCGACATCCAGGAGACGCGGTTCCCGAAACAGCAGAACGTCGGCGCGGTCATCGTCTTCCAGCGCTCCGACGGGAAGAAGCTGACGGTCGCCGACTCCGCCGAGGTCGTCCGCGTGGCGAAGGACCTCGCGGCGAAGGACATCGACAAGGTCGACGCCGTCGTCCCCGGCAAGCCGTCGCCGAACAACCTGGTGCAGACGGCGACCGTGGCGATGCCGAAGCTGACGGACCCGTCGGACACGTCGGAGCAGGACGCGGTGAAAAAGCTCCGTACCGACCTCCAGCGGGAGATCAGGGCTACGGATCTGAAGGCGGGGGTCACCGGCTCCGCCGCGACCGCGCTCGACGAGTCCGAGGCGTCCGAACGGGCCGGGATGCTCGTCGGCGTCGGCACGATCGTCATCATCATCGTGCTGCTCCTGATCATCTTCCGCAGCCCGATCATCGCGCTGCTCCCGGTCGTCCTGATCGGCCTGATCTCACCGCTGGCCACCGGCCTGATCGCGTCCGCCAACAAGGCGTTCGACATGAAGGCGGACTCCTCGATCCAGCAACTCCTCACGGTCGTCCTGTTCGGCGTGGGAACGGACTACATCCTGTTCCTGCTGTTCAGGTACCGGGAGGCGCTACGGGCCGGGGAGGACTCCAAGGGCGCGGTCGTGCACGCCGTGGAACGGGTCGGCGAGGCCATCACCTCGGCGGCGGGCGCGGTCATCGTGGCCTTCGCCGCGCTCGCCCTGTCCACGCTCGGCATGCTCAAGTCGATGGGCCCCGCGCTCGCCATCGCCGTGTTCGTGACGCTCTGCGCGGGCCTCACCCTGGTCCCGGCCGTCGTCTCGCTGCTCGGCACCAAGGTCTTCTGGCCGTCGAAGTCCTGGCAGCACGAACCGCGCGGCGCGGGCTTCGCCCGACTGGGCACGTCGATCGGGCGCCGCCCGGCGGTCTGGGCCGTCGTCTCGGCGCTCGTCATGGCCGTCCTGGCGCTCGGCGCGCTCGGCTACCGCGCCAACTTCGACCTCTCCTCCTCCTCGCTGCCCGAGACGAAGGAGTCCATGGTCGCGCTGTCGGACCTGGAGAAAGGGTTCCCGGCGGGCACGACGGACCCGACGAGCGTGTACCTGACGTCGACGGGCCCGGACGACCCTCTGACGGCGTCGCGGGCGGCGGCGTTCCGCCGGTCCCTCTCCCGGGCCGACGGCGTCGGCACGGTCACCCCGGCCACGCTCAGCAAGGACCGCACGGCGGCGGCGTACAGCGTCGTCCTCGACGACCCGCCCGCGTCGAAGGAGGCGATGGCCACCGTCAAGGACGACCTGCGCCCGGCCGCCCGCGCCCACGCTCCCGACGGTACGACGGCCGCGGTCGGCGGCGTCACGGCGGTCTACGTCGACATCAACAAGGCCGTCGACCGCGACTACTCCGTGGTCTTCCCGGTCGCCGCGCTCTGCATCATGGTCATCCTGGGCCTGCTGCTGCGCAGCCTCGTCGCGCCCTGGTACCTGATGGTGTCGGTCGCGCTCGGCTTCGGCGCCACGCTGGGCGCCACGAGCTTCCTCTTCACCCGGATCGGCGACCAGCCCGGCCTGATGTTCATGCTCCCCGTGATCATGTACTTGTTCGTCGTCGCACTCGGCACGGACTACAACATCCTCATGGTGTCCCGGCTCCGGGAGGAGGCCCGCGAGGGGCGTGACCCGCACGCCGCGGCGGGGACGGCGGTCCGCCACTCGGGTCCTGCGATCGCGTCGGCGGGGGTGATTCTGGCGGGTACGTTCGCCACTTTGATGCTGGCCGGGAACTCGACGCTGTCCCAGATGGGGTTCGCGCTGTCGTTCGGGATCGTGATCGCGGCGTTCGTGATGGCCCTGGTGTTCACGCCGGCGCTCACGGCGCTGATCGGCCACGCGGCGTGGTGGCCCGGACATGAGGACCGGCGGGGCTGAGGTCGTGCGGCCCCGGCCGCGGGCCGGCGGGGCTGGTCGCACGGCCGCATCCCCGCGCCCCCGCAGGGATGCGGCCGCGCCGCACCTTCGGGGGCGTCCGGGAATGCCGCACGCACTGCGCGTTCCAGGGGCGCGGGGAACCGCGCGACGAGCCACGACGCACCGGGCGGCCGACCCTCAACGCTCAACCGCCCAACCCCACGGCGGGCCGCTCACCTCAGCCCATGCCGCCGCGCCACCATCGTCTCGCTGACCCCTCGCGGCAACACCCTGCGCAACGCGAACGCCACCGGCGCATTGCTCCCCACCGCGTAGAACGACCGGACCCGCCGCGCCTCGACGACAGCCACGATCTTCGCCGCCACCTTCTCGGCAGAGATCCCGGACGCCTCATTCCGGTTCAAGGCGGTGAGCATCGTGTCGTAGGCCCCCCGGAACGGCGACCCGTCCCGCACATACTGCGTACGCCGCTCACTGATCCCGGTGGCGATGGACCCGGGCTCGACGGTCGTGATGCCGACCCCGTACGCCGCGTACTCCCGCCGAGCCGCGTTCGCGAACCCCTTGATCGCGGCCTTGGAGGCGACGTACGACGACCGGTAGGCGAGCGGAAAGCTGGCCAGCATGGACCCGACCATGACGACCCGCCCCCGCCCGCGCTCCCGCATCCCGGGAAGAAGGAGCTGGCTGAGGCGGACGGCCCCGAAGACGTTGAGCTGGAACAGCCGCCGGACCGCGTCCATGGGCAGCTCCTCGAAGGGCCCGCTCTGCGATTCACCAGCGTTGTTGACCAGCACATCGACAGCGCCCGCCGCAGCGGCACACGCCTCGACGCTGCTCTCGTCGGCAAGGTCGAGCGCGAGGTAGGTCACGCCCGCCACCGGCGACGCGACCTTCTCCGGATCGCGGCTGGTCCCGAACACCCGGTACCCCCGCCGCACCAGCGCGGCAGCGACCGCCGCCCCGATCCCGGACGACGCCCCGGTCACCAGGGCCGTACCGCGCGCGCTCACGCCAGGCTCCCGGCGAGCGCCCGCCCGGCCGCCCGCCCGGAGAAGATGCAGCCCCCGAGGAAGGTGCCTTCGAGCGCGTTGTAGCCGTGCACGCCGCCGCCGCCGAACCCGGCCACCTCGCCGGCCGCGTACAGCCCGTCGAAGACGGACCCGTCGGGCCGGACGACCTGGGAGTCGAGCGTGGTCTCCAGGCCGCCGAGCGTCTTGCGGGTGAGCACGTGCAGACGTACGGCGATGAGCGGACCCTGCGCCGGGTCGAGGAGGCGGTGCGGCCTGGCGACGCGGGTGATGCGGTCGGGCAGGTAGGCGCGGGCGTTGCGCACGGCCATGAGCTGGAGGTCCTTGCCGTACCCGTGCTCGGCCTCCCGGTCGCGGGCGGCGATCTCCCGCGCGACCTGCTCGTACTCGACGGGCGTCTCGGGCGTGAGCGCGTTCATCCCGGAGACGAGATCCTTCAGGTTCCGCCGGACGACGAAGTCCTCGCCCCGGTCCAGGAACGCCTGCACCGGACCCGGTGCGCCCTTCTTCACCCGTTGCAGCACCAGCTTCAGGTCCTTGCCGGTGATGTCGGGGTTCTGCTCGGACCCGGAGAGCGCGAACTCCTTCTCCACGATGGCCCGGGTCAGCACGAACCACGTGTGGTCGTACCCGGTGGCGGTGATGTGCTTGAGCGTGGCGAGCGTGTCGTGCCCGGGGAAGAGCGGCGCGGGCAGCCGCTTGCCGGTGGCGTCCAGCCACAGCGACGACGGGCCCGGGATGATCCGGATGCCGTGACCGGGCCAGATCGGGTCCCAGTTCTTCAGGCCCTCCGTGTAGTGCCACATGCGGTCGCGGTTGACGATCGACGCGCCCGCGCCCTCGCTGATCTCCAGCATCCGCCCGTCGACGTACGCGGGCACGCCCGTGACCATCGACTCGGGCGGCTGCCCCATCCGCTCGACGGGCCAGTTCTTGCGGACCAGTTCGTGGTTGCCGCCGATACCGCCCGAGGTGACGACGACGGCCTGCGCGCGCAGTTCGAAGTCGCCGACGGTCTCGCGGGAGGAGGCGACGCCGCGCCCCGCGTCGGACGGTGCGAGGAGCGCCCCGCGCACCCCGACGGCGGCCCCGTCCTCCACGATCAGCTCATCCACCCGGTGCCGGTGCTTGAAGGTGACGAGCCCGCGCGCGGCCGCTTCGAGCACCGGCTCCCGGAAGACGCGGACGACCTCCGGACCCGTACCCCACGTGATGTGGAAGCGGGGCACCGAGTTGCCGTGTCCGGTGGCGGTGCCGGAGCCGCGCTCGGCCCAGCCGACGTTCGGGGTGACCTTGAGCCCGAGCCCGTGGAGGTAGTCGCGCTTCTCGCCGGCCGCGAAGCCGACGTACGCCTCGGCCCACTTCCGCGGCCACCGGTCCTCGTGCTCACGGTCGAACCCGGCGGAGCCCATCCAGTCGGCGAGCGCCAGCTCGTAGCTGTCCTTGATGCCCATGCGGCGCTGCTCGGGGCTGTCGACGAGGAAGAGGCCGCCGAGCGACCAGAACGCCTGGCCGCCGAGGTTGGCCGCGTTCTCCTGGTCGACGAGCACGACGCGCTTGCCCGCGCGCGTCAGCTCGTAGGTGGCGACGAGCCCGGCGAGCCCGGCCCCCACGACGATGACATCCGCACTGGCTCCGGTGCCCTTGGTCTCGCTCATGCGCTCTCCATGGGTGTGCTGTAGGCGTCGAGTACGTTCATGAAAAGGGCCTCGCGACGGGCGCGTACGGCCGCGTCGTCCGGCTGGAGCAGAACTTGCATCGCGGTCCCGTCGTGCACGGCGACCAGCGCGTCCCCGAGGGCCCGCTCGTCGCCGACCCGCCGTCCGAGGCGGCGCAGCGCGCTCACGCACACGGGAAGGATCGCGTCGCGGATCGCCTGCTCGCGGGCGGCCGTCACCCGGCGCAGACCCGGGTTGCGCAGCGCGTGCACGGTGAACTCTGCGGTGATCCGGTACCAGGCGTCGTCCACCGGGGCCGCGGCGATCGCGGCCCGCACGGCGGTCTCGGGGTCGGCCGGGTCGATGCCGGCCAGCGCGCGGCGCACATCGCCGAGCATCCGCGCGGAGCGCTCCTCCCACAAGGCGAGAAACAGCTCGTCGAGGGAGGAGAAGTTGGAGTAGAAGGCGCCGCGGCTGAATCCGGCCCGGTCACAGACCTGCTCGACGGTGGAGCGGCCGAACCCCGTCTCGGCGAACACGTCCAGCGCGGCGTCGAGCAGCCGCTGCCGCGTGCGGGCGCGGCGCCTGGTCACGGTGCCCGGCATCATCGCCTCCTGCGTCGGCCGCGTCGATACAGGAACGTATTCGATACGTTCCTGTATCGACAAGGGCCTCGTCGCGGCCGCCCGCCCCCGACGTCAGACGAAGATCTCGACGACCGTCCACACGGCGAGCAGCAGCATGCACGCGCCACCGATCCGCTGCACGGTCTTCAGCGGCACCCGCTTGGCGATGAACCGCCCCGCGATCAGCGCGAGCGCGGAGACGGACATCAGGGCGGCGGCGGAGCCGATCGCGGTGGACCAGGTGCCGTTGGTGGCGGCGAGGTTGGCGGTGGTGATCTGCGTCAGATCGCCCCACTCGCTGATGAAGACGGCCGTGAACGCGGTGCCGAAGACGGGCCAGAAGCCGGTCACCGTCTTGGCGCCCGCCTCGTCGTCGTCATCGTCGTCGCCCCCGCGCAGCAGCATGAACGCGCCGAACGCGAAGAGGAGCGCCGAGACGACCTTCACGATCCAGTCCGGCAGGAGCCCGAGCAGCGAACCGGCGCCCACCGCGATGGCCACGTGCACGATGAACGCGGCGGACGTGCCGAACCACACGTACAGCGGCTTCATCCGGGTGCCCATCGCCAGTGAGGCGAACATGGTCTTGTCCGGCAGCTCGGCGAGGAAGATCAGCCCGAAGGCGGTGACGATCGCCAGGGGGTCGAGATGCATGAGCGGGTGCTTTCTGTGCGGGCCGGGTCGGTGCGACCCACCCGCCGCGCGGAGAGGACCACTCGACCCGGCGGCGGGACACGTATGCCTTACGTGTCGTCGAGACACGTATGTCCTACGCGTCCGTCGTCCTGCCTGGTCGAAGGTCTCGCCCACCCGAACCGCCACACGGTCCGAGCCCGGCCACCGGGAACCCGGGGGTTCCAGTGTGTCGACGACCGGTTCGCGGGGCTACTCCCCTTCGCTTGCGTGTCCAGGATACCCCGCCGCCCGAGCCTCCTGCCGTCACAGTCCGGCATCAAGGCCACGTAAAGATTGCCGGAGTCCGGCAATGCGCAGGGTGGCGACCGTGCGCCAGGATGGCCGCGGCAGAAACGGGGGCCAAGCCCCGGTGCCGGGACCCGGAAACGGGTGCGGGCGCCGGGGTGGAGCCGAGCCGGCGGCACGGTGAAGGGGGCGGGGACATGGGGAAGCACCTCGCCGAGCCCGCCGGAGCCCCGTACGCGGCCGTGTGCCCCCAGGGCCGGCCGGCCCCTGACGAACGTTAGGCCCGTGCGGCAGCAGTCCGGCAGTGGGACCGCGGGCAGTCGGGCTCGCCCTCCGGTCTCTCTTCGGCCCCTCCCTTTCTTCCTTCATTGGCTCGGGGTTGCAATCACCCCTGGAACCAGAGGACTTCACCATGGATGCCACCACTGTGGGCATCGGCGTGTCCGTCGCCGTTGTCCTGCTCGTCGTCGTAGCGCTGCTGCTGATCTTCACGCGATTGTTCCGCAAGGTGGAGCAGGGCAAGGCGCTCATCGTCTCCAAGATGCGCAAGGTGGACGTCACCTTCACCGGGCAGGTCGTCCTGCCGGTCCTGCACAAGGCCGAGGTGATGGACATCTCGGTGAAGGCCATCGAGATCACGCGGGCCGGCAAGGACGGCCTGATCTGCAAGGACAACATCCGGGCCGACATCCGAATCTCGTTCTTCGTGAAGGTCAACAAGACCCCCGAGGACGTCATCAAGGTCGCCCAGGCGGTCGGCACGGCGCGGGCCAGCGACAAGACGACGCTCCAGGAGCTGTTCCACGCGAAGTTCTCCGAGGCGCTGAAGACCGTCGGCAAGCAGATGGACTTCACCGACCTCTACACCAAGCGCGAGGAGCTGCGGTACCGGATCATCGAGGTCATCGGTGTCGACCTGAGCGGCTACCACCTCGAGGACGCGGCGATCGACTACCTGGAGCAGACGCCGCTGAACCAGCTCGACCCGCACAACGTCCTCGACGCCCAGGGCATCCGCAAGATCACCGAGCTGACCAGCATCGAGCACGTGCGCACCAACGAGTTCCAGCGCACGGAGGAGAAGGAGATCACCCGGCAGAACGTCGACGCCCGCGAGACCATCCTCGAACTGGAGCGGCGCCAGGCCGACGCCGAGATCAAGCAGAAGCGGGAGATCGACACCGTGCGGGCCCGCGAGGAGGCCGAGACGGCGCGGGTCGTCGAGGAGGAGCGGCTGCGTTCGCAGGGCGCCTTCCTCGTCACCGAGGAGAAGCTCGGGGTGCAGCGCGAGAACCAGGCCCGCGAGGTCGCCGTCGCCCAGAAGAACCGTGAGCGCGTCATCGCGGTCGAGAACGAGCGCATCGAGAAGGACCGCCTCCTGGAGGTCATCGCGCGGGAGCGGGAGACCCAGCTGACGAAGATCGCAGCCGAGAAGGAGGTCGAGGCGGAGCGGCGGGACATCGCCGAGGTCATCCGTGAGCGCGTCGCCGTGGACCGTACGGTCGCCGAGCAGGAGGAGTCGATCAAGAGGCTCCGGGCGGTCGAGGAGGCCGAGCGGGGGCGGCAGGCCGTCATCATCGCGGCGGAGGCCGAGGCGCAGGAGAAGCTCGTCAAGGACATCAAGGCCGCCGAGGCGGCCGAGCAGGCCGCGACGCACCGCGCCGCCGAGCAACTGACGCTCGCCGACGCCCGGTTGAAGGCCGCCGACCTGGAGGCCAAGGCCAAGCTGCGGCTCGCCGAAGGCATCCAGGCCGAGACCGCGGCACCCGGTCTCGCCGAGGTGCAGGTGCGCGACAAGGAGGCCGAGGTCATCGAGAAGGCGGGCCGTGCCGAGGCCGAGGCCACCGAGGCCCGCATGCGCGCCGAGGCGCTCGGCGCCCGCGAGCAGGCCCTCGCCGAGGCCACCGCGATCGAGGCGAAGCTCAAGGCGGAGGCCGAGGGCATCACGCGGAAGGCCACCGCGATGGCCGCGCTCGACGAGGCGTCCCGCGGGCACGAGGAGTACCGGCTGCGCCTCCAGGCGGAGAAGGAGATCCGGCTCGCCGGTCTCGACACGCAGCGCCGGGTCGCCGAGGCGCAGGCCACGGTCATCGCGACCGGCCTGGAGAGCGCCGACATCAACATCGTGGGCGGCGAGTCCGTCTTCTTCGACCGGATCGTCTCCTCGATCGCGCTCGGCAAGGGCGTCGACTCCTTCGTCCAGCACTCCGGCACCGCGCAGGCCCTCGCCAAGCCGTGGCTCGACGGTTCGGCGGACTTCACCGAGGACCTGACCACGATCCTCGGCTCGTTCTCCACGGGCGACGTCCAGAACCTCACCGTCTCCGCGCTGCTGATGAAGCTGATGAAGGGCGGGGGCAGCGAGCAGGCGGATCAGCTCAAGGAGCTGCTGGACAAGGCCGGCCAGTTGGGCGTGGCCGACCTGCCGCTCGACCAGCTGAAGCTGAACGGTTCCGCGCGGGTCTGACCGCACGGCACCGCACGGACCGGCCGGGGACGCCGTACGGGGGTCGGCGACCCCGGCCACCACATGACAGGAGAAGACGTTGGGGGACATGGAGACCGGTACCGAGACCGGCACCGAGACCGGCACCGGCACCGAGACCGGCATCGGCACCGAGACCGGCACCGGGACCGGCACCAGCACCGGCACCAGTACGGGGACCGGCCTGGACGCGGGAACGTACGACGTACTGCGTGCCCGCCTCACCGCACAGGCCCGCCACCTGGCGACGCACGCCGCCGAGCTCAACGAACGCCGCACCGCCGCCTTCGGCTCCGTCGGCCTGACCCTCACCGGCACGAGCAGGCTGCGCACCGACGAGCCGCGCCTGGCCCGCGACGTCGTGGCCGTCGGCGGCGCCCTGCTGCTCGGCCTGCGCGACGTCCTCGCCACCGGCACCCCGGCGGTCGGCGACATCTTCACCCTGCACACCCCGGACCAGGCCCTGGACCGGCTGGCCGACAGCGCGGTGCCGGGCCTGCTCGACGACCCGGCGTTCGTCGCCGAGTTCACCGCGCTCTTCCGCTACTACCGGCAGAGCCGCCTGCTGCAGCTCCGGGTCCTGGACGGCAAGCTCCTGGCCGTCTTCCAGACCGGCGACCGCGCCACGGACCTCCGCGTCCTGCGCTGGGAGCTGTCCCCGGACGGCAGCGGCGCCCGCTTCCTCGACGCGCGCGGCGACCGCGACGACGTGACCCCGCCCGCGCACGACCTGACCTGGCGGGAGGCGAGCCGCGAGGACCACGTCCTGGGCCGCCACCCGCACGTCGCCGTCGGCGCAGAGCAGGACGGCTCGCCCATCTACGTGTCGACGGTCGGCGGATCCCTGACGGTCAAGGTGGAGAACGACACCGAGACCGCCGACGGCATCCACGCGGAACCCGTCGACGAGCCGCTGCAGGCCCTCGCCGACGCCGACATCGCCCACGCGCGCGTGGGCGCGCTCCTCATCGTCCGGGTCCGCCCGTACAAGGAGGACACCTGGCGCCACCTCGTCTTCAACACCCTCACCCGCACCGTGGTCCGTCTCGACGGCATCGGCCAGGCGTGCCGGACCCTCCCCGACGAGCAGGGCGTCGTCTTCGCCGGCGGATACTGCCTGGTCACCGGCGCCCACAAGACCTTCGACGGCTTGGACACCACGCACCTCGCGTACGAGCGCACCGTACGGTCGCCGAACGGCGAGGACGTGCTCCACGTCTTCCGCGCGCGCGTGGAGGGCCGCACGGTCCTGCTGCCGTACAACCTGATCCGTAAGGAGATCACCGCTCCGCTCACCGGCCGCGGGCACGCCCTCTTCGACGACGGCACGCTCGTCCTGCTGCGCGACGAGCCGACCGGTGAGGCAGGCGAACCGGCCCGCGTCCACCCGGCGCAGATCTGGTCGACCCCGTTCACGGCGGACACGTACGTGCTCGACGCGGGCGTCTCCGACGCGGGCGTCGCCGATCCGGAGCTGACGCGCATCGGCAACGCCGACCTCGTCCGCGGCATCTCCGACTGCCTGGCCCTGACCCGTACGGCCGAGGAGGCGGCGGCGACGCCGACCGCGGCGGCGTACGAGGCGCTCGCGTCCGCGTGCGAGCGCGCCGGTGACTCGTACCCCTGGCTGAGCGAGAGCGTGGGCGCCGGCCTGCGCCACGAGATCGGCGAACTCCGGGCGACGGCCGAGCAGATCCTCGCCGAGTACGAGACCGTCCGCACCCTCACCCGCCGGGCCGCCGACGCGCTCGCGGAGGCGGAGGCGCGCGCCACCACCCTGGTCCGCCGCATCCGCGGGGAAGCGCCCCGCACCGCGACCGAGTGGGTGGAGCGCCTGACCGAGCTGCACCGCGCGCAGGGCCACCTGCTCACCCTCAAGGACCTGCGCTACGCCGACACCGAGCGCGTCGACGCCCTCGCCGACGGCCTCGCCGCGGACATCACCGCGGCGGGCCGCCGGGCCGTGACCTTCCTCGCCCGCCCCGACTCGTTCGCCGCCCACCACGCCGACCTCGCACGCGTCGAGGCGGAGGCGGGAGAGATCGGGACGGCCGCGGAGGCCGCCCCGCTCACCACCCGCGTCACCGAACTCGCCGACCGGCTCGGCGCGGTCACGGACGTCCTCGGCGGCCTGGACATCGGCGACGCGACCGTCCGTACGAACGTCCTGGAGCGCATCGCGGAAGTCGTCGCGGGCGTCAACCGGGCCCGCGCCACCCTCGACGCCCGCCGCCGCGAACTCTCCGCGCGCGAGGGCCGCGCCGAGTTCGCGGCCCGGTTCTCCCTGCTCGGCCAGGCCGTGACGGGCGCCCTCGCGGTGGCCACGACCCCGGGCGCCTGCGACGACCAACTGGCCCGCCTGCTCCTCCAGGTGGAGAACCTGGAAGGCCGGTTCGCCGAGTCGGACGAGTTCCTCGCCGACCTCGACACCAAGCGCATCGCGATCCACGAGGCGTTCGCCGCCCGCAAGCAGACCCTCGCCGACGCCCGCGCGCGCCACGCCGAACGCCTCGCCACCTCCGCCGACCGCATCCTCGACTCCGTGGCCCGCCGCCTGTCCGCGCTCGGCAGCCTCGACGCCATCAGTACGTACCTGGCGTCGGACCCGATGGTGGCGAAGGCCCGCCGCACCGTGGCCGGCCTGCGCGAACTCGACGACCAAGTCCGCGCCGAGGAGTTGGAGAACCGCCTCGACACCGTCCGCCAGGACGCCCTGCGTGCGCTGCGCGACCGCACCGACCTCTACACCGACGGCGGCACCACGATCCGCCTGGGCCGCCACACGTTCCCGGTCGACAGCCGGCCGCACGAGCTGACCCTGGTCCCGTACGGCGCGGACGGGATGGCGTTCGCGCTGACGGGAACGGACTACCGGGCGCCGGTGACCGACCCGGGCTTCGCCGCGTACGCGCCCTACTGGGGCCAGACCCTCCCCTCCGAGAACACGGACGTCTACCGCGCCGAACACCTGGCCGCCCGCCTCCTGGCGGACCACGGCCCGGACCACCTGTCGGCGGCCGAGGACCTGTCCGCCCTGGTGCGGTCGGCAGCGGAGGAGTCCTACGACGAGGGCTACGAACGCGGCGTCCACGACCACGACGCGCACCTCGTCCTCACGGCCCTGCTGCGCCTGCACTCCGGTGCCGGGGTGCTCCGCCACACGCCGGAGGCGCGCGCCGCGGCCCAGCTCTTCTGGGCGCACGAGGCGACGCAGGAGGAGCGCGAGCAGTGGACGAGGCGGGCGCGGTCCCTCGCCCGCGCCCGGGACACGTTCGGCCTGGCACCGGCGATCGACGACTGGTGCGGGGAGGTGGCGGAGCGGACGGGGGCCCCCGCCGCGGCCTACCTCTTCGAGGAGCTGACGACGGCGCCGGAGGGGTTCGCGGTGTCGGCCGCGGTACGGACGTTCCTGGACAAGTTCCGCCGTGCGACCGGCAGTTCAACGGCGTACGAAGAGGACGTGGCCGCCGTGACGGAGCTGTCGGCGCGCAAGTCCCTCGTAGCGGCGTGGCTGTCCGCGTACGCCACGACGGCTGCCGAGGCGGTGGACCTCGCGGAGGCGGTGGCGGTGGAGCTCTGCCCGGACGTGACGCACTACGACTGCGAGGCCGGGCTCACGGCGACGGTGGACGGCTTGCTGGGCACGCACCCCCGCCTGGACGGCCGGCGCCTGCCGCTCCGCCTGGACGAGTTCCTCGACCGCACCACCCGCTTCCGTACGGAGGTGATGCCGGGCTTCCGCGCCTACCAGCGCCTGCGCACCGGCCTGGCGAGCGCCGAACGCACCCGCCTGCGCGTGGACGACCACCGCCCGCACGTCCTGCCGTCGTTCGTGCGCAGCCGCCTGATCGACGAGGTCTACCTCCCGTTGATCGGCGACAGCCTCCACAAGCAGCTGGGCACGGCGGGCGGCCTGCTGATGCTGACGTCGCCGCCGGGCTACGGCAAGACGACGCTGATCGAGTACGTGGCGGACAAGCTCGGCATGCTGTTGGTGAAGATCAACGGCCCGGCGCTCGGCCACACGGTCACGTCCCTGGACCCGGCGGAGGCCCCGAACGCGACGGCGCGCAGGGAGGTCGAAAAGATCAACTTCGCCCTGGAAGCGGGCAACAACGTCCTCCTCCACCTGGACGACATCCAGCACACGTCACCGGAGCTGCTGCAACAGTTCATCTCGCTCTGCGACGCGCAACGCCGCATGACCGGCGTGTGGAACGGCGAGCCCCGCACGTACGACCTGCGCGGCAAGCGCTTCGCCGTCTGCATGGCGGGCAACCCGTACACGGAGTCGGGCGCGCGTTTCCACATCCCCGACATGCTCGCGAACCGGGCCGACGTCTGGAACCTGGGCTCGGTCCTGACCGGCAAGGAGGACGCGTTCGCGCTCAGCTTCGTGGAGAACGCCCTGACGGCGAACGAGCACCTGGCGCCGCTGGCGGGCCGCGACAGGGAGGACGTGGACACGTTCGTACGCCTGGCCTCGGGCGACCCCACGGCCCGCGTGGACCAGCTGAGGCACCCGTACGCGGCGATGGAGGCCGAGCGGATCACCGTGGTGCTGCGCCACCTCCTTCGGGCCCGGGAAACGGTGCTGTCCGTGAACGCCGCGTACATCGCGTCGGCGGCGCAGAGCGGCGACGCGCGCACGGAGCCGCCGTTCCAGCTCCAGGGCTCGTACCGCAACATGAACAAGATCGCGGCGCGGATAGATCCGGCGATGAACGAGGCGGAGCTCGCCGCGGTCCTGGACGACCACTACAAGGGCGAGGCCCAGACCCTGGCGACGGGCGCGGAGTCGAACCTGCTGAAACTGGCGGAGCTGCGGGGCACGCTGTCGTCTGCCCAAGCGACGCGCTGGGCGGAGCTGAAGCGCGCGTACGTCCGCGCCCGCACGCTGGGCGGGGCGGACACGGACCCGGCGGTGCGGGCGGTGGCGGCGCTCGGCCTCCTCGCGGACCGGATGGCGGCGATCGAGACGACGCTGAGGCGAGCGGTGCCCGCCGGGGAATCCGGCTAGGCGGCGACTGGACGTGGCGGTGTCCCCCCACACCGACCCCCTCTCGGTCCGTGCGCTAGAAATGCTCAAGCGGCGGCGATATCGGAGACCGGGGGCGACGACCATGACGGACGAGACCACGGCCGTCGACACCTATCTGTCCGGTTTCGCGAGTCTGGTGGCGGACGCGTCGTCGACGGGCCGCCGCCTGACCCGCGACGAACTGGACTCCCGCCGCACGCTGGGCAAGCGCGCGGCGGAACGGGGCGTGCGCCTAAGGGCGCTGATGACGGCGCACCTGGCGGAGGCCCGCACGAACTGGCCGACGGCGGCGGGGGTGGACGCCGTGGACGTCATGTCGGCGGTGGAGCAGGCGCTGGACGCGTTCGTGGAAGGCTACGAGCGGGCCCAGCGCCAGGCGATGCGCCAGGAGGTCACGGCCCGCCGCGAGTTCATCGACGACCTCCTCTACGGCCGCAGCGACCTGGGCCAGCTCGCCCAGCGCGCCGAACGCTTCGGCCTGCGCCTGTCCCACGCGCACGCGGTGGCGGTGGCCCAGGGAGACGCGGCGTACGACGAGGGCGACGAGGTCCCGAGGGCGGTCGAGAGCGCGATGATCTCCCGCTTCGGCGACCGAGAGGTCCTGCTCACCACAAAGGACGGCCGCCTGGTCTGCATCGCCCCGGGAGACCAGCCCGACATCCTCCCCTTCTTCGCCAAACACGCCCACGTCTCGACAGACGGCGGCCAGGTGGCGATAGGCCGCTCCCAGCCGGGCCCGAACGGCGTGGTCCAGTCCTACGAGGAGGCCCTGAGCACCCTGGAACTGGCCGACCGCCTGAACCTGACCGACCCGGTCCTGCGAGCGGCGGACCTCCTGGTCTTCCCGGTCCTGAACCGCGACCGCCAGGCGCTGATCGACCTGGTGGTGCACGTACTGGGCCCCCTGCGAGGCGCCCGGGGCGGCGCGGGCCCCTTGCTGTCGACCCTCTCGGCGTACTTCGACGCGGGGTGCGTGGCGGCGGAGGCGGCACGCCGCCTGTCCCTGAGCGTCCGCGCTCTCACCTACCGCCTGGAACGCATCCACACCCTGACCGGCGTGGACCCGTCGGACCCGGCGGACAGGTACACGCTGCAGACGGCGGTGATCGGGGCGAGGCTGCTGGGCTGGCCGGATCAGCCGCACTAGATCGACTCAGAGCCCTCGGAGCGCCTGATACAGATTGTCGTAGGCGCCCCAGCAGTCGACACTTCCGTCGTCGTACAGGCTGCCCATGTACCAGTCGTCGTCGTCCACGGGTTTCACGATGCACAGCCCGTGAAACCCGAGAACGATCTCAGGCCGTACCACCTCGGGCTCGTCCCCGTCGGCGACAGCGACCCATCGCACCACTCGATCAGTATGGAGGGCGACGGCTTGCTGATCCCCGGACACGTCACGAATGCCCTGAAGGGCCCAGCCGGGCGGCAACCGCGAACTTGTCATCCGTCGACACCGAACTCGTAGGCCACTTCCCAACGGGCGTCGGGCACGACGACGTCGGCGGTCTCGACGGCCCGCCCTTCCGCGTCGTAATAAGTGCGCTCAACGGTGAGCAGCAGGTCACCCAGACTGATCCCCAGAAGGTTCGCCTGCTCCTGCGTGGCGCGGCCGGGCCGAGGCACCTCGACGACACGCACGACGTCGACCCCGATCGACCGCATCCGCGCGACGACCCCGGCCCCGGCGAGCGGCCCCATCTCGGGCAGCACGACGGGAGTCCCGTCGGTCACGGCCATGGGCTCCCAGGACTCGGAGAGCTGAACGGGCTGCCCATCGGCGAGAAACTCGTAACGCGTGAAGACACACGGCTGACCAGGCTCAATTCCGAGTCGCTCGGCGATGGCGGGTGGCGCCGGCTGCCGAGCCTGACTGTGGGACTCCCACCCTCCGGTGACACCACGTTCGCGCATATCGGCCCGGAACGGCGACCCACCTCGGTTTTCCTGGCGCCGCGTCCGCACCATGCGCATACGCTCACGCGGCCGCCGTACATACGTCCCCGACCCGGCGCGCCCTTCCAACAGCCCCTCGGTGATGAGCCGGTCCATGGCGCGCTGCGTGACGTTGCGCCCGACCCCGTACTCCTCGGCGAGCCGCGCTCGTGACGGCAGCCGCGCACCGACCTCCCACTCACCCGCATGGATGCGAGCGCGCAGCGACTCGGCGACTTCGAGGTAGGGCGCCTCACGGGGCATGGGCGGCTCTCCGGGGTTCTCGACGGCGTCCAACTGCTCGCTGTCTCAGCGATATTGACAAGCTACTGCATCAGGTAGAAGCTACTGGAGTAGAAACACTCTCCGCGTTTAATTGACTACGGAGCACGCCTGTGTGCCTGACGAGATCGAGAGCGGTGTCGCTGGCCGCACGGCTCACGGCGCTGACGGGGAACGAGGCGCGTTCCAAAGAGGCGGCCGATCGGATCCGCATCACCTGCGCACTGCCCCCACGCCTCACAGAACAAAGCCGCCGACTTCTGATGCTCGCTTTGGCCGAGGCGGACCGCTATGGCCACGACGTGACGGCGCGGGGAGCGCACATCTGGGCCGAGATCGCTGCTGTAAGCGAGCGCGAAAGGTCCACATCCATGAAGACGAAGACGAAGGGAAGTTGAACCGATGGGCGTTCGACTACGGCTGCTGCTGCAGTGGCCGAGAAGCTTCCTGCACCCGACGGGCCGGCACCGGTTGCGTACCGACCCACCGTCGACGCCCTACGAACCCCCACCGCTGACACCGCGCCTGGCCGCGACGGTCCGCGCTTGGTACACCCTCATCGACGGAACAAGCACGCGCCTCGTACGCCCGTACCTCGTAGCTCACGAACTCCTCTCCGACACCACGCACGGCGACGTGCACGACGCGGCACGGGCGGCCTGATGGACTACAACCTCCTGCCGCTGTTCCGGCACGCCGACGCGATGGACGAGGTGCAACTCGCGCTGGCAAGTGGCCTCTTGGCCCGTGCAGGCGGATCACACGCCATGCGACCAGCGACAGGCACGCACCTGACGCCATCGACAACGGACTTGGTGAACGCACTGAGGGACGTCCTACGCATCGCGAGATCACGCGACATGGAACCACTCCGCCTGGCAGGGAATGTCCGGTCCTGCACGATGATCCGCACCCCCGGCGACGACTATTCAGCCGCACGAAGCGCCCGCCACCACGTACGGAACACAGCGCGAGCATGGCAACTGAGCCCCGCTACCACCGACGACCTGGTGACGGTGACTGGAGAACTGGTGGCGAACGCACTCGAGCACGGCGGGGGCGGCACGATCACACTGTCCTGCGCCCTGACCGCAGACACCGTCACCCTCACAGTGACCAACGAGGCCGAGCCCGGTACCCAGAGACCCCTGCCATCCGCAATGCCGCGCCTCCCCTCCCCGGACGCGGAGCATGGCCGCGGCCTGCTGATCGTGGAGGCTCTGGCAACGCGCTGGGGAAGCAGCAAAACAGCGCAGGGTCTGAGGGTGTGGGCAGAGATTGCAACAGATTGCGAGGAACCCGTTACTGAATGAGGCGGGGCACCGAGTCCTACGGTGCTCGAGCAGTCGTCACGGACGGGCGCGGCTCAACCGTGACGGTGCCTCTGTTCAACAATCGCAATCTGTCCTACTGGGTCGCCATCGCCCTGATCGACTTCACTGTTCCGGGCGGTGCCGAGATCCGGCACGTGGAGAAGTACAGCGGAAACCACGTTGAGGCCCGCCCCACGCTGTACTCGAGTGGAAACTTCCGAATGAGCACCGGGAAGGTCGAGTTCAAGACGAGGTAGGTCAGACTCAGGCTGAATGACTGGGGAGGCGAGCGCGCGCCCCTTCCGCTGGAGCCCAACGAATGCGGAGACGTGTAACCGGGTACGGCGGCCTCGCCCCGACTTCTGAAGCACGTTCCGCGGGGACCAGCTCGGCTGTGAGTAACACGATGACGGAACCCTCAGCGTGCGCGCGCACGAAAAACCCGACCGCTGACGACGGGGGATGCGTCAGCGGTCGGGCTGTGGTCAACGGTACAAGCGCATCCGGGCGTTGCGGCAGGGATGACCAGCCAGAACGGCTCGATGTGACCGGTATCACCCGCCCTGAGGGGCGAGACGGACGGTGCCGTCCGTCAGTCGTCGCAGGGCGGGTCGAACGAGAGGCGCGGCAAGAACTCGTCCCACTTCTCCCGTGTCAGAACGCCCCGCGTCGTCGTGCAGATGTGGTGGATCGCGGCCTCGGTGTCCAGGTTCCAGAGCCGGACGGTGTCCGTGCCGCTCGACACTCCGAGGACGTTGCTGCGGGGGCGGAACGACAGGAAGCTGCCTGTCTTGGCGTTCGGGCTCATCGACTGGCCGATGGGGGACGCTTCGGAGGGGCGTGTGACGTCCCAGAGCCG
Source organism: Streptomyces sp. NPDC016845 (assembly GCF_044332585.1). Taxonomy (NCBI): domain Bacteria; kingdom Bacillati; phylum Actinomycetota; class Actinomycetes; order Kitasatosporales; family Streptomycetaceae; genus Streptomyces; species Streptomyces sp. NPDC016845. Next base: position 181,392 of record NZ_JBIRPI010000005.1, on the reverse strand, counting down.
GACGGAGTTGTCGTTGCCGCCACTTGCCAGGCTGCGGCCGTCCGGGCTGAAGGTCAGGGAGACGATCGCGTCGGTGTGGCCGGTCAAGGGGGGCCCCAGGAGGGTGGCCTTCCGCGGCCTCGTCACCTCCCAGAGGCGGACCGTACCGTCGTCGCCACCGCTGGCCAGCGTGTTTCCGTCCGGGCTGTACGCGATGGTGTTGATGGCCCCCAGGTGCCCTCTGAGCGGTGCGCCGAGCCGGGTGACGCGGGCCGGGTCCGACACGTTCCAGAGCCGGACGGTGCCGTCCGCGCTGCCGCTGGCCAGGGTGCGTCCGTCGGTGCCGAAGGCGAGGGCGTTGACGTAGCCCTTGTGCCCGGTCAGCGCGTGGCCGAGGGGCCGCGGGCGGGAAGGGTCGCTCACGTTCCAGAGCTGGACCGTGCGGTCGGTCCTGGCCGTGGCCAGGGTTCGTCCGTCCGGGCTGAATGCGAGCGCCCGGGGCCCGGCGAACCGCGTTCGCAGTGCCATCGGTGGTCCGTAGGGGGCCGGACGAGCCGGGTCCGTGACGTTCCACAGTTGCACCGCGTGCGTCCCCGTCAGCACCGCGAGCGTGCGGCCGTCGGGAGAGAAGACGAGCGAGCGCGGGTCGCCCTCACCGGGGTTGAACGGCCTGCCCGTCGCTACGGGACCGTCGGGGTGCTCCACGTTCCAGAGCCGGACCTTGTTGTCGGCGGCCGCCGTGGCGAGCAGCTTCGCGTCGGGGCGGAAGGCCCCGATACGGCCGATCACGTCCGAGGTCGGCACCGACCACAGGCGGACCTTGTTGTCGCCGTTGCCCGTGGCGAGGGTCTTCCCGTCCGGACTGAAACCGAGCGCGTACATCTCGCCGCTGCCGCCCGCGAGGGGCTCGCCCACCTGCGAGGGGCGGGACGGATCGCTGACGTTCCACAGACTGGCCTTGCTGTCCGCGCTGCCGGCCGCGAGCATCGTCCCGGCCGGGTTGAAGGCGACGGACCATATGGGGCCGGTGTGTCCGGTGATGGGCGCGCCGAGCGACTTCGCGTGGTCCGGGTCGACGACGCTCCAGAGGCGGACGGTGCGGTCCGTGCCGCCGCTGGCGAGGGTGCGGCCGTTGGGGGAGAAGGCCACCGAGTGCACCGTGTCGGTGTGGCCGGTCAGCACCAAGGCAAGCGGTCGCGCGTGGCCGGGATCGTCCGTGTTCCAGAGCCTGATCGTCCCGTCGTCGCCTCCCGCCGCGAGCGTGCGTCCGTCAGGGCTGAAGGCCACGGAGCGTACGGCCGCGGTGTGGCCGGTCAGCGTGGCGAGCGGCTGGGGCCTGCGCGGGTCGTCGACGTTCCACAGACGTACGGCGTGGTCTTCGTTGGCGGAGGCGAGGGTGTGGCCGTCGGGGCTGAAGGCGAGGAGGTAGACGGCGCCGCCGTCGCCGGTCACGGGGGTGCCCGACGGCCGGGGGTGAGCGGGGTCCCGTACGTCCCACAGGCGGATCGTGCCGTCCTCCGAAGCGCTGGCCAGGGTGGTGCCGTCCGGGCTGAAGACCGCGGTGCTCACCCAGCTCGTGTGACCGGTCAGAGGCTCACCCACCGGCTTGGGCCGCGTCGGGTCCGAGACGTCCCAGAGGCGGACCGTCCGGTCGTAGCTGGCGGTGGCCAGGAGCCGGCCGTCCGGGCTGAACGAGGTGAGGTAGACGGCGCCGGTGTGACCGAGCAGCGGTGAGGCCAGCGGCGCGTTCACGATGGAGAGCAGCCGGTTCCTCGTGTCCTCGTCGTCCGGCCGCAGTCGGTGGGCCACCAGGTCGAGCTGGGCGGACAGGGACGGATCGGAGTCCTGAGCCCGGTCGGCCTCCGCGATCACCTGCTGGAACACGGCATCGTTGCGCTGCTCCCAGGCGACCACTGCCGCGGTGACGGCCAGCAGCGCCAGGACGACCAGCGCCGAGACCGCACCACGTCTGAGGAGGACCGTGCGCTTGCGCAGTGCGGCCGAAGCCCTCAGGAAGTCGGTCGCGACCCGGGTGAGGTAGGTGTCGCCGGCGGACTGCGCCCAGCCCCGGGCATGGTCGAGGCGGGACCCCCGGTACAGGAGCGCGGAGTCGCGTTCGGACTCTTCCCAGGCCCGGCCGTCTTCCTCCAGCCGCTGACGCAGCAGGTGATCGCTCTTGCCCTCGTCGATCCAGCCGCGCAGTCGCGGCCAGGCGTGGAGAAGCGCCTCGTGCGTGATCTCGACGGTCTCGGCGTCGAGGGTGACCAACCGGGCCCGCACCAGGGATTCGAGGGACTCCTCCGTCTTCGCGGGGTCCGTCGACTCCTCCGCCAGCCGGCGCCGACTGCCCCGCCTCCTCGTGGCCTGCGTGTCCTCGCCCAGCTTCACCAGCCTGAGGAGGAGCAGCCTCGCGGCGGTGCGTGCCGCCGGGTCGAGTTCGGACCAGGCACGCTCGGCCGTCGCCGCCACAGCGCCTTGGATTCCGCCCGCCGCGCGGTAACCGGCCAGGGTCAGCTTCCCCGACCTACGCCGTTGCCAGGTGGCGAGCATGGCGTGGGAGAGGAGCGGCAGTACACCGGCGTCGTGTGCTCCGCGCGGCTTGTCGGCGCTCACTTCCCGGACGATCAGCTCCGCGAGCCCTGGTTCGAGCTCCAGTCCCACGGCCTTGGCCGGGCCTGCCACGGCCCGGCGCAGGTCCCCCGTCGTCAGGGGCCCGAGCACCATGTGCTGGTGTTGCAGCGCATGGGCCAGTTCGGGGTGGTCGAGGCATTGCTCGTAGAAATCGGCGCGTATGCCGAGGACCACGAGTGCGGGAGCGCGCTCACCGTTGCGACCGGGGGAGCAGGCGGCGTGGAGCAACCGGACGAAACCGCGCCTGATGCCGTCATCGGGGCAGAGGGCGAATATCTCCTCGAACTGGTCCACGATGATGACCGGCTGGGCCGACGGGGCTGCCGTACTCCGCGCCCATGCGGAAACGGCCTCGCGCACCGTGTCCGCGAACTGGGCCATGTCGTCCGGGGGAGAGGATGCGCCGGCTGCGGCTGCGGTGGCGTGCGGCGCAAGCTCGGGGATCCGGTCGGCAAGCTCCGCGAGAGGGTCGGCCCCCGGTACGAGCTGAAGCACGTGGCGGCCGCAGGTGTCTTTCCCGCCCGGGTCGCCGCTCTGCAACACGGGCGCCAGGCCGGCGTTCAGGAGCGAGGACTTACCCGCGCCCGACGCGCCTACGAGCATGACCAGGCCACCGCCCGAGGTCTCCGCCGCCCGGAGCAGGGCGATGAGGCGCTCAGTGCTCCGTTCCCGGCCGAAGAACCACTGGGCGTCCTGCCGGCGATACGACGCGAGCCCCCGGTACGGGCACACGTTCGGGGTGGTCGACGCCCCGGCCTGGGGGTCATGGTCGTCCTCGGCCGACGTCGCGTCGCGGCGGTCGTCGTTGACCGGATTGGCCACCGCGCCTTCCCACAGGCGCTGCCAGTGGCCCAGGTCGTACAAGCCGGCGGAGACCGGTACCGGCCGTTCGCGCCGCGCCTCGGGGATCAGCACCTGCAGCACCGCCGCCAGGGCGGTGAACTGGGCGGGGACGTTCTTGGCGCGTCGCCAGTCGCTGATCCGCTGGGCGGACACCCGCACGGGACGCCCGCGTTCGTCGACCCGCTGAAGCCGCACCACGGCTTCGGAGACGCGCTTGAGCGGCGGGTTGCCGGCTTCTCCGTACAGGAGGGCGAGATGCTCCGCGAAGGCCGTACGGGTCTCCGACTCGGAACTCACGGCCTTCACCTCTGATCCCTGCCGCACCTGTGTATCCGGACCGGAAAACTCACCTTATCGCCCTGACCAGCGGTTATGTAGTCCGGACGAGGAGCGCCCTCCTCACGCGGGCAACGCGGATGGCAGGATCACAAAGCAGTAGCGAACCCAACACGCTGCGTCCGAACAGATCACCTTCCCAGTGTTCGGAGAGGCCATACATGGCACCCCGCGTCGCTACACCGACAGATCGCGGGCAGCGCAGTCCGCGTCGTTCGGTTCCGGTCCGCACGTGGGGAGGGACCGGCACCGATACGACGCAGCCGTTCACAGGTGCAGCATGGACATCATCTCTGGGCTTCGTACGCCGGTCGCCATGCCAGGAACCTTCTCGCCGGGGATGATCCATCCCGCGTTCTCGGCTGCTGTGACGGCAGCCCTTTCCGCTTCGTCGGCTGCGGCGTTCAGTGTTGCGTCGGCGCCCAGGCGTTCGGCTCCGGCCGCTGCCGCGGCGGCCTGCGAGGCCTTGAGAGCGACTTGTGCGGCCTGAGCGGAAGCTTCGGCGCCTGCATCGACGCTCCGCCCCATCAGTGCAGCCTGTGCGGCTGCCGCTGCCGCGTTCCGGGCGCAACGTGCGTTCGCGGCCGGGTCGGGACCGCTCTCCGCGAGTACGGCCAGGGCCTGGGCCGCGACACGGCCGGCGTGAGCGGCCTTCCAGACGGCGTTCGCGTCATCGGCGCCGTGCTTCTCGACGTAGTGGCTGAGGGCTGCCGCCCGTGCGGCGGCGCTCTCGGCGCGAGCGGCGTGGATCCTTCTGAGAGTCGCTTCTGCCTTCGGTGCCTCGTCCTCGTGGCTGTCGTCGTTCACCGGCATCTCCTTGTCCGCCCGGGTGACAGAGTGCGGGTAGGCCGTCTCCCGTCCCCGCGCGGGTGTCCGCGCGTGAGCGGGGGCGGCAGGCATGCCGGGCAGGGTGACACGTCGCTCGGCAACAGGCCATAGGCACACTCGAAGCTCACCGGAAGATCGCCGCCTGCTCCGGCGTGAGCGGGGACCAGCGGCGCTGAGACGGCGGTCGGTCTCGCAAGGGGTGCGGCGGTAACGAGCCCTTGTCGTCGATGATGCCGAGTCCTACGCTCCATCTGATGGGCCGTCAGATAGGAGCCGGGAAACTGGCAGGCAGCAGGGGGTAAGGCGTGACGAGCAGTGAAAGCGGCACCAAGGATCTACCCCGGGTCATCAGCGTGGACGACCACGTGATCGAGCCCGCGCACCTCTTCGAGACGTGGCTCCCGGGCAAGTACCGCGACCGAGGACCGAAGCCTTTCACTGCGGGCATCGGCGACCTGGCCTACGTCGGTGGGAAGTACAAGTTCACCACCGACCCCGAGGGGCAGATGACGGACTGGTGGGAGTACGAGGGCGAGATCTTCCCCTACAAGCGCATCATCGCGGCCGTCGGGTTCTCGCGGGACGAGATGACGCTGGACGGCATCACACGCGAGCAGATGCGGCGCGGCTGCTGGGACCCCAAGGCCCGCCTGGAGGACATGGACCTCAACCATGTCGAGGCGTCCCTCTGCTTCCCCACCTTCCCGCGTTTCTGCGGCCAGACCTTCGCCGAGGCCAAGGACAAGGACGTCGGGCTCGCCTGCGTGCGGGCGTACAACGACTGGATGGTCGAGGAGTGGTGCGGCGACAGCGGCAGCCGGCTGATCCCGCTCTGCCTGATCCCCCTGTGGGACATCGACCTGGCCGTGGCGGAGATCCGTCGCAATGCCGCCCGCGGTGTACGGGCGGTCACGTTCTCGGAGATCCCGACGTACCTCGGGCTCCCGTCGATCCACTCGGGCTACTGGGACCCGTTCTTCGCGGTCTGCCAGGAGACGGGAACCGTCGTGAACATGCACATCGGCTCGTCGTCGCAGATGCCGGCCGCGTCCCCGGACGCGCCGCCCGCGGTCCAGGCCTCGCTGAGCTTCAACAACGCGATGGCCTCGATGATGGACTTCCTGTTCAGCGGCGTACTGGTGAAGTTCCCACGGTTGAAACTCGCGTACAGCGAGGGGCAGATGGGCTGGATCCCGTACGCGCTCGAACGCGCCGACGACGTGTGGGAGGAGCACCGCGCCTGGGGCGGGGTGAAGGATCTGATCCCCGAGCCGCCGTCGACGTACTACTACCGGCAGATCTTCTGCTGCTTCTTCCGCGACAAGCACGGTGTCGCGGCCATCGAGACCGTCGGTGTGGACAACGCGACCTTCGAGACCGACTATCCGCACGTCGACTCGACCTGGCCGCACACGAAACAGGTGGCGGCCGACCACGTCGGCCACCTCCCCGAGGACGTGGCGTACAAGCTCCTCCGGGGCAATGCCATTCGCATGCTGGACCTGCCGTTCGACCGGGCGCCGAAGCCCTGAGGGGGGAGGAGCAGCACCGAGGGAATGCCTGGGGGCACGGGCGGAAGCTACCGTGGCCAGGGCCCCGTGGAAGGCGAGTGCATGACGATCACCGTGTCCGACATCGTGACCACCCTCGGCCGGCGCTACGTCCGCTACGCGCCGGGCAGCGTGGGCAAGAGCCGGCTCTCCGCCCAGTACCTCAATCCGCGGCTGCGCGACATACCGAGGCAACGGGTGGCCGAGTCACTCCATGGCGACCGTTTCGCCCTGGACACGCGGGACTTGATCCAGCGCTACCTCTACCTCTTCGGCGCCTGGGAACCGCACATGACCCGGTGGCTGGAGACCCGCCTGCGCCCCGGTGACGTGTTCGTGGACGTCGGCGCCAACATCGGGGTCTTCTCCGTGCTCGGCTCCCGCCTCGTCGGCAGCACCGGCCGCGTCGTCTCCGTCGAAGCGTCGCCCACCTTCCATCGCCGGCTCCTGCGGCACGCCGGGTTGAATCACTGCGACAACATCCGCCCCGTCAATACGGCGGTCTCCGACGAGCGCAAGACGCTGACGTTCATCCTCGCCAGCTCACAGAACATGGGCGCCAACTCGATCGTCCCGTACGACGGGCCGGCCGAGTCCACGTTCGAGATCGAGGCGGTACCGCTGACGGAGGTGCTGGAGCCGGACGAGGTGACCCGTGCCCGGGTCATCAAGATCGATGTGGAGGGCGCCGAGGGAAGTGTCGTCCGCGGGCTGGCACCGCTGCTGGGCGAGCTGCGCCGGGATGTGGAGATCGCTGTGGAGATCACCCCGGACCGCATGGAGCAGCTCGGCGATTCCGCCGAGGAGCTCCTGGAGACGATGCGCAAGCACGACTTCCACGTGTACCGGCTGCCCACCGACTACTCGGCGGCCGGCTACCCGCGCGCGATCCGGTGCCCCGTAGCTCCCCGTCGTTGGCGGGGGCCGATCACCGGTGAGACGGAGCTGATCTTCTCGCGCATCGATGCCGGGGAACTCGTCTGATGAGGCGCGGTGCGGCTGCCTGGGGTCTGGGGGTCTGGGGGGCCGGGGGACCGGGGATCCGGGGGTCCGGGGGACCGGGCCGCTTTGCGTCTGGCCAGATCGCGTACGAGGCCCCGGTGAGCTCTGAAGATCACCTCTGACGATCAGCTCTGACTGTTCGGGTAGCGCCACTGATGATCAGCTCTGACTGTTCGGGTAGCGCCACTCGAAGTGGTTCAGCGCACGTGCCCTGGCCTCCACCACGGCCATCCGCGCATCCCGCTCGGCAGCGTCCACATGCGCCGCCTGCCCGGTCACCTGCCCCTCCCACTTGCGGTAGAGAAGTCCGACCTCGGACGAGAACCAGCCGCGTGCAACGGAGTTGAGGGCCAGGAGAAGCCCCGTGTCCTCCGACGCCGGCAGAGCCATCCAGCCGCCGAGCGCGAGGAGAAGGTCCCGGCGGACGAAGAGGGTCGCGGGGTGGACCTGGGCGCGGTAGTCGTGCGACGCCCAGTACTCGACGACCTCCTGGCGCTCGATCGGCCCGGCCCCGGGGTCTCCGGGGAAGCCCACCGTCGACCCGTCCGGCAGGAAGTCGAGAACGCGCGACGTAGTCCAGCCGATGCTCGGATCGGCCTCGAGCACCGCCAGGTCACGGGCGAGGGCGCCCGGAGCGAGCTGGTCATCGGCGTCCAGGATCTTGACGTACTCGCCGTCCGCGTGCGCGAGTGCGATGGTGCGCGCGACGCCGGGGCCGCCGGGGCGGCCCTGACGGAAGGAGACCCGTTCGTCGTCGGGTACGTGCGGCGCGACCTGGTCGGTCTTGCCGTCCTCCTGGATCAGCCAGTGCCACTCCCACCCCTCCGGCAACTCCTGGTCGAGAAGCGACTTGTAGGCGTCGGCCAGGAAGTGCGCCGACGGGGCGTGGACGGCCGTGACGATGATGATGCGCCGGCTCACGGCTCACCACCTTTCCAAGCGAGTCGTGAACAGCATGTCCGTACGGCCCCCGGCGAGCGTGACCAGGGACATCTCGACGGCGCGGCCCTCCGCGTCGTACTGCGTGCCTGGCGGCAGGCGGGGGTGCGTGGTCTGCGCCGGGCCCGTATCGCCCCGAGCGGATCCGTTCACGTAGGCCATCGGCGATCTTCTCGTACGCCTTCGCCATCGGTGCTCACCGTTCCGTCCGCTCTGCGCGCCCAGCTTACGACGACTCCTGAAGAGGACGTGATGAGCGGAGAACAGTCTTCGTGGCAACGACAGCCCGGGGCGGAAGGCCGCCCCTCGGTCCGTCGTAGCGTGGAGGCATGAACGGCATGCGTCAGATCGAGAGCGACGAGGCTTCCAGGGTCGTGGAGTCCGGCAGCGTCCGTCCGCCCGGAGAGCTCCTGAGAGCCGCTGAAGCCCGTCACGCCGGCGGCAGGGGAGGCCTGGGACTCGAATACGGCCGCGACGAGGACGACTCCGCCCGGTATCTCTTCTCGACGGAGGTCGAGGACGGGGACGGCGCCGTGTGGTCCATGATCCTGGACGCACGCACCGGGGATGTCCTCAAGGATGAGCGAATCCCTGTGGATGACGAGGGCGCACCCGAAGAATCGGCATAGCGGAAACTGGGCCTGTCCCGCTGTTTCAGCTGTCGGGGTGGCGGAATTCGAACCCACGACCTCTTCGTCCCGAATGAGGTTCGGGTGCTGGCCTTGCCTGCACGGATGGCGTTTCCCCTGGTCCGGGGTGTGGTCTCGATTGGTCTCGCGTGGTGTGGAAGGGACTGCGGGAGCAAGTCGGCTCCCAAGTGGCTCCCGACCTGCTGGTAGCCGGCCTCGCCGTGGGCGTGATCCCTCTACGGAAGCGTCCGATTGGTGGTCTACAAGTCATCGGGCAGCAGCCGGAATGCTCCGTGTCCCGTCAGCGGCCGAACCATGCGGAAGTGCCGGTCCGAGGTGAACATGACCTCGGTTCGGTAGGCGGCGGCCAGAGCGACGTTCATGGCATCCGTCATGCCGATGCCCTTCCCTCCGTCTGCGTCCCGGTAGCCCTCGAGCACTGTCATCGCCGTGCGCACATGGGGGGTGATGTCGGGGATGGAGAACTTCCGCCTCTCAGTGCCCTTGGCGACGAAGTCGAGCGCGTTGTACGCGGCCTGCGCACTGATCTTCGTGGTCACCAAGTAGTCGAGTTCAGCCAGGACCATGGGTGAGATCACCATATGTCCAATGGTGGAGAAGGCTTTGCGGTGGATGGCGCTGCCGTCCGTCAAGGAGACGAGAAGCCGATAGAGGGCATTGGTGTCAGCGATGACGACAGCGCTCAAGAGCCCATCCCCTTCAGGGCTTCTTCGATGTCCTCATTGGTGAGATCGGGCCCTGTCCCGATGTCCGGAATCTCCATATCCCCCATGGGCTCAGTCGAGTAGGGCGGAACCTCGTCGGCGTCGATCGGCACGACACGGGCGACGGGACGGCCGTTCTTGGTCACCGTGATGGTCTCGCCTCGCTCAGCGGCGGCGAGTATCTGCGAGGACCTCTGGTTGAAATCACGAGCAGTGGTTTCCATGTACTACATGTTACTACCGCGTGGCGGCGTTCATCCGTTGCTGGCGCAGAGGGTGCCAGCGCCTCTGCATCTCCTTCTGCGGTCACCATGGCGGCGATCTCGCGCGGTGAGAGTGGTGTGCGGCTGTGGCGCATGACGGCATCCGCAAGCTGGTCTCGTGAGGGCTGGGGAGCGAGTTGGCTCCCAAAACGGCCCCTCAACGCACATCAGGGTCGGTACTGATTTCTCAGTACCGACCCTGACCTGCTGTTTTGGCTGTCGGGGTGGCGGGATTTGAACCCACGACCTCTTCGTCCCGAAGCAACTTGGGACGCTCGCTGTCCTTGGGCTGCTGTGCCTGTCACCTGGGTTGATGGTCCGCTGACGTCCACGGTTGTTCGTGGCTGTGCGTCGCGGTTGTCACGCAGTTAGACACTCAGTGCGCCTTGCGTGCGTGGCCGTGACGCAACCGCTTAGAGGCCGCGTAGCGCCTCGTACAGATCGTCGTAGGCGGTCCAACAGTCGATGCTGCCGTCGTCGTACAGACTGCCCATGTACCAGTCGTCGTCATGGACGGGCTTCACGAGGCACAGGCCGTGGAACCCGAGAACGATCTCTGGGTGCAGGATCTCGTGGTCTCCAGGGCCGGCCACCCATTGCACCGCTCGATTGGTATCCAGGGCGACAGCCCCTTGATCCCCGGAGACGTCGCGGATCCGCTGAAGGGTCCACCGTGGGGGCAGTTGGGCGTCTGTCACTCCCAGATGGTCTCACCAACCATCGTGCACCACCGCTTTAGGAGTGAGGTTGGATAACCTGGCTGCTGATCTGCGGAAAGGCGCCTGGGTGGACAGGGGGGTTCGTGCTCTCCCAGTGTCTGCTGTTACCCGTGGCTCCCCGCTCGTCTGGCACGGTTGTGGCACGGAGAGATCTGATTTGCGGCCTTCGCGGATGAAGCAGTAGACGCTCAGCCTTCGAGTACGTCGACTGGTCCATTGCTCAGTGCTCAGCAAGTGTTGTCCTCGATCATGCCGAGATACTGAGCAAGGCGGGCCTGTACCTGGGAGAGCACACGTTCCTCCAGGGTTCCGAGGCGGTCGCCGAGCATGTCCTTCATAAGCGGTTGAACTGCCGGTATGCGAACCCAGCACTTCTTAGTGACGCCACCTTGCCCGGCTGCGAGCTGAACGTCATATCTCGTTTTGCGACCAGTCGATCCAGATATCGGACAAACGAGCGCAAATGGCCATTTTGTATCGACGTTCGCGGTTGGTCCGGTGACTATTAGGACTGGTCGACGAGTGTCGTGTAGCTGACGTTGCTCGTCTGGAATGAGCCGCAACTTATCGTCCACAACGTAGTAGACGCCGCCGGCGTAGACAGGGACGCTCATCCGACTTTCAGTCACCATCCAGCATTCTGGCAGTCGTTTCTCTGCGCAGTTCCGACAGTTCGCCGATCTCTGCAGCTAGGTCTTCGACGGCCCCTGCCTCATCCTCCAGGGGTGGCAAGGCCGAGGCGATACTGCGAAGCCTCTGAAGGCCAGGCTCAAGGTCGGGAATCGGTGCACCGCCAGCTAGGTCCAGGCGCACCTCCCTCCGGCCCTGCTTCTGGGCGATCACCATCGGGGGCGTCTGGTAGGTGAGGTCTTTAAGCTGCGTAGCCGAGAGGTTGCCCTTCTCGGAAACGATCCGTTCGACGATTTCGGCGAATTTTGCGTCGATCTCCACCTGGGGCGTCTCCCCGGCGAGGGCGAGGCGCACTTCCTTTGTGCCGTAGTAGTTGGTGGTCTCGACCTTTTTTACGACGCCGGCTCGCTCAAGATCGGCTTCGATGTCGCGCAGTGAATCGCTGTAGGGGCCGTAGTGACGCCATCGCCATTCAACGCCACTGCCCGGGGCGCACCCGCGATCTACGGCTTCAAAGTCTGCTAGGAAGAGGAGCTTGGCCAGCTTCGTCCGGTTGACGGTGACGCCACTGGCGCGCGCAACGCTAAGCAGCTGAACCACTGCCGCTGATGTCCCACGCATCGTCATTGCCACACCCCCAGGCGTACCACTGTAGGGGACTAGACGCGCGCTCGCCTCACCCGATGTGACACGCACACACAAAACGTAGTAGGTGGACAACTCAGGGTAATCGCCTTTGTGGTCCATCTTGCACCCCCATCACTCAGTGTATCCGAATGCTTGTTCGCCTGCTAGGGGTTGGCTGCTCTGACTTGCGAGACGCCTCCCCCTCTGGCGTATGACGCACGTTCCGACTGGCGCAGCGTGACAGGTGCCACTGACAGTGGCGTGGGCTGCCGTCTGGGCTGCGGATGGTTGTCGTATCGGCTACCGCTGAACGGCCTCCTGTGGCCCCGAGGTGACACAGTCATGTTGATCCGTCCCCGCAGGGTTGCCAGTGGGAGTGCTTGCTGGCGTCTGCCGTTTGTATCGGCTCGGGTGGCGGTTTCGAGAGCGAGCAGCCGGCCATGATGGGGTTATGGATCAGGGGTGGGCGGCCGTTGTGGCGGCGGTTTTCGGCCTAGTGGGCACGGTGGTCGGTGGACTAGCTGCCATCTGGGGGGCCAAGGTCGGAGCGGAACGGGCTGCTCAGGCCGCCAGGCAACAGGCGGTTGATCAGGCGGAGTTTGAGCGGTCTCATTGGCTCCGTCAACAAAGGCTTGAGTTATTTGCTGAGTTCCTTGCGCGTTCCCGAGAATGGCAAAAGATAGCACTTGCTTCGGAGAAAGCTTTCGAATCTCCCGAGTCTCGTGAAAATTACAGGGAGGAAATGGCTGGAATATCGGATCTATTTTCCCGATTAATTCTCATTACCGACCAGGTGGACGTTGTTTGCCCGGGTATGACGACAATCCATATTGCATATGCGAGACTGCATGACGCGGCCACGAAGTACGATTCCTGGTTGGATGAATTGCCTGATTTGCAGGATGCGCCGGACGATCCTGATGCTCTGGCCAGGGAAGATGAAGACTATCAGGAGGCTGGCAGATTGCAGGAAAAGGCTGACGAGGCGGTTCGGGAATTCGCGGCGCACTCTGCTGCTTATGTTACGGGGCTGATCATTTCGTCGCCCACTCTCAACCGGCCCGCCCAATAACCTGATTCCTGATCCCGTGGCGGGGATGCGAGAAGATTCCGTCTACGCTTCCCCAGCCCACCACTTCCCCCAGCTCCCATCCCGTCCGCCGTCGACCCACACGTCTGTGGAGCGGGCGTGGTTCATGGCGTCCAGGTGGAGCGCCCCACTGGACGAACGACCTGGACGCCATGGGCCGCGTCTGCTCGGCTCTGCCTGGGTCGATGGTGGACGGGATGGGAGCCCCCACACTCGCCACGATGTGCCCGCGGCCGGGAACGGCGCCCCCTCCCACCCGGTGCCGGCCGATCCCCCGCCGGAGGCATCGTCTGTGACCGAGGGCCGCATACGTCGGGTGCTCGACTCATGCCACCAGGCCCATCACATGAAGGGCGGGCGTCGGCGCAGCGGGGCGGAGCGGGCCGAAGGCAGGAGCGGCAGCCCCAGCGGAGCCGTGAGCCCGCCCGGCGGCGCGGAGCGGCGCCGGGTGCTTGAACCAGTAGAGAAAGTTGTAACTCAGTCTGGCCACTGGTACTTGAAGTCGTATGCGCAGGTCGGGAGTCCGGCAGCTTGCCTGTGGGCCAGGAGCAGGAAGAGGACCGGACGTATCGTCCAGGTGATCCGGGTGTTGGCGTGGGTGACTGAGACCGTGCACGGCTCTGTGCGCAGGAGGGTTCGGCGGGTGTGGATGCGTCCCTCGTACAGCCACCCCCAGGCTTCTTCGGAGGCGTCAGAGTCGAGTGTCGGTGAGATGGTGCGCAGAGCGATCGCCACCCACCTGTCGGCCTGGGGCGCCGAGTAGGCATCGAAGGATGCCCGCAGCCTCGGAGGTGCCCCCTCAACGTCGGTGAGGTCTTCGGTCCAGCACTCGCACCAGAAGCCGGGCCGTGGCCGTGGTTGGTCGGCTAGCACGAGCGGGCTTCCGGGTGCAGGCCGACGAAGAGTTCCGCCATGACCGTGTGGCCCCGGTCGTTGTCGTGGATCAGGACCCGGTGGGCGAGGATGCTGACCATTCCCAGGCCCCGGCCGTATTCCGCCTCCTGGTCCAGGTGCTCGACCTTGGGGGCCGATCCGGCGCCTCCGTCGTCCGTCACCGACAGCGCGACCATGTGCGGCGTCAGCGCAACAGAGAGGTGGAAGTTGCCGCCTGGCAGGCGTCCGCTGGCCGTGTGCAGGATCGCGTTCGCGCTCAGCTCGCTCACGATCAGTTCGGCGTCGTCCACCAGGGGGGAGCCCTGGAGGATGTCCCGTGTCCAGCGTCGGGCCCGGCTCACCTCTTCGGGGAAACCTGGGCAAGTGAGGCCCCAGACTCGCATTGTGCTCGTATACTCGTGCATACAAGTTCCTTCGTGCTGGTAGGCCGCCATGTGCAGCGGGTTCGAGCTAGACGAGTTTGACGCCGTCGTGGGCGCGGACGGTCGGCGGGCACGGTGCGTCGAGTGCGTCCAGGACGCGGATCGCGTATGCCTCGTCGGCGAGTTCGGTGACTTCTTCGCGGGTGGCCCAGCGCAGTGCGCGGGTCTCGTCGCCGGTAGTGGGGGTGCCGTCGGCGGCTTCGCAGCGGAAGACCATGGAGACGATCAAGCCGGTCATGTTCTTGTAGATGCCGGTGAGGGTCGCGGGAAGTGTGATCTTGATGCCGGTTTCTTCGAGGACTTCGCGTTGCAGGGCCTCGGGGATGGTTTCCTCAGCTTCGAGGACGCCGCCCGGGGGCTCCCAGTGGCCATTGTCCCGGCGCTTGATCAAGAGGGCGCGGCCCTGCTCGTCGACGATGACTCCAGCAACGCTCACGGAGTGCGGACGGTCAGTGCTCAAGGTCCTCGGCCCTCTCGAATAGCTAGGCTCTCCACCGTAGCAACAACACTCGCCCACTCGTCTAGATACCTAAAGGAGTGCACGTGACGACCCTTCCTGGCCTGCTCGGTGCCATCGACCCCACGAGCGACCGCGCGGTCTTCCGGCAGATCGCTGACCAGCTGCGCGAGTCCATCGACCGCGGGCGATTCAAGGAGGGCGAGAAGCTGCCCTCGGAGGCGGAACTCGTCGAGCATTACGGCGTCTCTCGGATGACCGTTCGGAACTCCTTCTCCGTCCTCCAGGGGGAGGGCCTGGTCCACGCCGAACACGGCAAGGGCGTCTTCGTACGACCACGGCCGCCAGTACGACGGCTCGCCTCCGACCGGTTCGCCCGGCGCCACCGCGATCAGGGGAAGTCCGCGTTCATTGTCGAGGCCGACGCTGCGGGCAGTCATCCCCAGGTGGACAGTCTGGAGGTCAAGGAAGAGAAGGCCAGTCAGGACATCTCCACCCGCCTCGGCTCGGTGCGGCGCGTGCTCGCTCGTCGGCGGCGGTATCTGCTTGACGGCCGGCCGGTCGAGTTCGCCACCTCCTACCTCCCGCTCGACATCGCGCGCGGTACGCAGGTCGCCGAACCCAACCCCGGCCCCGGCGGCATCTACGCCCGTCTCGAGGAACTGGGCCACCACCTCGACCACTTCGACGAGGAGATCCGGGCCCGGATGCCCGCACCGTCCGAGGTGAAGACGCTCCGACTGGCCTCCGGCGTGCCCGTGATCCATCTGGTCCGCACCGCGTTCGATACCGAAGGACGGGCGGTCGAGGTCTGCGACACCGTCATGGCGGCGGACGCCTACGTGCTGTCGTACCAGCTCCCGGCCACCTGAGGGCCTGACGGCCGTGGCGCGGCGCGGGGCGCTTCCCGAACTCGTACACGCCCACAGGCATACTCGTATAGACGAGTGGGCAAGTTGTGTGGCAAGGTGGTCGCCGTTCCCGGAGATCGGGTTCGAAGGCTGCATCTTGTATAGACGAGTAGATGGGAAGAACCTTGCGAACCATCCGTGTGGAGACCTCGGCCGCGACGATCCTGCTCACCGAAGCGCCCGAGCCCAAGGTCCGCGACCGTCAGACCGGCGAGATCGCCAAGGATGCCACCAGCGGTGAGGCCCTGATGACGATCGGCGTCGTCTACATCGAGGAAGGGGAGTCGTCCCTGATCAAGGTGACCGTTCCGGAGAGCGGCGTGTCGGACGGGCTGACGCTCGGCGCGCCGGTCTCGCTGCCGGGGCTCGTCGCCCGGCCGTGGGAGAGCGTGTTCAACGGACAGCAGCGGCACGGCATCGCCTACCGCTGCGCCGCCGTCACTCCGGCCGCCTTCCCGGCCGCCGTGGGGGCGTCGGCCTGATGTCCGACCTGACGACGCTTCTGGAGGTGGGTGGTCCTGTCGCCGCACTCGGCGGCGGGGCTGCCTACGCCCGGGCCAAGCACCCCGGGCTCTACTGGTCCACGGTCGGCCTGCCGATGTCCACCGCCCGCCTGCTCGGCTCGTACGGCTCGGTCATGGAAGCGTGCGGGCTGACCGTGGCCCCGTCCCGCCTGCGAATCCTGGCGGTCAAGGCCACCACCCGGGGTGAGATCCGGCCCGTACCGCCGCGTCGCGGACTCATCCACCCGACCACGACCGGGCTCCGGCTTCGCCTGCGGCTCGCACCCGGCCAGGAACCCGCCGACGTGGCTGCCTCGGCCGAACGACTGCGGCACGCCTGGGGCGTTCACGGCGTCTACGTGACCACGGTCAAGCCCGGCGTCATCGACCTGCGGCTCGTCGGGTACGACGTACTGCGCAAAGTCCGCATGCCGCGCAACGCCGTGGGCGGCTTCCTGGAAGTACCCGTGGCACTGCGGGAGGACGCGACACCGTTCGTACGCGACTACCGGGCCGTACCGCACGGGCTCACCCTCGGCGCCACCCTGTCCGGCAAGTCCATGTACCTGCGCCACCTCATCGCCGGACTCGCGCGACAGCCCGTCGCCCTGGTCGGCATCGACTGCAAGCGAGGTGTGGAGCTGGCGCCGTTCGCCCCGCGACTGTCGGCGCTGGCCACCGACCCCGACCAGGCCGCCAAGCTGCTACCCGTACTGATCCGGGAGATGGAGGACCGGTACGACCTGATCAAGGCCCGGCAGGGGATCGCCCCGAGCACCCCGGACGAAGTGATCACCTCCGACATCTGGGGACTGCCCGAGCACGAACGACCCCTCCCCATCGTGCTGGTCGTCGATGAGGTCGCGGAACTCTTCCTCGTCGCCACCAAGAAGGAGGAGGAGCGACGGGACGAGATGGTCACTCAGCTCATCCGCCTCGCCCAGCTCGGCCGCGCCGCCGGTATCTACCTGGAGATCTGCGGGCAGCGCTTCGGCGCCGAGCTGGGCAAGGGCGCCACCATGCTTCGGGCCCAGTTGAGCGGGCGCGTCTGCCACCGCGTCAACGACGAAGCCTCCGCCAAGATGGCGCTTGGCGATATCGCCCCGGAAGCCGTTTCCGCCGCCTGCACCATTCCGGCCGAGCGCCCCGGCCTCGCCGTCGCCGGGGACACCTCGGGGGGCTGGTCCCGCATCCGCACGCCGTATCTCTCTCTCGCTGATGCCGCCGCGACCTGCCGTGCAACGGCCCGCCTGGTCCCTGACCTGCCCACGCTGAAGCCGTTCCGGCCGTCCGTGCCCGTACCGCCGCCGGTCAAGTCCCCGGTATCGACCGTGCGACCGCGCCCGGCAACTAGCTGAACCGCACCTCCCGCACTCCGGTCGGCGTGACCGTCTCGCGCCACGTCCCTACCCCTCCCATGCCTGACCCCGGAAGGAGCCGCAGCATGCGCGCCCAACTGGCCCGTGTCGACGCGGTGCTCGTCCAGGCCGTCATCGCCGCCGCCCTGTCCTTCGCCCACCTGCACGACGTCGCTTCGGCGGCCGGACAGGACGGGTGGAAAGCGTGGGCCTACCCGGTCTCGGTCGACCTGCTGCTCGTCGCCGCCTGGCGCCGACTGCGGACCGGTGACAGCAAGGCCGCGGGCTGGTGCTGGTTCGTCATCGCGCTCACGGCATCCCTCGGTGCGAACGTCGCCACCGCCGGACTGCTCGACATGACCCACGTACCGGCCTGGCTCCGCATCCTCGTCGCGGGCTGGCCGGCAGTCGCCTTCCTCGGCGGGACGCTCCTTGCCCACTCGGCGCCGTCCCCGCGCGAAGGGACCGGCGCCACCGCGAACCAGAACCAGACAACCGAGGACATCGAGCGCCAGGACGACGCCGCGCCCGAGCCTGCCCCGGAGCCCCCGCCGACACCGCTCCCTGTGCCCGCCTCGCCCCTTCCGCCCGCCGTCCCCGTCCCGGCCGCCCTGGTCGAGCACGCCCGCAAGGTCGCCGCCGAACACCACACCCGGACCGGAACGGTCATCGACACCCCGACGCTTCGCGCCCGGCTCGGTGTCCCCGCGCCGATGGCTGAGGCCATCTCCGCCCAACTCACCTGAGAAGGAGGCTCCACCGATGCCACACCTCGACCGCAACACGGCCGCCGACTACTACGACGCCGCCCGCGAGATGGCCGCCACCGGCCGCCCGACGCTGGCGCGACTCCTCGCCGAAGAAGCCGCCGACCGCACCGCCGACCCCGACCAGGCCGCCGAAATCCTGCACGACTTCTCCGGCTTCAGCCTTCACCGGGAGGGCTGAGGCATGACTCCTATGAAGCGCTTCCGCAACGTCACCCGTATCGGCCCCGTTCAGGTCGGCACGGCCTACGACAACCGGGGCCGCGAACAGCACACCGCCGCCTGCACTGCCCCGCGCTGCGGCTTCTCCGCCGACTACGACAGCCGCGCCGCCGCCGAGTTGGCCGCCCGCACCCACCGCTGCCCCGTCCGCTGAAAGGACCGATCACCGTGACCGTCAGCCTGCCGCTCGTCTTCGTCCTCGGCTGCTTCGCCTGGGGAGCGGTCAAGTTCCTCGGTGTCCGCACATGGATCGTCGTCGTGATCGCACTGTTCGGCTTCTGGCTCTCGCACACGTTCATGGCCCCGGCCATCGAATCCGGTACGCGCTCCGGCGTGGACATCGTCAACGGCTCACACAACTAGACGAGTAGGCAAGGGTAGATCCACCGTGTTCCTGCCCAAGTACCCCGACAGCCCGACGCCGCCGCCCGCCCACACGCACGCGCCCAGCGATACGACACCCGCCCGGCGACCGGTCCCGCAGATATCCGTCAGTACGGGCGCGGTCGTGACCGTCCTGGTCGGCGGAGTCGTGCTCACCGCGCTCCTGGCCGCCGTCGCTGTCTCGGCCATCTCCGTGGCCGTCGCCGCCGTGGTCCTGCGCTCGATGCTCCGCGACCAGCGCCACCGCTGATCCACCCGGACTGATCCAGACCAGTCCGTACGCAGACCCCCGGGGCGGCCTCGATACCGCCAAGCATCCGCCGCCCCGGGAGCCCTGTACCTCCTGACCGAAGCCAGAAGGAGAACCCATCATTACCCGCGCCACCCAGCCCCCGCTGCCCGAACTGGGTCAACTGGCCGCCTCCGGCACCATGCCCTCGCTCCTGCGCCAGCTCTCCGGCCTCGGCGGCTGTACGCACCCGATCCGCCTTGACGGCCACCGCACCGAGCACGCCGTCGACACCCGTACCGGCGAGATCGGCAACGTCCTCCACCGCCTCGACTCCACCGACCTCCCGGCCGGTCACCTCCTGGTCCGCTGTAACAACCGCCGCACGACCCGCTGCCCGGCCTGCGCCGAGGTCTATCGCCGCGACACCTTCCACCTGATCACCTCCGGCCTGCGCGGCGGCAAGGGCGTCCCCGAACGCGTCGCCGCCCACCCCCGCGTCTTCGCCACCTTCACCGCCCCCGGCTTCGGCCCGGTCCACAACCGCCCCACCGGCCCGGCCCGAACCGTCCGCCCCTGCCGCTGCGGCGTCCTCCACGACCAGGACGACCCCGCCCTGGGCACGCCCCTCGACCCCGACACCTACGACTACGAGGCGGCCGTCCTCTGGAACGCGCACGCGGGCCTGCTCTGGAGGCGCTTCTCGATCTACCTCCGCCGTGAGGTCGCCAAGCGCGCCGGCCTCACCCAAAGGGCCTTCCGCGACTACGCCCGTGTCTCCTTCGCCAAGGTCGCCGAGTACCAAAAGCGCGGCGCCGTCCACTTCCACGCCGTCATCCGCATCGACGGCCCCGAGGGCGGCGACACCCCGCCTCCGGCCTGGGCGAGCGCCGAGCTGCTAACCGACGCGATCCGCGCCGCTGCGACCACTGCCCGCGTAGACGGCCCAGTCATCGACGACCGCGCGCACGCCTTCACCTTCGGCCGCCAACTCGACGTACGCACCATCCGATCCGCCGACTTCGACGGCGGCCAGGAACTCACCGAACGGGCCGTCGCGGCGTACATCGCCAAGTACGCCACCAAGGGCGCCGAAACAGCGACAGGCGCCCTCGACCGCCCGCTCAAGTTCCTCGCCGAACTCGCCCAGCTCGACATCAGCGACCACGCCCGCCGCATGGTCCGAGCCGCGTGGAACCTCGGCGCTCGCAAGGAACTGGAGTACCTCCGGCTCCGCGCCTGGGCCCACATGCTCGGCTTCCGCGGCCACTTCTCCACCAAGTCCCGCCGCTATTCCGTCACCCTCGGCGCCCTCCGCGACGCCCGAGCCGAATGGCGCCGCGCTCAGGTCATCGCGGACGACCAAGTCGCCCCGGACACGACCCTCGTCCTCGCTCACTGGGTCTACGCCGGAAGCGGCCTCACCGACACCGAAACCTGGCTCGCCGAAACCCTCGAACCTGTCCCAGGAACAGAAGGAGAACCGACGCATGCGTGAGCGTGACGACGAACTGCTGACCGTGGTCCAGGTCATGGCGCGGCTCAAGCTCGGTCGCTCGAAGGTCTACGACCTGATCCGCACCCGGCGTCTGCGCTCGGTCACCATCGGCCGGTGTCGGCGCATCCCTGCTTCTGCCATCAGCGAGTTCATCGCTGGGCAGATGGAGCGGGCTGCCTGATGACGACGCGTCGGAGTCGTGGTGACGGCGGCCTTCACTGGGATGAGAAGCGGCAGCGCTGGATCGCCACCGCGAATCTCGGCTTTGATCCGAGCGGCAAGAGGATCGTCAAGCGGGGGAGTGGCAGGACCAAGACCGAAGCCAAGAACAAGCTCAAGGAGGTGTTACGCGATCACGAGGACGGGCTTGCCATCGCGCCCACCAACTACACGGTCGCGGACGCGGTGAACGACTGGCTGACGTACGGCCTGGCGGGTCGTGATGAGGGCACGGTCGAGACCGTCACGCTGCTGAGCCGGACCCACGTGATCCCGAGCCTGGGCGCGCGAAAGCTGCGTGATCTCAGCGCAGAGGACGTTGACCGCTGGTTGGCGGTGAAGGCTCGAACGCTCAGCACGCGCACCCTGCAAGGACTGCACTCCTGCCTGAATCGCTCGGTCAAGCGGGCTATGGCACGGGACAAGGTGAAGCGCAACGTCGTCGAGCTGTGCGCCGTTCCGGCCGGCCGTCCGGGGCGCCCGTCCAAGGCACTCACCTTGGCCCAGGCGAAAGCCGTGCTCAAGGCTGCTGAGGGGACCTCGATGTACGCGTACATCGTCGTCGCTCTGCTGACCGGTGCCCGCACGGAGGAACTCCGCGCGCTGACCTGGGACCACGTCTTTCTCAGCGGCAGGCCGGACGCCAATCCGCCGCAGCCTCCGCACATCGCCGTGTGGCGGTCGGTCCGACGTGGCGGGGACACCAAGACGCGGAAGTCCCGGCGCACGCTGGCCCTGCCTGCGCGCTGCGTAGAGGTCCTGTGGGCCCAGTTCGAGGATCAGGGTTGGGAGCGCCTTGCCGCCGGTGACGACTGGGAGGAGACCGGGCTCGTCTTCTCCTCGGCCGTCGGCAAGCCGCTGGATGCGACCAACGTCCGACGTGCCTTCAGGGTGGCTCTTAAGGGCGCCGAGGGGATCAACGCCGACGAATGGACGCCTCGGGAGCTGCGGCACAGCTTCGTCTCACTGCTCTCGGACAGTGGCGTACCTCTGGAGGAGATCTCCCGGCTCGTCGGCCATTCCGGAACGGCCGTGACCGAGGAGGTCTACCGGAAGCAAATCCGCCCGGTCATCCAGACCGGTGCGATCACTATGGACAGCATCTTCCGGTCTAAGTGATCCACGGCGATACGAAGCGGCAGGGCCTGAGACCAGGCCCCGCTTTCGTGTCACTCCTGATCCGATGCCTGAGGTTCGCTCCACTCACGACGCAAGCGTCGAGCGGCTGGGATCACGGGACGAAGAGCGCAGAGGAAGCCGAGCACGAGCAAGACGAGGAGCCCGAGGACATCGAAGATGTTGAGAAGCCACAGGCTGACGTGATCACTCCAGTGCATCTGGTACGCACCTTCCGTTTCAGGCACGGCCAGACTGGGTGCATACGGCAGCCTCAGCCCAACCGCGCGCAAGCGGTCGAGATGAGTTCTGCCGACGTTCAGAACCAAGGATCGAACGGGGTGCCGATGACTGGCGGTCAACGGCCAAGCCTCACGAGAGCGGGTTGAAGGATCTCTAAAGCTCAGCTACGTCGAAGCCGAGCACATAGAGGGCAAACCTCCCAGACGCCGACCTATTCGGTCTGACGCGTCACCTCCCCGACCTATTCGGTCTGACGGAAGGTCTCGCAAACGATGGTTAGACGGTAGCTGAGCTGAGGGACCGGCGAGAGAGGTTTGGAGGAGCTAGTCACGCAGATAGACACGCACGCAGAAACAGGTGAGGCGCCTACCGAATCCGGTAGGCGCCTCACCTGCTGTTTTGGCTGTCGGGGTGGCGGGATTTGAACCCACGACCTCTTCGTCCCGAACGAAGCGCGCTGCCAAGCTGCGCTACACCCCGATGTCGTTGTTCCGCTTCCCGGGCCGTTCGGGCCGGTCGCGGCGACATCGATTACTTTAGCGGACTGGTGGCCTGAGACGAAATCCGGTTTTCGGGGCCCCGGATCTCGGGGCGGAAGCGGTCCGCCGTGACGAGGAGCAGGGCCAGGGCGTAGAAGGCCAGGCCGAAGATCACGGCGTTGCCGAGGACGCCCGCGTAGCCGTGCTGGTCGACGTCCAGGAACGGGTACGGGTAGCGCGCCGGCGTGCCCGGGGTCATGATCGCGCCGCGGATCAGGGCGAAGCCGAAGTAGGCCAGCGGATAGATCATCCAGGTGCCCGCGTGGCGGAGGCGCAGCATGCCGGGGCGGGTCAGCAGGAGCCAGTCCAGGACCGCGCCGATCGGGGTGACCGTGTGCAGAAGCTGGTTCGAGAGCTGGCGGGCGCCCGTCATCGCATGGCCGGGGTCGTCGGTCATGGAGAAGCCGGACGCGTCGTTCGCCAGGATCACGTGGTAGACGAGGCCCGTGATGCAGATGAAGAGCAGTGCGCCGCCCGTGAGGAGTGGGGGGAGGGGGCGGGACGCCGTCCACGCGCGTACCGCCGATACGGCCAGTACTGCCGCCAGCAGGATGTTCGACTGGATCGTGAAGTAGCTCAGGACGCGTAGCGCGCTGTCGCTGATCGCCAGGTCGGTGATGATGCCTGTCGCCGCCGCCAGCGCGAGCAGAGCGCGGAAGGCGGCGGCCAAGGGGCGCCGGCGTCGTGGGACCACTGCTTCCGCCGGTACCGGGCGGGCGCTGGAGGCACGAGGGTCGATCATCCACCCACCGTAGGACGGCCCGCGGACGGGCGCGAAGAGGGCTTCAGCGGCGTTTCGGCGCCGGGACCAGCGTCAGGAGGGACACCTCGGGCGGGCACGCGAACCTCACCGGCGTGTAGCGGTTCGCTCCGCAGCCCGCCGATACGTGGAGGTACGAGGTCCTGCCCTCCGCCGAGTGCGTGGACAGGCCCTTCACGCGGTCGGTGTCCAGGTCGCAGTTGGTGACGAGGGCGCCGTAGAAGGGGATGCAGAGCTGGCCGCCGTGGGTGTGGCCGGCCAGGACCAGGGGGTAGCCGTCCGCGGTGAAGGCGTCCAGGGCGCGGAGGTACGGGGCGTGGACCACGCCGAGCGAGAAGTCGGGGCCCGGGAGCGGGCCGCCCGCCACCTCCACGTAGCGGTCGCGCTTGATGTGCGGGTCGTCCAGGCCGGTCAGGCCGATCTCGACGCCCGCCACCTTCAGGATGCCCCGCGTGTTCGTCAGGTTCAGCCAGCCCGCCTCGTCGAAGCCGTCGCGCAGGTCCGTCCACGGGTTGTGGATGGCGTGGACGACGGGCGCGTTGCCGTTCAGGCCGTGCCTGCCGCGCGTCTTGTTGACCAAGTACCGCGCCGGGTTGAGGAGTTTGGGGCCGTAGTAGTCGTTCGAGCCGAAGACGTACGCGCCCGGGAACTCCATCAGCGGGCCGAGCGCGTCCAGGACCTCCGGGACGCCTTCCGTGTCCGACAGGTTGTCGCCCGTGTTGATCACGAAGTCGGGGCGCAGCCCGGCCAGCGAACGCAGCCAGCGCTGCTTCTTGCGCTGGCCGCTCACCATGTGGATGTCCGAGACCTGGAGGACCCGCAGGGGGCGCATGCCCTGTGGCAGGACGGGGACCGTCACCCGTCGCAGCCGGAAGGAGCGGGCCTCGAAGCCCGCAGCGTAGGCGACCCCGGCGGCTCCCACCGCCGCGACACCGGCCGACACCTTCAAGGAGGTCTTCAAGCCCCGTTGGAGGGCGGTCTGGACAGAGGGCTGCACAAGAGCTTCGTTTCGCACGCGCATGTGGCCCATCGTCGCAGACCCGCGAGGCCCCGGAAATCGACGGGCGCCGCACCCTGCGTACCTGCGACAATCAAGGCATGACCACGCTCAAGTCGAAGCTGCAGGACGACCTCAACGCCGCGATCAGGGGGCGCGACGAGCTGCGCTCCTCGACGCTGCGGCTGACCCTCTCCGCGATCACGAACCAGGAGGTCGCGGGCAAGGAGAAGCGGGAGCTCTCCGACGACGAGGTGCAGAAGGTGATCGCCAAGGAGGCGAAGAAGCGCCGCGAGGCCGCCGACGCGTTCGAGAAGGGCGGCCGCGCCGAGTCCGCCGCCCGTGAGCTCGCGGAGGGCGAGATCCTCGCCGTGTACCTGCCGCAGCCGCTGAGCGACGCGGAGCTGGAGCAGATCGTGGCGCAGGCCGTCGAGGAGGCGAAGGCGGCGGGTGCCGAGGGGCCGCGCGCCATGGGCCAGGTCATGAAGATCGCCAACCCGAAGATCGCGGGCCGCGCCGAGGGCGGCCGCGTCGCCGCGACGGTCAAGCGGCTGCTGGCGGGTTAGCGCCGACTGTTTCGGCGAGCTGAGGCGGGCTGGCGCTGACTGCCCCGTGAGCTGGCGCGGCTGGCGTCGATCGCCCGTGAGCTGAGGCGGGCTGGCGTTGATCGCCCGTGAGCCGGCGCGGGTCGGCGTCGATCGCCCGTGAGCTGGGGCGCGCTGGTGTCGACTGCCCCGTGAGCTGGCGCGGGTCGGCGTCGACCGCCCCGTGAGCGGAAGAAGGGGCGCCCCCGGACCGGGGGGCGCCCCTTTCACGTACTCCGCGTGGCTACCGGAACCTCAGCGGTCCCGGCCGCCCCCGCCCCCGTTCCCGTTCTCGCCGATCAGCCCCGGCGGAATGGAGAACCCGGGCAGCGGATCGTCGTCACCGCCGCCGTTCCCGCCGGTGTCGCCGCCACCGCCGTTGCCGCCGCCCCCGTTACCACCGGGTTTGGCGTCGTTCTGGCCTTCGTCGTCCCCGCCCTTGTCCTTGTCTTTGTCCTTGTCGTGGTCGGGGATGTCGACCATGGTGAACTGCGGGGCGGGCCGGCCCGACAAGGCGCCGGTCATGGCGCTGCGCCAGATCGGGCCCGGGGTGTCCGCGCCGAAGACCTTCTCGTGGTAGCGGCCGCCGATGTAGATGTCGGTCATCTCGACGTCCTGCCCCGGGCCGCCGACCCATACGGCGCCCGCGAGGTTCGGCGTGTACCCGACGAACCAGGCGTTCTTACGGCCGTCGGTCGTACCGGTCTTGCCCGCGTTGTCCCGGCCGTCCTGGAGGCCGGCCTCCTTGCCCGTACCGGAGTCGGTCACCCCGCTGAGCAGCGTGTTGATCTTGTCCGCGGTCTGCGTCGACATGGCGCGTGAGCACTTCGTCTTCGGCACGGCGAGCGACTTGCCGTCGGGGCCCTTGACGGAGTTGATGGCGACCGGCGTGCAGTACGTGCCCTCGTTCGCGAACGCGGCGTACGCGGAGGCGATCGTGAGCGGCGACAGACCCGTCGAACCGAGCGTCATCGACGAGGGCACCTCGTCGACCTTGGTGCCGTTGCCCTGCACCACGCCCAGCTTGTCGGTCATCTTGACGACGGGGCACATGCCGATGTCGCCGACCATCTGCACGAAGTACGTGTTGATGGACTTCTCCATCGCCTCATTGAGGCGGTAGGGGCCGACCTCCGTCTCGTTCTCGTTCTCCACCATCGCGGGGCTGGTCTTCGAGTTGACCCACGGCTTGCCGCTGCACGTCTGCACGCTGCTCGGGTACGGCATCTTGTACGGCGCCGGATACTCCTGGTCGATCGGCGTGCCTTGTTCCAGCGCCGCCGCCGCCAGGAACGGCTTGAACGTCGATCCCGTCGGGAATCCGTAACCCGAACCGTTGTACGCCTCGTTGACCGAGTAGTTGAGCACGGTCTCGTTCTTGGCGTTGTCGGTGCCGTACGGCTTCGACTGGCCCATGCCGAGGATCTTGCCGGTGCCCGGCTCGACGAGCGTGACCGCGGTCGCGACCTTGTCCGTCTTGCGGACGTTCTCCTTTATGGCGGCCTGCACCGAGGTCTGCGACTGCGGGTCGAGCGTGGTCTTCACCGTGAGCCCGCCGCGGTCCCAGACCTTGGCGCGGGCCTCCTTCGTCTTGCCGAAGACCGGGTCGCTGAGGAAGATCTCGCGGACGTAGTCGCAGAAGAAGGAGGCGCCCTTGACCGCCGTGATGCAGCCGTTCTGCGGCTTGCTGACCTTGAGGCCGAGCGGCGTCCTCTTCGCCCGCTCCGCTTCCTCCTGGGAGATGTCGTGCACCTGCGCCATGCGCGTCAGGACCGTGTTGCGCCGCTTCGTCGCCTCGGTCTCGTCGTTGACCGGGTCGTAGCGGCTCGGGGACTGCACGATGCCGGCGAGGAGCGCCGACTCCTGGAGGTTGAGGTCCTTGGCGTGCTTCGAGAAGTAGCGGCGGGCGGCCGCCTCGACGCCGTACGCCTGCTGCCCGAAGTACGTGATGTTCAAGTAGTTGGCGAGGATCTTCTTCTTGCCCAGCTCCTCCTCAACCTGGATCGCGTACTTGAGCTCCTTGACCTTGCGGCCGAGCGTCTGCTGGGTGGCCTGGGCGACCTTCGTCGGGTCGTTGCCCGCTTCCTCGATGAAGACGTTCTTCACGTACTGCTGCGTGAGGGTGGAGGCGCCCTGGGAGACGCCGCCGTCGCGCGCGTTGGCGTTGATGGCGCGCAGGATGCCCTTCGCGTCGACGGCCCCGTGCTCGTAGAAGCGTGAGTCCTCGATGGCGACGAGCGCCTTCTGCATGAAGGGCGAGATCTTGTCGAGGGGGACCACGGTGCGGTCGCGCGAGTAGACAGTGGCGATCTTGCCACCCTGGTTGTCCAGGATCGTGCTGCGCTGACTCAGCGGCGGCGTCTTCAAGTTGGCGGGGATCTCGTCGAACCCCTCGACGGAACCCTTGGCAGCCAGCCCCAGCGCGCCCGCGGCGGGCAACGCGATTCCGGCGAGCACGGCTCCTGCGAGCACGCTGACACCGAGGAACTTGGCAGCCTGCTGAGTCGGCGACAGTCCGCCGCCGCTACCGGCCGAGCGCTTCTTTCCCATGCGGGGCAGCCTACGTGTCGATTCTCCGGACAGGCGTATATGCCTTGGCCTAAGCTGCACTCAACTGTCACAGCAGTGCGGTCCCGTATCAAGACGTGGGACGAACCCGAATCGTTCCCGCTGTCTTCTACGTGGCCCTCAGTGGCCCTCAGCGGCTCGCGAGGCGGCCCTCGATATGGCTCTTGTAGTCATTTCCGGGCCCTCGGCGGGCTACCCGCACAGGGCCCACCGGGTGTCCGGAATCGCCTTGTGTGTCATCGGCCGTCCCTTGTGGCGCGTGTGAACTGCCCCGCTTTGCCGGGGTTATTACGCATGTCCTTCGGTCACTCCGTCGGGTGATCTGCCGCTTACGCATAGTCCGTTCGGACCATTCAAGATTGGGCCCGAAGGGGGTGTTGCGCTGTGCCCACCTTCCGTAACGTCCTCAACTGGCGGCGGTGAATATGCCGCTGCCGCCGTGGGGGAGCCTCGATTCGGGAGAGGACGGCGCCGGTATGGGCTGGGTAGTCGACTGGAGTGCGCAGGCGGCCTGCCGCACTACCGATCCGGATGAACTGTTCGTTCAAGGAGCAGCGCAGAACCGGGCCAAGGCGGTGTGCACGGGATGCCCCGTGCGGACCGAGTGCCTGGCGGACGCGCTGGACAATCGCGTCGAATTCGGCGTGTGGGGTGGCATGACGGAGCGGGAGCGCCGCGCACTGCTGCGCAGGCGTCCGACCGTCACCTCATGGCGCCGGCTCCTGGAGACGGCACGGACGGAGTACGAGCGTGGCGCGGGCCTGCTGCCCGCGGAGTTCGAGGACGAAGAGACGTACGAGCGGTACGCGGCCGTCGGGTAGCCGACCACCGCGCACCGCCAGGCTTCACGTGCGGCTCACGCAGCTCCGGCCGGAGTGTCCCCGGCCGCGAGCCGTTCCCCGATGTCCCTGAGGCCCGCCAGATCGTGTACGTCACCGGGCAGCGCCGCGATCTCCGCGACGGCGACCTCGGGATGCAGCGCGGTGAAGCGGTCACGCGTGCGCTGTTCACGCGCGACCACCTGCATCCGCTCGGCGTGCAGGCGCAGCAGGCCGGCGGTCAGCTGATGGGCGGTCGGTTGCCGGGTGGTGGGGCCGGGCGGAGGGTCCGCTGCGGCGGGGGAGCCTGTCGCGGAAGTAGTACGACCGTCTTCTTTCCCTCTCGGCTGATCCACAATGCGGGCCTCATCAAGATTTTCATCGTGGGCCGTAGCAAGTTCTTCGACGCGGACCTCGTCGGCCTCCTCCACGCGGACCTCGTCGGCTTCCTCCACGCGGGCCTCGTCAGGCTCCTCAACGCGGGCCTCGCCAGGCTCCTCCACCCCGACCTCGCCAGGCTCTTCCACGCGGGCCTCGTCGAGGTTCTCCGCGGCGGCCAGGGCGCGTTCGGCGGAGAGCGCGTCGGCCCCGCTGCCGTGCACCCGGTTCAGCACGAGACCGGCCAGCGGCATCCGCTCCGCGGCCAGCCGCTCCACGAAGTACGCGGCCTCGCGCAGCGCGTCCCGCTCGGGCGCGGCGACCACGAGGAACGCGGTGCCGGGCGCCTGGAGCAGCTTGTACGTGGCGTCCGCGCGCGTGCGAAACCCCCCGAACATGGTGTCCATCGCGGCGACGAACGTCTGCACGTCCCGCAGCAGTTGGCCGCCGAGCAGCTTGCCGAGGGCGCCGGTCATCATCGACATCCCGACGTTCAGGAACTTCATGCCCGCGCGTCCACCGACCTTCGCGGGCGCCATCAGGACCCGGATCAGCTTGCCGTCGAGGAACGAGCCGAGCCGCTTGGGCGCGTCCAGGAAGTCGAGCGCGGAGCGTGACGGGGGAGTGTCGACCACGATCAGGTCCCACTCGTCCCGGGAGCGCAGCTGCCCCAGCTTCTCCATCGCCATGTACTCCTGCGTGCCCGCGAAGCCCGCCGAGAGCGACTGGTAGAAGGGGTTGGAGAGGATGGCGTGCGCCCGCTCCTCGTCCGCGTGCGCCTCGACGATCTCGTCGAAGGTCCGCTTCATGTCGAGCATCATGGCGTGCAGTTCGCCGCCCTCGGCCCCTTGGGCGGTGACGATGTCCTTCACCCGGCGCGGCGTGTTGTCCAGCGAGTCGATGCCCATGGACTGGGCGAGCCGGCGGGCCGGGTCGATGGTGAGCACGACGACCTTGCGGCCCCGTTCGGCGGCGCGAAGGCCGAGGGCGGCGGCGGTCGTCGTCTTGCCGACGCCGCCGCTGCCGCAGCAGACCACGATGCGCGTGCCCGGGTCGTCGAGCAGCGGGTCGATGTCGAGCGTGCCCTCAGGATCCAGCGTCATCGAAGCGGTCCCCCCATGCTCGTACCACCCTTCCCCTTGTCGTCCGCGGAGATCCCCTGCCGGCGCAGATCCTTGGCGAGCTTGTACAGACCCGCGACGTCCAGGCCCTCGGTGAGCTGCGGCAGTTCGTGCAGCGGAAGGCCCGCCTCGGCGAGCAGTCCGCGCTGGGCGCTCTCGAGCGCGTACCGCTCCCCGTACTCCCCCGCCTGGTCGAGCAGTGGCCCTACGAGCTTCCCGGCGCCGCCGAGACCGGCCGCGGTCAGGGCCTTGGTGATCTCGGGGCGCACGGAGGTGTCGCGGGTCAACGCAAGGGCGGGTTCCCCCAGAAGCGCGGGACGCACCATGTTCACCATGATCCGTCCCACCGGGAGGCGCGCGGCGCGCAGTTCGCCGACCCCGTCGAGGGTCTCCTGCACCGGCATCTCCTCCAGGAGGGTCACCAGGTGGACGGCGGTCTCGCGGGACTTGAGGACCCGCATGACCGCCTGTGCCTGGTTGTGTATGGGGCCGATCCTGGCAAGCCCGGCGACCTCGTCGTTCACGTTGAGGAAGCGGGTGATGCGGCCCGTCGGGGGCGCGTCCATGATCACGTGGTCGTAGGCGTAGCGGCCCTGCTTGTCCTTGCGGCGCACCGCCTCGCACGCCTTGCCGGTCAGGAGTACGTCCCTGAGGCCCGGGGCGATGGTGGTCGCGAAGTCGATCGCGCCCAGCTTCTTCAGGGCGCGGCCCGCGCCGCCCAGTTTGTAGAACATCTGGAGGTAGTCGAGCAGCGCCAGTTCGGGGTCGATGGCGAGCGCGTACACCTCCCCGCCGCCGGGGGCGACGGCGATCTTGCGCTCCTCGTAGGGGAGCGCTTCCGTCTCGAAGAGCTGTGCGATGCCTTGCCTGCCCTCCACCTCCACAAGGAGAGTGCGCTTGCCCTCGGTCGCGAGGGCTAGCGCGAGTGCGGCGGCGACCGTGGTCTTTCCGGTACCGCCCTTGCCGCTGACGACCTGGAGCCTGCTCACGTATTCGAGCCTAACCAGAGAGCGCCGCGATCACGCAGGAGCCCGGGGAACGGCCGGCACTGAGGCCGAGAACGGTCGGCGCCGAGGCCGGGGGCGGTCGATGCCGGAGCCCGGGGAACGGTCGGCGCCGAGGCCGGGGGGCGGTCGGTGCCGGAGCCGGAGAAGCGCCGGCGCCGGGAGCCTGGCGGAGGAGGCGGATCGCTTCGGCGGATACAGTCGCCCCCATGGCTAAGAAGTGGGAATACGCGACCGTGCCGCTCCTCGTGCACGCGACGAAGCAGATCCTCGACACCTGGGGCGAGGACGGCTGGGAGCTGGTGCAGGTTGTGCCGGGCCCGAACAACCCGGAGCAGCTGGTGGCGTATCTGAAGCGGGAGAAGGCGGCGTGAGCGCCGTCGAGGACAAGCTGGCGTCGCTGGGCCTGACCCTGCCGCCCGTGGTCCCGCCGGTCGCGGCGTACCAGCCGGCCGTGCAGTCCGGGGTCTACGTGTACACGGCCGGGCAGCTGCCCATGGTCGACGGCAAACTGCCGCTGACCGGCAAGGTCGGCGACGAGGTCACCCCCGACCAGGCCAAGGAGCTGGCCCGCACCTGCGCGCTCAACGCCCTGGCCGCGGTGAAGTCCGTCGCCGGTGATCTGGACCGCATCGCGCGCGTGGTGAAGGTCGTCGGGTTCGTCGCCTCCGCCACCGACTTCACCGGTCAGCCCGGTGTCGTCAACGGCGCCAGCGAGCTGCTCGGCGAGGTTCTGGGCGACAAGGGCGTGCACGCGCGCAGCGCCGTCGGCGTGGCAGTGCTGCCGCTGGACGCGCCGGTCGAGGTCGAGATCCAGGTGGAGCTCACCGAGGCATAGGGCCGTGGGCCGTGGGCCGTGCGTCGTGGGCCGTGCGTCGTGGGCTGGGGGCTGTGGGCCGTTACGGAGTTCCGGTGGACGGGTGGGCTCTCGAACATCTGCCCTCCACCGGATAGCCTCCGGCCATGGCGAACGGGCAGTGGTACCCCCCTGAGTGGCCGGAGCGCATCCGCGCCCTCGCCGCCGGCACCCTGGTGCCCGCGGTGCCCCGGCGCGCCGCGACCGTGCTGCTCCTGCGGGACGCCGCCGACGGCCCTGACGGCCCTGACGGCCCTGACGGCTCTGACGGCCCTGACGGCGTCGAGGTGCACATGCTGCGCCGCCGCACGTCCATGGCGTTCGCCGCCGGTGCGTACGCGTACCCGGGGGGCGGCGTCGACCCCCGCGACGACGACCGCCAGGTCCGCTGGGCCGGTCCCGCGCGCCAGGAGTGGGCCGCGCGCCTCGGCGTGCCCGAGAAGGAGGCGCAGGCGGTCGTCTGCGCCGCGGTGCGTGAGACGTTCGAGGAGGCGGGCGTGCTGCTCGCCGGGGAGACCCCGGACACCGTCGTCGACGACACGACGGGGGCCGACTGGTCCGCCGACCGGCAGGCGCTGATCGCCCGCGACCTGTCCTTCGCCGAGTTCCTTCAGCGCCGCGGGCTCGTGCTCCGCTCCGACCTGCTGGGCGCCTGGGCACGCTGGATCACACCCGAGTTCGAGCCGCGCCGCTACGACACCTGGTTCTTCGTCGCCGCGCTGCCCGAGGGCCAGCGCACCAGCGACGACTCCTCGGAGGCCGACCGCACTGTGTGGATCCGCCCGGAGCGGGCCCTGGAGGCGTACGACCGGGCCGAGTTGTCGATGATGCCGCCGACCGTCGCGACCCTGCGCACTCTCGCGACGTACGCGCGCGTGGACAGCGCGCTCGCCGGTTCCACGGGGCACGACCTGACGCCCGTACTGGCGCGTGCGCGGATGGAGGGCGACGAGTTGGTGCTGGCCTGGCCGGGACACGAGGAGTTCACCAAGCACATTCCGAACGCGCCCTCGGGTTCCGTCACTCCCACCGCTCCCACCGCTCCCACCGCTCCGACCGCTCCGACCGCTCCGAGCAGGGGAAACAGCTGATGACCGAAGCCGCCGCCCTGCCGGGGCAGCCGCGCGGCGGAGTGCTCTCCGGCCCCGCCACCGCCCGCGCCGTCAACGTCCTGGCGCCCAACGCCTCCGCCATGACGCTCGACGGCACCAACACCTGGATCGTCGCCGAGCCGGACAGCGACCTCGCCGTCGTCATCGACCCGGGCCCGCTGGACGACGCGCACCTGACGCACGTCATCGACACGGCCGGCAAGGCGGGCAGGCGCATAGCGCTCACGCTGCTCACGCACGGGCACCCCGACCACGCCGAGGGCGCGGGCCGGTTCGCCGAGCTGACCGGCACGAAGGTGCGCGCCCTCGACCCGGCGCTCCGCCTGGGCGACGAAGGGCTCGCCGCGGGGGACGTCGTGACCACCGGCGGCCTGGAGCTACGCGTCGTCCCGACGCCGGGGCACACCGCGGACTCGCTCTGCTTCCATCTCCCCGCCGACCAGGCGGTCCTGACCGGCGACACGATCCTCGGGCGAGGCACCACCGTGGTCGCGCACCCGGACGGCCGCCTCGGCGACTACCTCGACTCGCTGCGCCGCCTGCGCTCCCTGACCGTCGACGACGGCGTGCACACCGTGCTGCCGGGCCACGGGCCCGTCCTGGACGACGCGCAGGGCGCCGTCGAGTTCTACCTCGCGCACCGCGCACACCGCCTCGCCCAGGTCGAGACGGCGGTCGAGAACGGCCACGTGACGTCGTCCGAGGTCGTCGCGCACGTCTACGCGGATGTGGACCGCTCGCTGTGGCCGGCCGCCGAGCTGTCCGTCCTGGCCCAGCTGGAGTACCTCCGCGACCACGGGCTCATCCGGAGCAGCGGCGTCTAGGGCAGTCCTAGAGGGTCCTAGAGGCCGTCCTCGCGCGGTTCGAGGGGCCACGTGACGCCCATCGCCGCGAGCCGCCCCGGGTCGGCGATGATGTCGACGCCGCCGACCCTGCCGTCCCGGAACGACAGGACGAGGACCGAGACGACCTGGCCGCGGGGCGCCTGCACGATGCCGACGCCGTCGCCCACGTACGCGGCGGACGCCGTGTCCACCATCTGCCCGAAGTACGTCGCCTGCCCGGCCACCTCCACCGCGCCCCGCACCAGCTTGGACGCCGTGCCGGGACCCGCGTCGACGCGCAGCAGCACGTCCGGGTCGAGGAGTGCGAGCAGCGCCTCGAAGTCCCCCGCGCGCGTGGCGGCCAGCCAGGCGTCGACGACCTCGCGCTGGCGGGCCAGATCGGTCGGCGCGGGCACGGCGGACCCCTGCACCCGGCGCCTGGCGCGACTCGCCAGCTGCCGGGTGGCCGCCGGTGTGCGCTCGACGATGGGCGCGAGGTCCTCGAAGGGCACGGCGAACATGTCGTGGAGGACGAACGCGAGCCGCTCGGCGGGCGCCAGCGTGTCGAGCACGACGAGCAGCGCCAGACCGACGGAGTCGGCGAGTTCGGCCTCCTGACCCGGGTCCGCGGGCCGCACCACGACGTCGGGGACGTGCGTCTCGGCCGTATCCGGCTCCAAGGGGTCCTCGCGGCGGGACGCGCGCGTGCGCAGCATGTCCAGGCAGATCCGCCCGACGACCGTGGTCAGCCAGCCGCCCAGGTTCTGTACGTCCGCGCTGTCGGCGCGCTGCAGCCGCAGCCAGCTCTCCTGGACGGCGTCCTCGGCCTCGCTGAGCGAACCGAGCATGCGGTACGCGACGGACCGCAGCCGCCCACGCTCGGCCTCGAACCTGGTCGCCAGATCGGCCGCCGACGGTGGCCGGGTCTCGGACTGCGTCATGCCGGGTTCCCCTCCGGGGTGGTCGAGTGCCGGTACGCGACGTGCGGTACGCGACGTGCGGACGGACCCGCCACGGATACGGGTCCCGCCACGACATCGTGGCGGGACCCGTATCCGTGACGGCCTGAGACCTTGAGGACCCAGCGGCTCAGCGTGAACGCTTGGCCAGGCGCTCCACGTCGAGCAGGATCACGGCGCGGGCCTCCAGGCGCAGCCAGCCGCGGCCCGCGAAGTCGGCGAGCGCCTTGTTCACGGTCTCGCGGGAGGCGCCGACCAACTGGGCCAGCTCTTCCTGCGTGAGGTCGTGCACGACGTGGATGCCCTCCTCGGACTGCACGCCGAAGCGGCGCGACAGGTCGAGCAGCGCGCGGGCGACACGGCCCGGCACGTCGGAGAAGACCAGGTCGGACATCTGGTCGTTGGTCTTGCGCAGGCGCCGGGCGACGGCGCGCAGCAGGGCGGCGGCCACCTCCGGGCGTGCGTTCAGCCAGGGCTGGAGGTCGCCGTGGCCGAGGCCGAGCAGCTTGACCTCGGTCAGCGCGCTGGCGGTCGCGGTGCGCGGACCGGGGTCGAACAGCGACAGCTCGCCGATCAGCTCGCCCGGGCCGAGCACGGCCAGCATGTTCTCGCGGCCGTCGGGGGATGTGCGGTGGAGCTTCACCTTGCCTTCGGTGACCACGTAGAGGCGGTCGCCGGGGTCGCCCTCGTGAAACAGGGCATCGCCGCGCGCGAGGGTCACCTCACTCATGGAGGCGCGGAGCTCCGCGGCCTGCTCGTCATCGAGCGCCGCGAAGAGCGGGGCGCGCCGCAGAACGTCGTCCACGAGTTTCTCTCCTATGTCGCCTGCACTGTGGGGACGGGTGTTTCCCGCCGCCCATTTTGCCGGACGGTCCAAACAGTGTGATCAGTCACTCAGACACAAGTCTGCCGCACCTGCGTCACAACCCGACGGGGAGGGGGCCAATCGGGGGCCGATCGGACGGCGTCGGGGCGGATGTCAGTACCGGGCTTTAGGCTGGCCGAGTATCCAAAAAGCTGGGGACGACGCAGGCGGAAGGGGCTGGAAGGGTGGCGGCCGACCGGTATTCCGCTGTGGGCGAACACGCCGGATGCGCTGCCCGGGCGACCCCGTCCGCCTCCGCATCGGTACCGTCCGCCTCCGCACCGTCGGCGTCCGTACCGTCCGCGTCCGCCTCCGTACCGTCCGGGTCAGTACCGTCCGTGCAGGGAAAGGCCGCATAGCTCATGCCCGCGAAGAAGCGATCCGCCGCGACGACCAGTGCGAGTACGGGAACGGGTACCAGCACGGGAACGGGTACGAGCACAGGTACGGGTACGAGCACGGGTGCGGCGAAGCCCGAGTCGCGTACGGCGCTGGTGCGCCGGGCGCGGAAGATCAACCGGGTCCTCGCGGAGACGTACCCGTACGCGCACCCGGAGCTGGACTTCGAGAACCCGTTCCAGCTCGTCCTCGCCACGGTGATGTCCGCCCAGACGACGGACCTGCGGGTCAACCAGACGACCCCGGCGCTGTTCGCGAAGTACCCGACGCCCGCGGACCTCGCGGCAGCCAACCCCGAAGAGGTCGAGGAGCTGATCCGGCCGACCGGGTTCTTCCGGGCCAAGACGAAGTCGATCATGGGCCTGGCCAAGGCGCTGGAGGAGGACTTCGACGGCGAGGTGCCGGGCCGGCTGGAAGACCTGGTCAAACTGCCCGGCGTGGGCCGCAAGACGGCGTTCGTCGTGCTCGGCAATGCGTTCGGGCGCCCTGGCATCACCGTGGACACGCACTTCGGCCGACTCGTGCGGCGCTGGAAGTGGACCGAGGAGACCGACCCGGACAAGGTCGAGAAGGCGGTCGGCGAGCTCTTCCCGAAGAGCGACTGGACCATGCTGAGCCACCACGTGATCTTCCACGGCCGCCGCATCTGCCACTCCCGCAAACCGGCCTGCGGGGCCTGCCCCGTCGCCCCCCTCTGCCCGGCGTTCGGCGAGGGCGAGACGGACCCGGAGAAGGCGCGGAAGCTGCTCAAGTACGAGAAGGGCGGCTTCCCGGGCCAGCGCCTCAAGCCCCCGCAGTCCTACCTCGACGCGGGCGGACGGCCGGCCCCGCCGCTGGGCGGCACCCCGGGCGGCGCGGCCGGGTGACGGCACGCGGTACGGGGCGGAGTACGGGCCGCGGTACGGGACGCGGTACCGGGCGCGGCGCCGGGTGACACGACCGGGTGACACCTCCGGAAGCCGGAACGAATCGGGGGCGGCCAGGCGTTGGGCGAGGGACGACGGGTACGGGGGCGGCGAGATGAAGCACGTGAGCGAGATCGAGGATGCGAGTGGCGTGACCGGTGAGGCGGCCGGATCCGGTGGTTCGACCCCGGGCGGTGGCGCCCCGCACGTCCCGGACGTGACGCTGCGCGCGGACGGCCTGCCCGGCTG
The DNA here is from genome assembly GCF_044332585.1 of Streptomyces sp. NPDC016845. Taxonomy (NCBI): domain Bacteria; kingdom Bacillati; phylum Actinomycetota; class Actinomycetes; order Kitasatosporales; family Streptomycetaceae; genus Streptomyces; species Streptomyces sp. NPDC016845. Next base: position 144,440 of record NZ_JBIRPI010000005.1, on the reverse strand, counting down.
GCTCACCCCCGTCGCCGAGGCCTTGCGCACCGTCCGCGGCGAGCAACTGAGCCGCTTCCTGCCCCCGGCGGACGGCGCGGGGCGGCAGTCCGCGGTGCTGATCCTGTTCGGGGAGGGCGCGCGCGGGCCCGAGCTGCTGCTGATGGAGCGGGCGGGATCGCTCAGATCCCATGCGGGGCAGCCGTCCTTCCCCGGCGGCGCCCTCGACCCGGAGGACGGGGACCCGCGGGCCGAGGGCCCGCTGCGCGCCGCTCTGCGCGAGGCGTGGGAGGAGACGGGGCTCGACCCGAGAGGCGTACAGCTCTTCGGCGTACTGCCCCGGCTCTACATCCCCGTCAGCGGCTTCGTGGTGAGCCCGGTCCTCGGCTGGTGGCGGCGGCCGACGCCGGTCACGGCGGTCGACCCGGCGGAGACGGCCCGCGTCTTCACGGTCCCGGTGGCGGATCTCACGGACCCGGAGAACCGGGTGACGACCATTCACCCGAGCGGCCACAGAGGCCCCGCGTTCCTGGTGGAATCCGCCCTCGTGTGGGGGTTCACGGCCGGTGTGATCGACCGGATCCTGCACTACGCGGGGTGGGAGCGCCCCTGGGACCGAAAGAAGACGGTGCCACTCGACTGGCGCACATGACAGGGTGGCCCCCGTGCCGTGCCGTCCCGGGGAGCGCCCCCGGAACTCCGGCGCGGAAGTGGACTTCACGATGACACCCGCGAGGACATCCGCGATGCGAGGCGAGGCCAGAATTCGGTGAACGTGCTGGACATCCTGCTGCTCGCGGCTGCCGTCTGGTTCGCCATCGTGGGCTACCGGCAGGGCTTCGTCGTCGGCATCCTGTCGGTGATCGGTTTCCTCGGCGGCGGCCTCGTGGCCGTCTACGCGCTGCCCGCCATCTGGTCCGCTGCGACCAGCGACGCCCAGGTGACGACCACCGCGGCGATCGTGGCCGTGGTCGTCGTGATCGTCTGCGCCTCCATCGGCCAGGCTTTCACCACGCACCTGGGCAACAAGCTGCGCCGCTACATCATCTGGTCCCCGGCGCGCGCGCTCGACGCGACGGGCGGCGCCCTCGTCAACGTGGGGGCGATGCTGTTGGTCGCCTGGCTGATAGGTTCCGCGCTCGCCGGTACCGCCCTGCCCACCCTCGGCAGCGAGGTCCGCTCCTCGAAGGTGCTGCTCGGCGTGGCCCGGGTGCTGCCCGCGCAGGCGGACACCTGGTTCGCCGACTTCTCCTCCACGCTCGCGCAGAACGGATTCCCCCAGGTCTTCAGCCCGTTCGCCAACGAGCCGATCGCCGAGGTCCAGCCGCCCGACCCCGCGCTCGCGCGGAGCGCCGCCGCCCGCACCGCCAAGCGTTCGATCGTCAAGGTCGTCGGCCAGGCGCCCAGCTGCGGCAAGGTCGTCGAGGGCACCGGCTTCGTCTTCTCCGACCGCCGCGTGATGACCAACGCGCACGTGGTCGGCGGCGTCGAGGAGCCCACCGTGCAGATCGGCGGCGAGGGCATCAAGTACGACGCGAAGGTCGTCCTCTACGACTGGAAGCGCGACATCGCCGTCCTGGACGTACCGCAGCTCAAGGCGCCCCCGCTGCGCTTCACGTCGACGGACGCGCAGCGCGGCGGCGGCGCCATCGTCGCGGGCTTCCCGGAGAACGGCGCGTACGACGTGCGCCCCGCGCGCGTGCGCGGCCGTATCACCGCCGACGGCCCGGACATCTACCACCGCGGCAAGGTGCAGCGCGACGTGTACTCGCTGTACGCGACGGTCCGGCAGGGCAACTCCGGCGGACCGCTGCTGACCCCGGACGGCCAGGTGTACGGCGTCGTCTTCGCCAAGTCCCTGGACAACGCGCAGACGGGCTACGCGCTGACCGGCGACGAGATCCGCACCGACATCACGCGCGGCCGAGCCGCGGTCCAGCAGGTGGACACGGACGCCTGCGCGCTCTGAGGAACCCGGGAAGACGGGGGATGTGTCAGCCGCGCCCGCTGTGGCGCAGCCGGGCCGACACCCACCGGGCCCGGCGCCGCAGGATGCGCGGGATGCCCAGCCGGGGATCGTGCACCGCGTGTCCTTGCGGTGCGCCCCTCTGGGGAGAGCCCAGCGTCATCGCTGGGCGGCGATTGCGTGCTGCGTCACTGTAGTCGTGCGTCCAGCCCATACCCCGACGTCTGCCCGGGCCCCATGGTCGGTAACCGCCCCCACAGCCCCCAAATTGGCTTATGCGGCAGGCAATTGGCTGTTCGTAGGACAGATGTTCCCGTCCGGACACCGGACGCTCACCGTCCACGCACCGCCCGCTCACGGACAGCTCGCGCACAGCTCACGAACGAGTTCTCAATGGCTCAACGGCTCAACGGCTCAACGGCTCAACGGCTCAACGGCTCAACGGTCCGGCTCGGAGTCCTTGAGCCAGCTCACCAGTTCCTTGGAGAACGCGGCCGGATCCTCCTCGTGCGGGAAGTGGCCGAGACCGTCGAACAGGCGCCAGCGGTAGGGCGCTTCGACGTACTCGCCGGAGCCAGCGGCGCTGCGCGTGCGCATCACCGGATCGAGCGAGCCGTGCAGATGCAGCGTGGGCACACGGACCGGCCGCTTCATGCGCCGGTTGAACTGGATGCCGTCGGGCCGCGCCAGGGAGCGCACCATCCACCGGTACGGCTCGATCGAGCAGTGCGCGGTCGAGGGGATGCACATGGCGCGCCGGTACGTCTCGACGGTCTCGTCGTCCGGTTGACGCGGCCCGGACCAGTCCCGGATCAGGCGCCCGACCAACGCCGCGTCGTCCGCCGCCAGCTGACGCTCCGGCAGCCACGGCCGCTGGAACCCCCAGACGTAGGACCCGGCGGTGGTCTGCTTGAGGTCCGAGAGCATCGCCGAGCGCCAGCGGCGCGGATGCGGCATCGACGACACCGCGAGCCGGCGCACCAGCTTCGGCCGCATCACGGCCGCCGTCCACGCGAGGTAGCCGCCGAGGTCGTGCCCGACGAGCGCCGCGTCGGGCTCACCGAGCGAGCGCACCACTCCGGTGATGTCGAGCGCGAGGTTGGCCGGGTCGTACCCGCGCGGCGTGCGGTCGCTGCCGCCCAGGCCCCGCAGGTCCATCGCCACGGCCCGGAACCCCGCGTCGGCCAGCGCCACGAGCTGGTGCCGCCACGTCCACCAGAACTGCGGGAAGCCATGAAGCAGCAGCACCAGCGGCCCGTCACCCACCTCCGCGATGTGGAAACGCGCGCCGTTGGCCGCGACGTCCCGGTGGATCACCTCTTTGGCACCGGGTACGTCCAGACGTACGACAGAGGAAGGCGGCTGGGCCGAAGGAGTGGCGGGGTCCGTCATGAAGACGAGCGTGCCACAGCCTCGATGGCCTCGGGGACACGCTCTCCGGCCGTCACCGGACGGGGGTGCGGCTTGGCGTTCTGCAGGACGCCCGCGGTCTCCTTGACGGAGGCGGCGACCTTCTGCGGGCCCTTGCTCTTCTTGGCCTTCTTGGCGAAGACCACACCGATCAGGCCGACCAGACCGGCGACGATCAGGCTCGCGGCGAAGGAGAGCAGGAAGCACCAGGCGAGGTTCCAGCCGCCGTCGCCGTTGTGCCCGCCGGTCCAGGCGTTGATGCCGTAGGCGAGCGCGAAGCTCAGCATCGGCAGCGAGAAGAGCGCGATCGTCAGCGCCGCGGTGAAGGCGCCGCCGCTCACCGCACCCTTCTTCACGTCCTGCTTGAGCTGTACTTTCGCAAGGGCGATCTCGTCGTGCACCAGTGCGGACATCTCGGCCGTCGCCGAGGCGAACAGCTGGCCGATGCTGCGCTCGGCGCCGACCGCGCCGACCGTGCTGCCGTCGGGTGCGCTCATCGCGTTCTCCCTGTTCTCCTGTAGGAGCACTGTGGCTCTGTCGGTTGTGCGGACTTGCTGTCAGATCATGCCGGACGCTCGCCCTCGCCGCCTTCCCCGCCCGTCGCTTCGGCAAGCCGCCGGTGCTCCGCGGCCTTCTTCTCGTGCAGCACGGCCATCCGAAGGTGGTACGCCGGGTCGCCCACCTCGTATATGTCGGGGACCCCGTCGAGGTCCTCGTCGCGCTCCTCCGCCTCCCACAGGGCGCGGTACTTGGCGTTCCGGATCCGCAGCAGTACGCCGCTGAGGACGGCCGCGATCAACGAGCCGACGAGGACGGCGGCCTTGGCCTCGTCGGTGAGCGCGGCGTCGCCGGTGAAGGCCAGTTCGCCGATGAGGAGCGAGACGGTGAAGCCGATGCCGGCGAGCGCGGAGACCGCGAAGAGGTCCGGCCAGGTCAGGTCGGAGGAGAGCGAGGCTCTGGTGAACCGTGCCGTCAGCCACGTACCGCCGAAGACACCGATGGTCTTGCCGACGACGAGACCGAGGACGACCCCCAGCGTCTCGGGCCGGGCGAAGACATCGCCGAGCGCGCCGCCCGACACCGCCACACCAGCGCTGAACAGGGCGAACAGCGGGACCGCGAGGCCGGTGGAGAGCGGGCGCACGAGGTGTTCGATGCGCTCGCCGGGGGACTGTTCCTCGCCGTCGCGGCGCGCGCAGCGCAGCATCAGGCCCATGGCGACGCCCGCGACAGTGGCGTGGACGCCGCTGTTGTACATCAGGCCCCAGATGACGAGCGCGAGCGGCACGTACACGTACCAGCCGCGTACGCCCGTCCGGAGGAGCAGCCAGAAGACGGCGAGGCCGATGAAGGCGCCGGCGAGAGCGGCGAAGTTCAGGTCGCTGGTGAAGAAGACCGCGATGATCAGGATGGCCAGGAGGTCGTCGACGACGGCGAGGGTCAGCAGGAAGGCGCGCAGGGCGCTCGGCAGCGACGTACCGAGGACGGCGAGGACGGCGAGCGCGAAGGCGATGTCGGTGGCGGTCGGCACGGCCCAGCCGTCCGTCGAGCCGCCGCCGGCCAGGTTGACCAGCGTGTAGACGAGGGCGGGCGCGGCCATGCCGCAGACGGCGGCGACGACCGGAAGCGCGGCGGCGCGCGGGTCGCGCAGATCGCCCGCGACGAGCTCGCGCTTGAGTTCGATGCCCGCGACGAAGAAGAAGATCGCGAGGAGGCCGTCGGCGGCCCAGTGTTCGAGGGAGAGGTGCAGGCCGAGCGAGCCGGGCCCGAGGTGCAGGTCGCGAACGGTCTCGTAGCTGTGGCTGAGCGCCGGGACGTTCGCCCAGACGAGGGCCGCGACGGCGGCGACGAGCAGCAGGACCCCGCCGACGGTCTCGGCCCGCAGGGCGTCGGTCAGGAAGTTCCGCTCGGGCAGGGACAGGTGTCCGAACGCTGTGCGGTCGTTCTTCTGGGGGGCGCTCACGCGGGGAACCTCCGGTCGGGTACGGCTGATCGATCTGCCGACCAGACTTCCCGGCGCACCCTGTGGACTTCCTGTCGCGTTCGTGACGCGCCTGTCACCCTACCGGGTGCATGGCGGGCAGGCCTGGTGATCATCGCCATACGGAACCTCACCCTACGAACGAAGCGGGCATCCGGCGCGTTCGCCGAATGCCCGCTCAGTACGGTGCGGTGTCTGATCAGTCCTCGCTGGACGCCGCAGGCAGCTTGTCCTGGATCAGGTCCATGACGGAGGAGTCGGCGAGCGTGGTGACGTCACCCACCGCCCGGTTCTCCGCCACGTCGCGCAGCAGGCGGCGCATGATCTTGCCGGAGCGCGTCTTGGGCAGCTCGGCGACCGGCAGGACCCGCTTGGGCTTGGCGATCGGGCCGAGCACGGCGCCCACATGGCCCCGCAGGTCGGCGACGAGCTGCTCGTCCTCCGCGTTCGCGCTGGAGCGCAGGATCACGAAGGCGACGATCGCCTGGCCGGTCGTGGCGTCGGCGGCGCCGACGACGGCGGCCTCGGCGACGGCCGGGTGCGAGACGAGCGCCGACTCCACCTCGGTGGTCGAGATGTTGTGGCCGGAGACGAGCATGACGTCGTCGACCCGGCCGAGCAGCCAGACGTCGCCGTCCTCGTCCTTCTTCGCGCCGTCACCGGCGAAGTAGCGGCCCTCGAAGCGGGACCAGTAGGTGTCGATGAACCGCTGGTCGTCGCCCCAGATGGTGCGCAGCATCGACGGCCACGGCTCGGTCAGGACGAGGTAGCCACCGCCGCCGTTCGGCACCTCGTTGGCCTCGTCGTCGACGACGGTCGCGGAGATGCCGGGCAGCGCGCGCTGGGCCGAGCCCGGCTTGGTCTCGGTGACGCCCGGCAGCGGCGAGATCATGATCGCGCCGGTCTCGGTCTGCCACCAGGTGTCCACGATCGGGCACGTGTCGCCGCCGATGTTCTTGCGGTACCACATCCACGCCTCGGGGTTGATCGGCTCACCGACCGAACCGAGCACGCGCAGGCTGGACAGGTCGAACTTCGCGGGGATGTCGTCGCCCCACTTCATGAACGTACGGATCGCGGTCGGCGCCGTGTAGAGGATCGTGACGCCGTACTTCTGCACGATCTCCCAGAACCGGCCCTGGTGCGGGGTGTCCGGGGTGCCCTCGTAGATGACCTGCGTCGCACCGTTGGAGAGCGGGCCGTACGTGATGTACGAGTGCCCGGTGACCCAGCCGATGTCGGCCGTGCACCAGTACACGTCCGTCTCCGGCTTGAGGTCGAAGACCGCGTGGTGCGTGTAGCTGGCCTGCGTCAGATAGCCGCCCGAGGTGTGCAGGATGCCCTTCGGCTTACCCGTCGTGCCGGACGTGTAGAGGATGAACAGCGGCTGCTCGGCGTCGAACGCCTGCGGCGTGTGCTCGGCGGACTGGCGGCCGACGACCTCGTGCCACCACTGGTCGCGCCCCTCGGTCCAGGCGACGTCCTGCTTCGTGCGCTGCACGACGAGGACCGTGCTGACGCCCTCGACGCGGGTCAGCGCCTCGTCGACGGCCGGCTTGAGGGCCGACGGCTTGCCGCGGCGGTAACCACCGTCGGAGGTGATGACGACCTTGGCGTCCGCGTCCTCGATGCGCTTGGCGATCGCGTCGGCGGAGAAGCCGCCGAAGACCACCGAGTGCGCGGCGCCGATGCGCGCGCAGGCCAGCATCGAGACGACCGCCTCGGGGATCATCGGCAGGTAGACGGCGACCCGGTCGCCCTGCTGCACGCCCAGCTCGGTCAGCGCGTTCGCCGCGCGGCTGACCTCGTCCTTCAGCTCGGCGTAGGTGATGGCCCGGCTGTCGCCCGGCTCGCCCTCGAAGTGGATCGCGACCCGGTCGCCGTTGCCCGCCTCGACGTGGCGGTCGACGCAGTTGTACGCGACGTTGAGCTTGCCGTCCTTGAACCACTTGGCGAACGGCGGGTTCGACCAGTCCAGCGTCTCGGTCGGCTCGGTGTCCCAGCTCAGGCGGCGGGCCTGCTCGGCCCAGAACCCGAGCCGGTCAGCCTTGGCCTGCTCGTACGCCTCGGCCGTGACGTTGGCGCTCGCCGCCAGCTCGGCGGGCGGCGCAAAACGACGCTCCTCTTTCAAGAGGTTGGCCAGGCTTTCGTTGCTCACGACATCTCCCTTACGGTGCTTCGCCGGGCGACCGTTGTGTCCCAAACCACAGCTCATCAGACGGTGCCCCCTGGTGACAAGGGGGGTCGGCGAATTGGTTTAGACCTGTAGACGGCCCTGGTGACGAGCGAACGGCTCCCGGCCACAGCGGCCGGGAACCGTCACGCTCTCACCCGTTGCACGCGGAAGGGTGCCCGCGGGTTCAGGCCCGCGTGGCGGGCGTGTCTCTGACGTCGTCGGCGGACGCGGCGGCGACCTGTCCGAAGACGGGGTCGGCATCCGCGGACGCGGCGGCGACCTGTCCGAAGACGGGGTCGGCATCCGTGGACGCGGCGGCGACCTGCCCGAAGACGGGGTCGGCATCCGTGGACGCGGGGGCGACCTGTCCGAAGACGGGGTCGGCCTCCTCGAGCAGGTATGCCTGCGCCTCGCCGACGTGGAAGTACATGCCGTGCAGCTGAAGCGTGCCCTCGTCCAGGGCGCGGGCCACCGCCTCGTGCGCCCGCAGATGCTCCAGCTGCTGGACCACATTGGTCAGACAGAGCTGCTCGACCGCGTCGGCGGGCGCCCGCCCGGCGAGCCGCGCGTCAGGGAGCCCCTGGTCGCCCAGGCGCTCAAGGCTCGGGACGCCGTGCCGCAGCCACCGCTTGAGCGGCGTGAGCGCCCCGGCCCCGGATGGCGGACTGCTCATGAGCGCCTGCATGGCCCCGCACCCGGAGTGCCCGCACACGGTGATCGACTGCACCTTCAGCACGTCGACCGCGTACTCGATGGCCGCCGCGACCGAGTCGTCCCCGCTCTCGGCGCCCGGCAGGGGCACCAGATTGCCCACGTTCCGTACGACGAAGAGATCGCCGGGCCCGCTCGACGTGATCATCGAGGTGACGAGCCGCGAATCGGCACAGGTCAGGAAGAGCTGCGTCGGCTGCTGCCCTTCCTTGGCGAGCCGCGCCAGCTCCCCGCGCACCAGCGGCGCCGTATTGCGCTGGAACGCGCTGAGCCCGCTGGCCAGATGGTGCCCGCCGCGCGGTGCGACGGTCTCGGGCGCCGGGTCGGAGGGCCGGTCGCAGTGGTGGTTGCGCCATGGCGTCCAGGGTCGGCAGCACGAGTGGCTCGCGCTCGCGGGTTCGGCGATCCGCTGCCCGCCGCGGCCGGCCAGCTCGACCTCGCCGCCCTGCGTGGTGTGCGTCTTCTCCCAGTCCTGCAGCGCCTCGTACGCGGCATGGTCCATGAAGGAGCCGTCCAGCTCGACGACGCATTGCGCCCGGTGCGGGATCTGGTGCAGTACCCGGCTGAGCCGGGGCACCGCGAGGAACGTCAACTGCCCGCGAACACGCACATGGTGGACGCCGCGTGCGTCCTCCTCGTGCGTGATGCGGGTACGCGTGAGGCGGTGCAGCGCGACGCCGACGGCCACCGCGACGCCGAGCCCCACGCCTTCGAGCACGCCGAGGACGACGACGCCGAGGGTGGTCACCACGTACACCAGGATCTCGCGGTGGCGGGTGACCGTGCGGATGTGGAGCAAGGAGACCATCTTGAGGCCGACCGCCATGACCAGCGCGGCGAGCGAGGCGAGCGGGATCAGCTCCAGCGCGGGGACGAGCAGCAAGGTGGCCGCGACGACCCAGAGCCCGTGCAGCATCGTGGAGTCGCGGCTCAGCGCTCCCGCGCTCACGTTCGCCGTCGAGCGCACCGCCACCCCCGCGACGGGGAGCCCGCCGAGGGTGCCGGACACGATGTTCGCGGCGCCCTGGCCGAGCAGTTCCCGGTCCAGGTTCGAGCGGCGCGACGTGGGCGGCAGTTCGGGCCGTGCGGCGGCCAGTTTGTCGACGGCCACGGCGCCGAGCAGGGACTGCACGCTGCACACCAGGGTGGTCGTCAGTACGGCGGCGGCGATGCCGAGCACCGGCCCGTCGGGGAGTCCGGCCAGCGCGTGGCTGCTCCAGGACGGCAGGTCCACCTTGGGGAGCGTCAGGCCGCAGAGCGCGGTGACCGCGGTCGCGGAGGTGACGGCGACGAGCGCCGCGGGCACCGCGCGCGTGAAGCGGCCGATCCGGCCCGGGATGCGCGGCCAGCAGTACAGGAGGGTGAGCGTCAGGGCGCTGACGCCGAACGCGGCCACGCGCGCGTCGGCGAGCTGGGACGGCAGCGCCGCCACATTGGCGAGCACCGAGCTCTCGGGGGTGCCGCCGAGCACGATGTGCAGCTGGGCGACGGCGATGGTGATGCCGATACCGGCGAGCATGCCGTGGACGACGGCGGGGCTGACGGCGAGCGCCGTGCGGGCCACCCGCAGGCAGCCGAGCCCGAGTTGGGCGATCCCGGCGAGAACGGTGATCGCGCAGGTGGTGCGCCAGCCGTAGCGCTGGATCAGCTCGGCGGTGACGACGGTGAGACCGGCGGCCGGGCCGCTGACCTGGAGCGGGGCGCCGCCCACCAAGCCGGCGACGAGTCCGCCGACCGCGGCGGCGACCAGGCCCGCTTCAAGAGGCGCGCCGGTAGCGAGGGCGATGCCCAGAGACAGCGGCAGGGCGATCAGGAAGACCGCGACGGACGCCGACAGATCGGCTCCCGCGATCCGGAAGCGGCGACGCGGCGGCGGTGGGGGACTGTGTGCGTTCCGGGCGCCGACTGACGGCTTGGCTGTCCGGCCGGGGTCGCTGGGGTCGCTGGGGCGAGTGGGAAGGCAGGCTGTCATGTCCCGTCTCCTTGGCACGTAGCGGCGGGATGAATTGCAACACTCGGTAAACGAACAGTAATGCAGAGTAAAGATTGTGGCTGGATTAAACGGGCAAATAGCCTACTTATTCACCTGGAGGAGTGAATAAGAATATTGGTCGGCTTGTCGTACAAATTCGGGGGTGAATTGCGTGCGACGTTGACGGCTGCCGCCCGCGCGCAAGCGGGCGCGCTCGCGCATGCCTGTCGCGCATGCGCGGCCTCGCAGGCCGACCCCAAGGAAGCAGGTGGGCGGAAGATGGCCGCCACCCAGAGGACCGCCGCACAGAAGACCGCCCCCCGGCAGTTCACCGCCCCGAGGATCACCGCGGCCGTCGCCGCGGCCGCGGCGTGCGCCGCCACCCTCGCGGGCTGTGGGCACGACGACCCCGGCGCGGCCCGCGACCAGGGCGCCCCCGGCGCCAGGAAGGCCGGGCCCGCCGCCCCGCACCGCACGGTCCGGCTGATCGGCGACGGCTCGACCGCGTACACCGGCCGGCAGCCGCACCTGCCGAGGGCCGAGCGTCTCAGACCGGGCCACAGACCCCCGCAGTTCGTGGTCTTCTCCTGGGACGGGGCCGGTGAGGACGGCCAGAAGCTGTTCTCGCACTTCCGCAAGGTCGCCAAGGAGAACAACGCGACCATGACGTACTTCCTCAGCGGCGTCTATCTGCTCCCGGGCGCCAAGAAGGAGCTGTACGACCCTCCGCGGCACGCACCGGGCCGCTCGGACATCGGCTTCAACGACGCCGAGGGAATCCGCGACACCGTCGAGCAGTTGCGCGGCGCCTGGCTCGAGGGCAGCGAGATCGGCACCCACTTCAACGGCCACTTCTGCGGCAGCGACGGCGGCGTCGGGCAGTGGTCGGTCGAGGACTGGAAGAGCGAGATCCGGCAGGCCAAGTCCTTCGTGCGCACCTGGAAGTCCCATACGGGCACGAAGGCGGCGGCCCCGCTGCCCTTCGACTACGACAAGGAACTCGTCGGCGCCCGCACGCCCTGCCTCGAAGGGCAGAAGAACTTCATGCGGGCGGGCCACGAGATGGGGTTCCGCTACGACACCAGCGGCGTCAACGACCAGGTGTGGCCGAAGAAGAAGCACGGCCTGTGGGACCTGTCCATGCAGCTCGTGCCGTTCCGAGGGCACTCCTACGAGCAACTCACCATGGACTACAACTTCATGGTCAACCAGTCGGGCACCACGCAAGGCGACCCGGACAGGCGTGCGTACTGGGGCGACCAGATGCGCGACAGCCTGGTGGCCGGGTTCAGGCGCGCCTACCACGGCAACCGCGCCCCGCTGATCATCGGCAACCACTTCGAGTCCTGGAACGGCGGCGTCTACATGCGCGCCGTCGAGCAGACGGTCCGGAAGGTCTGCGGCAAACCCGAGGTCCGCTGCGTCTCCTTCCGTCAGCTCGCCGACTGGCTCGACGCCCAGGACCCCAGGACGCTGGAGAGGCTCACCGGCCTCAAGGTGGGCGAGGCGCCGAAGCGGGGCTGGCGCTCCTACCTCGACGACGACGCGCCCGCCCCGGCGCCCAAGGGGGCGCCGGACACCCCGGCCGGTACGTCGTGACCCCCGTCAGACGGGTGCGGTGACGCTCTCCCGCAGCACGTAACCGGGGTCGATCTGCGCCGCCAGGTCGGCCCCCGTCCGCTCATTGCCCCAGCTCCGCGCGTTCTTCTCGTGGAAGTGCACCATCTGGCGCGTGTAGCGCTCCCAGTCGCGCGCCTCGTACGTGGCGTCGGCGGCGTCCTGGAGGGTCCGCAGGGCGCCCCTGGTGGGCTCCTCCAGGAGGTCGAAGCGCGGCGGAAGCCCCTTCTCCATGGCGCGCACCCAGTCCGACTGGCCGACGGTGACGAGCAGGTCGTCGCCCACCTCGGAGCGCAGGAAGTCGAGGTCCGCGTCATCGTCCCCGCGCACCTTGTTGCCCACGACCTTCAGGGCGATGCCGTAGTCCTGCGCGTATTGCTTGTACTGCCGGTAGACGGAGACCCCCTTCCGCGTCGGCTCGGCGACGAGGAACGTCATGTCGAAGCGGGTGAACATGCCCGAGGCGAAGGAGTCGGAACCGGCGGTCATGTCGACCACCACGTACTCGTCACGGCCGTCGACGAGGTGGTTCAGGCACAGCTCCACCGCTCCCGTTTTGGAGTGGTAGCAGGCGACGCCCAGATCGGCCTCGGTGAAGGGCCCGGTGACCATCAGACGCACGGTGCCGCCGTCGAGTTCCACCGGCCGCGCGCAGGCGTCGTACACCGGGTTGTTCTCGCCGACGCGCAGCAGCCGCGAGCCCTGGCCGGGCGGCGTCGTCTTGATCATCGTCTCGGCCGACGCGATCCGCGGGTTCGATCCGCGCAGGTACTCCTTGATGAGCGGCAGCCGCGCGCCCATGGCGGGCAGCTCGGCGGCCACCTCCTCGTCGAGCCCGAGCGCGGCACCGAGATGCTGGTTGATGTCGGCGTCGACGGCGACGACCGCGGATCCGGTGGTGGCGAGGTGGCGGATGAACAGCGAGGACAGCGTGGTCTTGCCACTGCCGCCCTTCCCTACGAAAGCGATCTTCATGTTCACCTAGCGTAGTGTGGCGACCGCGCAGCGTGTCGACCCCCCGTGAAGAAGACCACTCCAACGTGGGGCGCGGGCCCGGGGCCCGTAGGGTCGTACTCATGAGTACGTCAGCCGATCCCCTTGCCGCCCTCGGCGCGCTCGCCGGCGTGAGCGACGCCGTGGCCTCCGTGCGCAAGGCCGTGGACCGGGTCTACGGGCACCGGGTCATGCGGCGCCGGAGCAACGAAGTCACCTCCGAGGCCGCACTGCGCGGCGCGCGCGGCAGCGCGGCGCTCTCCGGCGCCGACTGGGCGCTCGAAGAGGTGCGCAGGCGCACCGACTTCAGCGGCGTGGACGGCGACGGCGAGGCGCCCACGGTCGGCGCGGCCCTGCGGCTCACCGCCGAGGCCGGGCAGCTGCTGTCCATCTGGCGGCAGTCACCGCTCCGGGTCCTCGCGCGCCTGCACCTGGTGGCCGCCGCCGACCGCGGGGACGCGGTCGGCCGCCCGCGCACGCCGGACGAGCCCGTCGACGAGCCGCTCATCGAGCTGCCGCTGCCGAGCGCCGACGAGGTGGCGGGCCGCCTGGAGGGCCTCTCCAGGCTGATCATCAGCGGCAGCTCGGCGCCCGCCCTGGTGAGCGCCGCCGTGGTGCACGGCGAACTTCTCGCCCTGCGCCCCTTCACGTCGCACAACGGCCTGGTCGCCCGCGCCGCCGAACGCATCGTCCTGATCGGCAGCGGCCTCGACCCGAAGTCGATCTGCCCGGCCGAGGTCGGCCACGCGGAGCTGGGGCGCGCGGCGTACGCGGCCGCGCTCGAGGGCTACGTCTCCGGTACGCCGGAGGGGATGGCGGCGTGGATCGCCCACTGCGGCAAGGCGATCGAGCTGGGCGTCAGGGAGTCGACGGCGGTCTGCGAGGCACTGCAACGCGGTGCTGCCTGATGGGCGGCCGTCGCGGCTGAGTGAGCGCAATTGCGTCTGAAAAGGGTTGCGGCGGTACGAGATCTCGTACCGCCGCCGGCATGACGCGCCGGGTTACCAAGCGTCCTCGATATATGCCCATCAGGTCGGGACTTCGCCCGTCACCTGGTGCGGCTGGCCCGTAATCGACGGGTCGACGTCGCGTGGGTGCCCGGTGTTCATGCTTCGGTCCGTGGGGCCTTGGTTGCGGTTGAAGGTGATCCTCTCGGATGTCCCTGGTCTCGCGGGCCGTTGACTCCTTTGTACTCCTCCCGTCGGGGAAGCGGAAGCCCTGGCCGCACTTCTTTACTTATAGGGACGGAAATGAACTTTTCCGGCATCTCGTCTCGGGCGGCCCCTGGCCCTACCGGGAGGCGGTGAGCGCCCGGCGCCGACTGGCGTACCAGACCAGGCCCGCCGTGGCCGCGGCGGCGCCTACAGCGGCCGCCGCGACCAGGGCGGGACGCGAGGGCGCGGAGAAGTCCGGCAGCCGCTGCTTCAGCCTGACCGGCTTGTGGAAATCGAGAATCGGCCACGCGCGCGTGAGCGCCTCGCGCCGCAACGCCCGGTCCGGGTTGACCGCGTAGGGATGCCCCACGGAACTCAGCATCGGCACATCCGTCGCCGAGTCGCTGTACGCGTAGCAGCGCGCGAGGTCGTACCCCTCGGAGCGGGCCAGGTCCTTGACCGCCTCGGCCTTCGTCGGCCCGTACGCGTAGTACTCCACCTCGCCCGTGAAGCAGCCGTCGGCGCCGACGACCATGCGCGTGGCCACCACCCGGTCCGCGCCGAGCAGCTCCCCGATCGGCTCGACGACCTCCGCGCCCGACGTGGAGACGATGACGACGTCGCGCCCGGCCGCGTGGTGCTCCTCGATGAGGGACGCCGCCTCGTCGTAGATGATCGGGTCGATCAGATCGTGCAGCGTCTCGGCGACGATCTCTTTCACCTGTTCCACGTTCCATCCGCGGCACAGCGCCGAGAGGTACGCGCGCATCCGCTCCATCTGGTCGTGGTCGGCACCGCCGGCGAGGAAGACGAACTGCGCGTACGCGGTGCGCAGCACGGCCCTGCGGTTGATCAGCCCGCCTTGGTAGAACGACTTGCTGAAGGTGAGCGTGCTCGACTTAGCGATGACCGTCTTGTCCAGGTCAAAGAAGGCCGCTGTGCGCGGCATGGAGTGGGTCAAGGACTGGATTTCCACGAGTTTGAGCATAGGCGCCCACCATTCGGCGTAAGCTGTGGCGCGTGGGTTTGCTTGAGAAGGCTCTCGGGTACACCATGGAAGTCACGGATCGTTCGCGACCGTGCTAACCCCGGTCTGGCTCCTCCCCCCCCCGAGTCAGACTGTGGGGACGACCCCCGCTCTCCCCCCCGGCGGGGGTCGTCGCATGTCCGGACCCGTTTTCGGGTCCATTTTTTTGCCGCTTGGGCTTCTGATCGCGCCTCGGGCCGCAGGCGCTGATCTGCGATGGACCAGTCACGGTGGGTGACCGCGAGGTGGCGTGGGAGCCGTTCTGCGGGCTGCCCTGCGGAAGTTCTGCTTCAACTGCACTGTGTCACTGGTATGGGTGGTTGGGATATTCACAACCCTTCTCACGTCCACAGTTATTGACCAAGATCCCCACGCTTTCCGGGATCGATGCACGGTGATTCCGCACGCGGAGTTCGGCATCGGTGTTCATGGCCGGTTCGTTATGGCCGAGCTGTGCCGGGGCGGCTGGTATTCGACGCTTCGGTTCCGGACTTCGCGGTGGCCGGTTCGACCCGCGCTTCCCGTATGTGTACGGCGGATGCGGGCGTCCACCGGCGGGCCAGATGTGTCGTACGGATGCGGGTGTGCGGGGAGAAGGGGGCCGGATCGTGGCGGAAACCATGACATGTGAGGTGCGGGGTGTACGGCGCACTCCGTTGATCGTGACGGAGGACGTGGGGCTCCTGGACGATCTGCTGCGGCTCTGCGCCGCGGCGGGCGTACGGCCGGAGGTCGGGCACGGGGCGCCCGCGACCAGGGGCAGCTGGGAGGCGGCGCCCCTGGTGCTGGTCGGGGACGACGCCGCGAGGCGGCTGCGCGGGCTGGCACGGCGGCGCGGAGTCGTGCTGGTGGGGCGCGACCAGGACGACCCCGGGGTGTGGCAGCGGGCCGTGGAGATCGGTGCCGACCACGTGCTGATGCTGCCCGACGGCGAGCAATGGCTGATGGACCGGATCGCCGATGTCGCCGAAGGCGTGGGGCGGCCCGCGGTGACCGTCGGGGTGATCGGGGGCAGGGGCGGCGCCGGTGCCTCGACGCTGGCGTGCGCGCTGGCGGTGGAGGCGGCGCGGGCCGGGCGGCGCACGCTCCTGGTCGACGCGGATCCACTGGGCGGCGGGCTCGACGTCCTGCTCGGCGGGGAGACGGTGGACGGCCTTCGCTGGCCTGCCTTCGCCCAGTCGAGGGGGCGCGTCGGCAGCACCGCGCTGGAGGAGTCGCTGCCGCGACTGCACGACGTGCGGCTGCTCAGCTGGGACCGGGGCGATCTCGCGTCGGTGCCGCCCGAGGCGGTTCGGGCGGTGCTCGCGGCGGGCCGGCGCAGAGGCGGTGCCGTCGTGGTGGACCTGCCGCGCCGGGTCGACGCCGGTTCGGTGGAGGCGCTGGCCCAGCTCGATCTGGGCCTGCTCGTGGTGCCACCGGAGCTGAGGGCTGTCGCGGCGGCCCGGCGGGTGGCCGGGGCGGTGGGGATGGTGCTGCGGGATCTGCGTGTGGTGACGGCGCCGACGTCCGGCCCGGGGGCGCTGGAGGGGGACGAGGTGGCCCGCTTGCTGGGGCTGCCGCTGGCGGGCGAACTGCCGTGCCTGGGGTCCGCTCCGGAGCCCTCTATGGGTGCCAAGGCGACGAAGTCCGGTGTGGGAGGGCCGCTGGGGCGGTTCTGCGCGGAGTTCTGGGGGCGGATGCCGGTGGGCTCGGAGGAAAGGGCGTGACGAGGGTGCGCGGCAGGTGGGGCGAGGCAGGACCGAGGGGGTCGCGGTGAGTGCGGTGGTGGGGGCGCGGATGCTGGACGGCGTACGCCAGTGGCTCGCGGAGAACGGGGCGGAGGCGACACCCGCCCGGGTCGCCGAGGCGTTGCGGGCACAAGGGCGGATCCTGGGCGACGCCGAGGTGCTGGGCGCGGCCGGACAGCTGCGGTCGGAGCTGGTGGGCGCCGGGCCGTTGGAGCCGCTGCTCGCGGATCCGTCGGTGACGGACGTCCTGGTGTCGGCGCCGGACCAGGTCTGGGTCGACCGCGGCGGCGGCCTGGAACCGACGAAGGTGGAGTTCGAGAGCGCCGCGTCCGTACGGCGGTTGGCGCAGCGGCTCGCCGCGGTGGCGGGTCGGCGCCTCGACGACGCACGACCCTGGGTGGACGCGCGGCTGCCGGACGGGACCCGGCTGCACGCGGTGCTGCCGCCGGTCGCGGTGGGCTGCACCTGTCTGTCACTGCGGGTCGTACGGCCCCGGGCCTTCACCCTGGACGAGCTGGTGGCGGCGGGGACCGTACCGCCGGGCGGCGACGGGGTGCTGCGTGCGCTCCTGGACGCGCGCCTCTCGTACCTGATCAGCGGTGGGACGGGCAGCGGCAAGACGACGTTGCTGAGCGCGCTGCTCGGCCTTGTCGGGCCGCACGAGCGCATCGTGCTGGCCGAGGACTCCGCCGAGCTGCGGCCGGACCACCCGCACGTGGTGCGCCTTGAGGCACGGCCCGCCAACCAGGAGGGCGCGGGCGCCGTCGACCTCGCGGATCTGGTGCGTCAGGCGTTGCGGATGCGCCCCGACCGGCTGGTCGTCGGCGAGGTGCGCGGCGCGGAGGTCGTCTCCCTGCTCGCCGCGCTGAACACCGGCCACGAGGGCGGCTCCGGAACCCTGCACGCCAACGCGGCGAGTGACGTCCCGGCCCGCCTGGAAGCGCTGGGAACGGCGGCGGGGCTCGACCGGGCGGCGCTCCACAGCCAGCTGGCGGCGGCGGTCTCCGTGGTGCTGCACCTCGTACGGGACCGGAGCGGGCGGCGCCGGATCGCGGAGGTACGCGTACTGGAGCGGGATGCGCAGGGCTGGGTGCGGGCGGTGCCGGCGCTGGAGTACGGCGAGCGGGGCTTCGTGCCGGGCGAGGGGTGGCGGCGGCTGGGCGAGGTGCTGGAGGTGCGGGCGCTGTGACAGGTGGATCGATGGGGGCGGAAACGCAGGGCGGGGTGTTGATGTCGGTCGGGGTGTTCGTCTTGGGGGTGGTGGCGGTGTCGGCAGCGGTCATGGGGTTGTGGAGCGACGGGTCGTGGCGGGGTGCGGAGGCGCGGCGGGCCCGGCTGGTGCTGGGCGTCGGGCCCGGGAAGGTGCCGGTGCCCGCCTGGCGGCGAGGGGCTAAGACGTGGTGGGAGTGGGGCCGGGCGCGCCCTGAGTGGGGGTGTGTCGCGGTCGGGCTGGTGATCGGGCTCGTCGGGGCCTCGGTCGTGCCGCTCGTGCTGGGGGTCTGCGCCGTGCCCGGTGCGGCGCGGGCACGGCGGGCCCGGGCCGCCCGACGGGAACGGGAGCGGCGCGGGGACGCGGTGATCCGCTTGTGCGGGCTGATGGCGGGAGAGGTGCGGGCGGGGAAACAGCCCGGGGAGGCGCTGGTCGTCGCCGTGCGGGAGTCCGCGGCGCTGCCCGGTGCCGGGGCGAGCGCGGCCGTGGTCGCGGCGGCGCGGTTCGGCGGGGACGTGTCCGGTGCGTTGCGGGAGGCGGCGCGTCGGCCCGGGGCGGAGGGACTGCATGGGCTCGCGGCGTGTTGGCGTGTGGCGGTGGACCGGGGCGCCGGGCTGGCGGCGGGGCTCGAGCGGTTGGCCTCGGCATTACAGGCGGAGCGGGACCAACGGGCGGAGCTGCGAGCACAGTTGGCAGGCCCCTGGTCGACGGTGGTGATGCTCGCAGCGCTGCCGGTGCTCGGCTTGCTGCTCGGCTCTGCGCTGGGCGCCCACCCGTTGCGGGTGCTGCTGCATACGGGGGCCGGGGCGGGGTGCCTGGTGGTGGGCGGGGCGTTGGAGGCGGCGGGGATGTGGTGGGCGGTGCGGATCGTGCGGGGTGCGGAGGCGTGAGCGCCAAGGGGTCGGGAGGTGCGGGGCGATGGAAGTTGTCCACAGGCTGGGGGTAGTGCTGTGCATTGCCGTGCTGGTCGCGTCACTGGCGAGCGAGGTCGGTGCACGGCGCCGGGAGCGGGTGACACGGCGACGGGTCCGGCTCGTGTGCGCGGTGACCGAGGCGCGGCCGGAGCGGCGCACACGGAGCGTGCCTGTTGCGGTCCGGCGTTGGGCGCTGGTGGCAGGGGCGGTGAGCGCCGGGTACGTGTGTGTCGGGGGCGTGGCGGGGTTGGTGGCCGGTGCGGTCGCGGGCGTGGGTGTGTGGCGGTGGTGGCGAGGAAGGGCTGGTGCCGACGGAGGTCTGCCCGGCTCGGTGAACGCGCGGGCGCGGGCCGAGGCGGAGCGGCAACTTCCATTGCTCGCGGATCTGTTGGCCGCGTGCCTGGCGGCCGGTGCGGAGCCGGTGGGAGCCGCACGGGCCGTGGGGGAGTCGGTGGGCGGACCGGTCGGGTCGGCGATGGCGCGGGGTGCCGCGCAAGTACGACTCGGAGGCGAATCGGACTCGGCTTGGCGGGAGTTGGTCGCGATACCTGGAGCCGGGGCACTGGTCCGTCTGCTGGAGCGGGCCGGGGAGTCCGGGGCACCGGCGGCGGGGCCGGTCGCACGTTTCGCCGCTGAGTGCAGAGCGGAGCGGGCGCGCAGGGCGACGGCCGTGGCGAGGCGGTCCGCTGTGCTGATCACGGCGCCGGTCGGGTTGTGCTTCCTGCCCGCGTTCCTGGTGATCGGCGTGGTGCCCGTGGTGATCGGGCTGGGGGCGGGGGTGCTGGGTGGTCGTTGAGGCCCGTGCGGTCGTACGGGCGCGGTGTGAACAGGGTTGTCGAGAACGGGGGTTGTGGTTGTGATGCGGAACAAGGCGAGTGAGGCACGGACGGCGTACGGCTGGGTGCGGGCGGGAGCGCTGCGCCGGTACCGGGCGGTTCGGTCGGTGCGACGGGATGCGGGCATGGTCAGTGCCGAGTACGCGGTGGGGTTGATCGCGGCGGTGGGATTCGCCGGGCTGCTGTACCAGGTGGTGACGAGTGACGTCGTGCAGGCGGCGTTGCAGTCCCTGGTGGCGAAGGCGCTCCATGGGTCGTTCTGAGGCGCTGAGCGGCAGCCGGCGCGACCGGGGCATGGTGACGGCCGAGGCGGCTGTGGTGCTGCCGGTGCTGGTGGCTTTCACCATGGGGCTGGTCTGGGCCCTGCTGGCGGCTTCGGCACAGATCCGGTGCGTGGACGCGGCGCGGGCCGGTGCTCGGGCGGTGGCCCGGCAGGAGCCCAGGGACGCCGCGATCACCGCCGCGCGTGAGGCGGCGCCGAACGGGGCGCGGGTCGAGGTGAGCCGGGAGGGCGACCTCGTCCGGGTGACGGTGCGGGTGCGCGCCGCTGGTCCCGGGCCGCTCGGCGTGGACCTGAGCGCGCAGGCCGTGGCGGCGGCGGAGGAGACGGTCGGGACGGCGGGGGAGGAATGACGAGGAATGTCCCGGAATGACGTGAGGAGCGTACGTAGGGCCCGGCGCGGACGGGCGCGCTCGGACCGCGGGTCGGCCACGGTGTGGGTGGCCATGGCGCTGGCCGCCATCGGCATCGTCTTCGGCGGCCTCCTGACCATGAGCCGCGCCGTCGAGGCCCGGCACCGGGCCGGCGCCGCGGCGGACCTTGCGGCACTTGCGGCGGCGGATCACTGGATGGAGGGAGGGCCGGTGGCCTGCGCGCTGGCGAAGAAGGTCGCCCGCGCCCAGGACGCCAGGGTCACGCGGTGCGCGGTCCACGGCCAGATCTCCGACGTGACGGCGATGTCAGGCACGGGCCCGTTGGAGGCGAGGGCCAGATCCCGGGCGGGGCCGGCGGGGCCGGTGGGGCCCAGGGCGTGACGGGGCGGTGCTGGGAGCAGGGGGGCGTCCTGGCCAGAGCTGCCGAGGGGCGGTCCGGCGGCCCGGCGGTCCCGGGCCCTCATGGCCCGACCGACGCAGCCCCCGCCGTGTCCGGGCCCGGGCCTGGTTCGGGTGTGGGCGTCTCCGGCCCCCCGGGCCGCTGCGACGGCGTCTCCGGCCCCCCGGGCCGCTGCGACGGCGTCTCCCGCGCCCTGGGGGGCTCCTCGGGCGCAGGTCCCCGACCAGGGGCGTCCGGCACCGTCACCGCCGGCCTGGCGCCAGTCACGCCCGGCGCTGGTTCCTCGGCCTCGGGACCCGGTCCGGCTTCCGCCGTCGCCGCCCCCTGCAAGAGCACCGAGAGCAACCGCACCGCCCCCCGCTTGTGCAGCGGATCGTTGCCGTTGCCGCATTTGGGGGACTGGATGCAGGAGGGGCAGCCGGCTTCGCATTCGCAGGAGGCGATCGCTTCGCGGGTGGCGGTCAGCCATTGCGGGGCCGTGTGGAAGGCGCGTTCGGCGAAGCCCGCGCCGCCGGGGTGGCCGTCGTAGACGAAGACCGTGGGGAGGAGCGTGTCGGGGTGGAGGGGGATGGAGACGCCGCCGATGTCCCAGCGGTCGCAGGTGGCGAAGAGGGGCAGCATGCCGATGGAGGCGTGTTCGGCGGCGTGCAGGGCGCCGCCGAGGATCTCGGGGTTGATGCGGGCGGCGTCGAGCTGGTCCTCGGTGACCGTCCACCAGACGGCGCGGGTGCGCAGGGTGCGGGGAGGGAGGTCGAGCTTGGTCTCGCCGAGGACCTCGCCGGTGATGAGGCGGCGGCGGAGGTAGCCGACGACCTGGTTGGTGACCTCGACGGAGCCGTAGCAGAGGCGGCCGTCGCCCCAGGGGACCTCGACGTCCGTCTCCAGGATGGAGATGGCCGTGGTGTCGCGGGCGGTGGTGGAGTAGGTGGGGTTGCCCGGCTCGACGAGGGCTACG
Organism: Streptomyces sp. NPDC016845; assembly: GCF_044332585.1. NCBI lineage: Bacteria > Bacillati > Actinomycetota > Actinomycetes > Kitasatosporales > Streptomycetaceae > Streptomyces > Streptomyces sp. NPDC016845. The sequence continues at coordinate 122,758 of NZ_JBIRPI010000005.1, read as the reverse complement.
TCGTCGTCCAGGTCGAGGTGTTTCACCACGTACGTGCGGCCCTGGTGGAGGTGGACCGCGCCGTCGTGGACGGTGGTGTGGGCGGAGGCCGCGTCGACCGTGCCCAGGAGCCGGCCCGTGGCGGCTTCGACGATCTGGACGGGGTTGCCGCCCGCGCCGCGGATGTCGGCGAGGTCGGCGGCGGACTCGCGCCGCGTCCAGTGCCAGGCCTTGACCCGGCGGCGCAGCAGTTTGGCGGCCTCCAACTGCGGGAGGAGGTCGGTCGTCGCCGGGCCGAACAGCTCCCGGTCGGACTCCGTCAGGGGCAGTTCCGCCGCAGCCGCGCACAGGTGCGGAGCGAGGACGTACGGGTTGTCGGGGTCCAGGACCGTCGACTCGACCGGCTGCTCGAAGAGCGCCTCGGGGTGGTGGACGAGGTAGGTGTCCAGCGGATCGTCGCGGGCGACGAGGACGGCGAGCGCGCCCTGGCCGGAGCGGCCGGCGCGGCCCGCCTGCTGCCACAGGGAGGCCCGGGTGCCGGGATAGCCGGAGATGAGGACGGCGTCGAGGCCGGAGACGTCGATGCCGAGTTCGAGGGCGGTGGTGGCGGCGAGGCCGAGGAGTTCCCCGGAGTGGAGCGCGGCTTCCAGGGCGCGGCGCTCCTCGGAGAGGTAGCCGCCCCGGTAGGCGGCGACGCGCCGGGGCAGCGAGCGGTCCACCTCGGCGAGACGTTCCTGCGCGATCACCGAGATCAGCTCGGCGCCACGCCGGGACCGTACGAAGGCGACCGAGCGGACGCCCTGCACCGTCAGGTCGGTGAGCAGGTCCGCGGTCTCGGCGGTGGCGGTGCGGCGGACAGGGGCGCCCTTCTCGCCCTGCATCTCGGTGAGAGGCGGCTCCCAGAGGGCGAAGACGAGCTCGCCGCGCGGGGAGGCGTCGTCGGCGACCTCGACGACCGGCAGGCCCGTCAGACGCCTCGCTGCGACGGCAGGCTCGGCGGCCGTGGCCGAGGCGAGGAGGAAGACCGGGGAGGAGCCGTAGCGGGCGCAGAGGCGGCGCAGACGCCGCAGCACCTGGGCGACGTGGGAGCCGAAGACGCCGCGGTAGGTGTGGCACTCGTCGATGACGACGTACTTGAGCGCCTTCAGGAAGGACGACCAGCGCGGGTGGGAGGGCAATATGCCGCGGTGCAGCATGTCGGGGTTGGTCAGGACGTAGTTCCCGTACTGCCGCACCCATTCGCGCCCTTCGAACGGGGTGTCGCCGTCGTAGACCGCCGGGCGTATCGCGGAGCCCAGCGGTTGTGAAAGTTCCTTCACAGAGCGGCACTGATCTGCGGCGAGCGCTTTTGTCGGGGCGAGGTACAGGGCGGTCGCGCCGCGCCCGTTCGGCGCCTGTGAACCGTCCAGCAATGTCGACAGGACGGGGGCGAGGTAGGCCAGTGATTTGCCCGACGCCGTGCCCGTGGCGACGACCACCGACTCGCCGTCCAGTGCGTGCTCCGCCGCGCGTGCCTGATGTGCCCACGGGTGTTCGATCCCCGCCTTCTGGACAGCGGCGATGACCTCGGATCGGATCCGGTCCGGCCAGACTGCATGACGACCCGGGCGAGGGGGCAAGTGCTCCGTATGAGTGATGCGCGCAGCCCTGTTCGGCCCCGAGGCGAGCCGCTCCAGGACCGCCCCGGGAGAGGGGCGGGAGGCAGCGGACGGCTGGGGATGATCGGGTCGGTGTTTCTTGGCCATCGGCATCGAGTGTGTCACTGGCGTGACGGACAATGCTTCGAAGGCGTCGTGCACGCCTGCCGGTAAGTGATTGAATGCCATCGCGGCTGGCGAACCGTCCCGGGGGATCAAGCCGAGGTATCCCCAAGGGGCGACCGCTCGATAGCAAGGTGCTGGAGGATCCGTGGACCTGTCCCTGTCGACCCGTACCGTCGGCGATCGTACGGTCGTCGAGGTCGGTGGCGAAATCGATGTATATACCGCGCCCAAGCTGCGCGAGCAGCTGGTCGAGCTGGTGAACGACGGCAGTTTCCATCTTGTCGTCGACATGGAGGGCGTGGACTTCCTCGACTCCACCGGGCTCGGCGTGCTGGTCGGCGGTCTCAAGCGGGTGCGCGCCCATGAGGGCTCGCTCCGTCTGGTCTGCAACCAGGAGCGCATTCTGAAGATCTTCCGGATCACGGGCCTGACCAAGGTGTTCCCGATCCACACCTCGGTCGAGGAAGCCGTCGCGGCCACCGACTGAGACCGAACAGGCGGATCCGCTGGATCGCGCCGCCCGCCGGGTCCCCGGACCCGTCGTGGCGGCCGGTCCGGCGGAGCCGGTAGATGGTGGGGATCGGTCCTTGGCCGGTCCGGTCCCCGAGAGCACGCCCGTACGTCCGAGGGGGATGCATGGCCACCGTCGAACTCCGCTTCAGCCCTCTGCCCGAGCATGTCAGGACCGCCCGCTTGGTGGCGGCCGCTGTGGCACGCAGGGCGGGTGTGGACGAGGCGGTCCTCGACGAGGTCAGGCTCGCCGTCGGCGAGGCGTGCTCCCGCGCCGTGGGGCTGCACCGGAGCAGTGACATCACGGCGCCGGTGCGGGTCGCGCTGATCGAGGAGGAGAAGCAGTTCTCCATCGAGGTCGGTGACGAGGCGCCCCGCACGATTGCCGTACCCGCCGCGCCCGGCGTCGCCGGCAGCGGTGACGAGTTGGAGGCCGAGGGCGAGGACGAGATGGGTCTCGCCGTCATCAGCGGCCTCGTGGACGACGTGGAGGTCACCGCGGACGAGTCCGGGGGTCTCCTTCGGATGACATGGCCGACCACGCCGTTGACGCTCCCCTAGCGGCCGTCCGGCCGATCGAGGTCCTGCTCACCACCCAGGTGAACAGGGCCTTTTTTATGTTCCATGTCTGCTGCTGCGAGCGCCGCTGCGAGCGCCATTGTGATCACCGCCGCGATCTTCGATATTTCCTCTGCGATCTTTGATAATGCCTCAAGGGTGTTATCCCCATACCCAGCGCGTATGGCCTGAAATGTGTTCTTCGATCATTAGCCGGGTAGGCAGAACACGGCAGAAGAAGAACATCGACGGTTGCGGCGTACTGTTTTGATCAGGTTCCGCTCCCTACAATCCGTCCACAATCTTGAGCTCTTCCCAAGCGTCAAGGAGGACGAATGGCGGAGCCCTCAACCATCGCAGCCGCAGTTCTGACGGACGACAACCGTCTGATCGTGATCGTCATCGCCGTCGTCGCGCTCGCGGCGCTCGCCGTCGCCGGAGTCCTGGTGCGCCAGGTGCTCGCGGCCGGCGAGGGGACGGATTCCATGAAGAAGATCGCGGCCGCGGTCCAGGAAGGCGCCAATGCCTATCTGGGCCGACAGCTGCGTACCCTCGGCGTTTTCGCCGTCGTGGTGTTCTTCCTGCTCATGCTGCTTCCCGCGGACGATTGGAATCAGCGTGCCGGGCGCTCGATCTTTTTCTTGATCGGCGCTCTGTTCTCGGCGATCACCGGCTATATCGGAATGTGGCTCGCGGTGCGCAGCAATGTGCGTGTCGCCGCCGCGGCCCGGGAAGCGACACCGGCGGAAGGCGAGCCGGAAAAAGATCTCACCGCTGTCTCGCACAAAGCCATGAAGATCGCTTTCCGCACGGGCGGCGTCGTCGGCATGTTCACGGTGGGGCTCGGTCTGCTCGGCGCCTCCTGTGTCGTGCTCGTCTATGCGGCCGACGCGCCGAAGGTCCTGGAGGGATTCGGGCTCGGCGCGGCGCTGATCGCGATGTTCATGCGTGTCGGCGGCGGCATCTTCACCAAGGCCGCCGATGTCGGTGCCGACCTGGTCGGCAAGGTCGAGAAGGGCATCCCGGAGGACGACCCGCGCAACGCCGCCACCATCGCGGACAACGTGGGGGACAACGTCGGGGACTGCGCCGGAATGGCCGCCGACCTGTTCGAGTCCTACGCCGTCACGCTCGTCGCCGCGCTGATCCTCGGCAAGGCGGCCTTCGGCGATGCCGGACTCGCGTTCCCGCTGATCGTGCCCGCGATCGGGGTCGTCACGGCGATGATCGGCATCTTCGCCGTCGCGCCGCGCCGCGCCGACCGGAGCGGCATGACCGCCATCAACCGCGGCTTCTTCATCTCCGCGGTGATCTCGCTGGTCCTCGTGGCCGTCGCCGTCTTCGTCTACCTGCCGGGCAAGTACACGGAGCTGGACGGGGTCACCGACGCCGCGATCCGGGTCAAGGACGGCGACCCGCGGATCTTCGCGGTCGTCGCCGTGGCCATCGGCATCGTCCTCGCCGCGCTCATCCAGCAGCTCACCGGCTACTTCACCGAGACGACCCGGCGCCCGGTCAGGGACATCGGCAGGACATCGCTGACCGGCCCCGCCACCGTCATCCTGGCGGGCATCTCCATCGGCCTGGAGTCCGCGGTCTACACGGCGCTGCTGATCGGGCTCGGCGTGTACGGGGCGTTCCTGCTGGGCGGTACGTCGATCATGCTCGCCCTGTTCGCGGTCGCGCTCGCGGGCACCGGGCTGCTCACCACCGTCGGCGTCATCGTCGCCATGGACACCTTCGGGCCGGTCTCCGACAACGCCCAGGGCATCGCCGAGATGTCCGGCGACGTACAGGGGTCGGGCGCGCAGGTGCTCACCGACCTGGACGCCGTCGGCAACACGACGAAGGCGATCACGAAGGGCATCGCCATCGCCACCGCGGTACTCGCGGCCGCGGCGCTGTTCGGCTCGTACCGCGACGCGATCCTGACCGCCGCGCGGGACGTGGGCGAGAAGGTCGGCGACGGCGGGCCGATGAACCTCGTCATGGACATCTCCCAGCCCAACAACCTGGTGGGGCTCATCGCCGGGGCCGCGGTGGTGTTCCTCTTCTCCGGGCTCGCCATCAACGCCGTGTCCCGGTCGGCCGGTTCGGTCGTCTACGAGGTGCGCAGGCAGTTCCGTGAGCACCCCGGGATCATGGACTACACGGAGGAGCCGGAGTACGGGCGCGTCGTCGACATCTGCACCAAGGACGCGCTCAGGGAGCTGGCCACGCCGGGGCTGCTCGCCGTGATGGCGCCGATCGCGGTCGGCTTCACGCTCGGCGTCGGCGCGCTCGGCGCCTACCTCGCCGGGGCCATCGGCACCGGCACCCTGATGGCCGTCTTCCTCGCCAACTCGGGCGGGGCGTGGGACAACGCGAAGAAGCTCGTCGAGGACGGGCACCACGGCGGCAAGGGCAGCGAGGCCCATGAGGCGACGATCATCGGCGACACGGTCGGCGACCCGTTCAAGGACACGGCCGGGCCCGCCATCAACCCGCTCCTGAAGGTGATGAACCTCGTCGCGCTGCTCATCGCGCCCGCGGTCGTCAAGTTCAGCTACGGGGACGACGCGAGCGTGCCGGTGCGGGTCGTGGTCGCCGTCGTCTCGCTCGGTGTCATCGTCGGGGCGGTCTACGTCTCCAAGCGGCGCGGCATCGCGGTCGGCGACGACGAGGACGGGAACGGCGAGCAGGGCCCGGGGCGCGTGCCGAAGCCGGCGGACCCGGCCGTGGCACCGTCCCGCACATAGCCGTCCCGCACACAGCCGCCCCGTACGGAGCTGCCTCGTACGGAGCTGCTTTGTACGGAGCTGCTTCGTACGTATGTTCAACGAGTGGGCGGGCACGGGTTCCTGACACCCTGTCCGCCCACTGGTGTGTGCGGCGTGATGTCCACTGTCGTGTCCAGCTCCTTGCGTGGGTTCTCCGTGAGCCTTCTCTCCCTTGGTGCAAATGGCTGCTAAACGTAAATAAAGCGGTCATATAGTGCGTCCGACGGGCGAGAGACGTGTGCTCGGCGTGTAAGTTCCGGGGCCGAGAGCCATGGAAGGGACCGATCCGGTGAACAAGAAGCTCGCAGCCGCACTGTCCGGCGGTGCGGTACTGGTACTGGCCTTGTCGGGTTGCGGTGACGACAGCAACGACAAGCTGAACTCCTGGGCCAAGCAGGTCTGCGACGCGGTCCAGCCGCAGGCCAAGAAGATCGAGTCGGCCAACGCCGCGATCCAGAAGCAGACCTCGGACAATAGTTCGCCGGCCGACGTCCAGAAGACGGACTCCCAGGCGTTCCAGGACATGTCCGACGCGTACAAGGCGATCGGTGACGCCGTCGACAAGGCGGGCGCCCCGAACGTGGACGGCGGCGAGAAGAAGCAGCAGAACGCCGTCAAGGAACTGGACAAGATCTCGACCTCGTACGCCGACCTGAAGAAGCAGGTCGACAAGTTGGACACCAAGGACCAGGGCAAGTTCGCCGAGGGGCTCAAGAGCGTCGCGGGCGAGCTGAGCAAGCTGAGCCAGTCCGGCAGCGACGCCCTGAAGAAGCTCGAGGAGGGCGACGTCGGCAAGGCGATGTCCGAGCAGGAGAGCTGCAAGAGCGCGTCCGCCACACCTTCGGCCTCCTCCTAGACCTGTCCGACCTCCTCCTAGACCTGTCCGGCCGCCACTGACCCTGTCCGGCCGCCACTGACCCCGACTGGCCGCCACCCATTTCGACCGGCCGCCATCGACCCCGACCGGCCGCCATCGACCCGACTGGTCCCGACAGGCCCCGGGTGGGGGCGGTGCCGTGAGGCTCGAAGCGTCACAATGGACGCGTGAGTTCTCCCGCCGCCTCCGCCCTGCCCGCCGCCGACCGTGACGACGTCGCCGCCTCGCTGCGCGACGCCCTGCTCGCCGCCGAGTTCACCGCCGACGGGCTGCTCGAACTGCTCGGAGCGCCCGCCTACGCGGCGCTCGCGCGCAGCGAGACCGTGCCCGCCCTGCGCGCCACCCGGGGGGACACGCCCCTGGAGACGCTCGTCCGGCTCTTCCTGCTGCAACAGCCCGCGGCGCGCGAGCGCGTCGCCGCCGTGCTGCCCCTGGAGGCGTGCCTGGCGAGCGGCTGGCTGCGCGAGGGCGGCCAGGACCACGGCACGGTCGCCGCCACCGTCGACGTACGGCCCTACGGCGGGCCTGACGGCGAGGACTGGTTCATCGTCTCCGACCTGGGCTGCGCCGTCGGCGGCGCGGGCGGTATCGGCAGCAGTGACGAAGGTGTCGTCCTCGGTGTCGGCGGCGCGTCCACCACGCTCGCCGGGATCACCGTCCGTACGCCCGTCGCGTCCGCCCTCGACCTCGGCACCGGCTCCGGGATCCAGGCGCTGCACGCGGCACGGCACGCCACCCGCGTCACCGCGACCGACCTCAACCCGCGCGCCCTCCACATCACCGCGCTCACCCTCGCGCTGTCCGGGGTGCCCGCCGCCGACCTGCGCGAGGGTTCACTGTACGAGCCCGTGGGCGACGCCACCTACGACCTCATCGTGTCGAACCCGCCCTTCGTCATCTCGCCCGGCGCACGCCTCACGTACCGCGACGGCGGCATGGGCGGGGACGATCTGTGCCGCTCGCTCGTTCAGGGAGCGGGGGAGCACCTGAACGAAGGGGGATACGCGCAGTTCCTCGCGAACTGGCAGCACGTCGAGGGCGAGGAGTGGACCGAGCGGCTGCGCTCCTGGGTGCCGCGCGGCTGCGACGCCTGGATCGTGCAGCGCGAGGTGCAGGACATCACGCAGTACGCCGAGCTGTGGCTGCGCGACGCCGGTGACCACCGCTCCGACCCGGCCGCGTACGCCGCCCGCTACGACGCCTGGCTCGACGAGTTCGAGGCGCGCAAGGTGACGTCCGTCGGCTTCGGCTGGATCACCCTGCGCAAGTCGTCCGCGGCCGAGCCGAACATCGTGGTCGAGGAGTGGCCGCACCCCGTCGAGCAGCCGCTCGGCGACACCGTGCGCGCCCACTTCGAGCGGCTCGACTGGCTGCGCACGCACGACGACGCGGCGCTGCTCGCATCCTCCTTCCTGCTCGCAGGCGAGGTCGTGCAGGAGCAGGTCGGGCTTCCCGGCGCCGAGGACCCCGAGCACGTCGTGCTGCGGCAGGGGCGCGGGATGCGCAGGGCCACGAAGGTGGACACGGTCGGCGCCGGGTTCGCGGGCGTCTGCGACGGGACGCTCAGCGCCGGGCGGATCCTCGACGCCATCGCGCAACTGGTCGGGGAGGAGCAGGTCTTGCTGCGCGACCGAACGCCCGCGCAGATCCGCACCCTGGTCGAGCAGGGCTTCATCGAGCCCGCGGGCGCGCCGGGGAACCCCGGCCCCGGACAGGCCGGATAACCCTCTTCTCTTCGCCTTGCGCTGCCCGGGAGTTCACCCCGGGTTCCCCCGCCCGTGCCAGCGTCACCGGACCGGGCGGCGGGGGCCGCCCCGGTATCGGGGAGTCCGGGAGGCAAGGCGATGGAGAGTGCACCTGCGTTGTTCGCGGGGACGGTGTTCGCGTTGTTCGGCGCGGGGCTCGTGGTGTGGACGGGCGCGCGCACGGTACACCGGCAGCCCGTGGTGTACGGCGCCCGGCCGGTGGCGGCGGCGGTGGTCACCGGAGTGGCGGGGGTGGGGTGCCTGGCGTTGGCAGCGTGGTGTTTCGGCCAGGTGTGACACACCGTTATACGTACGACGACGCCCGCCTCCGGAGGATCCCGGGGCGGGCGTCGTCGTATAGGGACTCGTACCGCTGCGCACGTCAGCGCAGCGGGCGGCCCTGCGCGTCCGTACGGTCGTTGCTGGTGAGGAAGAGGATGCCGTCGATGAAGCCCCACAGGCCGCCGGCGCCGCAGGTGAGGATCGAGACGACGAGCTGCCAGACACCGACCTTGGTGTCACCCACGTAGAAGCGCCCGACGCCGAACGAGCCGAGGAAGATACCGAGCAGGCCGGCGACCAGCTTCTGCTTGTCGGAGTACGGGCGGCCCTGCGGGTCGACACCGAACGGCGCCTCGGGCGTGGCGCCGGGGAAGGGCTGGGACATGGGAGTTGCTCCTAGGGACGCGAAAAGCGGCACGGCAAGGCCGGGCCTGTGAGCGGAAGGTTCCGAGAGCGACGCACCGGTGGGGACACGGCGTGTCCTCGGAAGTCCGAAGCGTAGAGGGGGACATGCGGGTGCAACGGTGTTGGGGGACCGATCGTGGCGTGTTCGTGACCTTGCGCGGTCGGAGGTGACGGCCTATCAGGAGCCGTCGTAATCCCGGCGGATCAGAAAACGTTGCGCAGCACGGTCCAGACGGCCGCCGCACTGAGCAGGGCCAGCTGCGTACGCGGGCTCGGGGCGGGCCGCCAGCGGCGTCCGCGCAGACCCTCGTAGAGCCAGCGGCCGAGCAGGAGGAGGACGAACGGGGAAGCGGCGAGGAGCAGGGCGTTGTCGTGCCAGGCCGTCGCGAAGTGGCCGTGCAGCACGTCGTAGGCCATGCGCGTGCCGCCGCAGCCGGGGCAGAGCAGCCCCGTGAGCGCGCGCAGCGGGCAGCCGGGGAGCCAGTGGCCCGGCTCGTGCGGGTTCGTGCCGTAGAGGTACGCGGCCCCGGCGGCCCCGGCGGTGAGCACCGCGAGGGGTGCCAGGGCCGGGGCGCGGGGTGCGGTGCGCGGTCGGTTCGCCACTATGACCGCAGGATGCGGCCCTGCGCGTCGGTCGTGTTGCTGCCGGCGAGCATGACGATGCCGTCGATGAAGCCCCACATGCCGCCGATGCCGCAGGTCAGCACGCCGACCAGGAGCTGGCCGACGGCCAGGCCGGTGTGTCCGGTGTAGAAGCGGCCGACGCCGAACGTGCCGAGGAAGATGTTGAGCAGACCGGCCGTCATCTTCGACTTGTCCGAGTACGGGCGGCCGTACGGGTCGTAGCCGTAGGGCGCCATCGGGTCGTAGGGGGCGGGCATGCCGGGCTGCGGCTGGGGCGGGTAGGCGCCACCGGCCGGGGCGGAGCCCGGGTAGGGGTAGCCGTAGGTGGGCTGGCCGCCCGGCGGCGGGCCCTGCGGGGGCTGCTGCGGGTAGCCGTACGGGTTCGCGCCGCCCGGCTGTTCCTGCGGGGGCTGCTGGCCGTAGGGGTTGCTGTCGGACATCGGGGTGCTCCTGGGTCGGGATGCCGGTGGGGACGGACCGGGGGTCTCCCTTGGTCATCCATGTCACCCATGGGCTCCCCCCAGCCGTCCGCCATCTTGTCAGGAGCAGATAAGGGAGGGGAGTGAGGGAGCGGGAATAGCGGCGGGACGGAAACGGTCGTGACAAGAACGTGGCACAGGAAGCCGCCGAGCGGCACGCGCTGTGATCTTGCGGCTACACGGAGGCGAGGCTTCCGCTCCCCGGTCCGGGGGCAGGATCACGAAGAGTCGGGTTACCGTTCCGAGTGGCTGCTGCGCGCTTTTCCCGTTTGACACACCGGCGGGAGGTACCGTCACACTCCGCAGCAGTGTCATAGAAGCAGCCACAACCGCCGACCGGAGAGAAGAGCGAAGTTGTCCCCGACCAGCGAGACCGCACAGGGCGGCCGCCGACTCGTCATCGTCGAGTCGCCCGCCAAGGCGAAGACGATCAAGGGCTATCTCGGTCCTGGGTACGTCGTCGAAGCGAGCGTCGGGCACATCCGCGACCTCCCCAACGGCGCGGCCGAGGTCCCCGAGAAGTACACCGGCGAGGTGCGCCGGCTCGGCGTGGACGTCGAGCACGACTTCCAGCCCGTCTATGTCGTCAACGCCGACAAGAAGGCGCAGGTCAAGAAGCTCAAGGACCTGCTGAAGGACTCCGACGAACTCTTCCTGGCCACCGATGAGGACCGCGAGGGCGAGGCCATCGCGTGGCACCTCCTGGAGGTCCTGAAGCCCAAGGTCCCCGTCCACCGGATGGTCTTCCACGAGATCACCAAGGACGCGATCCGCAGCGCCGTCGCCAACCCGCGCGAGCTGAACAAGCGCATGGTCGACGCCCAGGAGACCCGCCGCATCCTCGACCGTCTGTACGGTTACGAGGTCTCGCCGGTCCTGTGGAAGAAGGTCATGCCGCGCCTGTCGGCGGGCCGTGTGCAGTCCGTGGCGACCCGGCTCGTCGTCGAACGGGAGCGCGAGCGCATCGCCTTCCGCTCCGCCGAGTACTGGGATCTGACCGGTACCTTCGCGACCGGCCGCCCCGGTGACTCGTCCGACCCGTCGTCCCTCGTCGCGCGCCTCAGCGCCGTCGACGGCAAGCGCATCGCCCAGGGCCGCGACTTCGACTCCGTGGGCCGGCTCAAGTCCGACACCCTGCACCTGGACGAGGCGAGCGCCCGCGCGCTGGCCGCCGGCCTCCAGGACACGCGGTTCGCCGTCCGCTCGGTCGAGTCCAAGCCGTACCGCCGCTCGCCGTACGCCCCGTTCCGTACGACGACGATGCAGCAGGAGGCCTCGCGCAAGCTCGGCTTCGGTGCGAAGGCGACCATGCAGGTGGCGCAGAAGCTGTACGAGAACGGCTTCATCACCTATATGCGTACGGACTCCACGACGCTGTCGGAGACGGCGGTCGCGGCGGCTCGTACGCAGGTCACGCAGTTGTACGGGGCCGACTACCTGCCGGACAAGCCGCGCACGTACGCGGGCAAGGTGAAGAACGCGCAGGAGGCGCACGAGGCGATCCGCCCCTCGGGCGACCGTTTCCGTACGCCCGCCGAGACCGGTCTGACCGGTGACCAGTTCAAGCTGTACGAGCTGATCTGGAAGCGGACCGTCGCCTCCCAGATGAAGGACGCGGTCGGCAACTCGGTCACGGTGAAGATCGCGGGCCGGTCGAGCGACGGCCGCGACGCCGAGTTCAGCGCGTCCGGCAAGACCATCACCTTCCACGGCTTCCTCAAGGCCTACGTCGAGGGCGCCGACGACCCGAACGCGGAGCTGGACGACCGCGAGCGGCGCCTGCCGCAGGTCTCCCAGGGCGATCCGCTGACCGCCGAGGAGCTGACGGTCGACGGGCACGCGACCAAGCCGCCGGCCCGCTACACCGAGGCCTCGCTCGTCAAGGAGCTGGAAGAGCGCGAGATCGGCCGCCCGTCGACGTACGCGTCGATCATCGGCACGATCCTCGACCGCGGCTACGTCTTCAAGAAGGGGACCGCGCTGGTCCCCTCCTTCCTGTCGTTCGCCGTCGTGAACCTCCTGGAGAAGCACTTCGGACGCCTCGTCGACTACGACTTCACCGCCAGGATGGAGGACGACCTCGACCGCATCGCGCGCGGTGAGGCGCAGTCCGTGCCGTGGCTGAAGCGTTTCTACTTCGGTGAGGGCGACGGAACCGACGGATCCGGCGGCGCCGCCGAGGCGGGCAACGGGGACGGCGACCACCTCGGCGGCCTCAAGGAACTCGTCACGGACCTGGGCGCGATCGACGCCCGAGAGGTCTCGTCCTTCCCGGTCGGGAACGACATCGTGCTCCGCGTCGGGCGCTACGGCCCCTACGTCGAGCGCGGCGAGCGCGACTCCGAGAACCACCAGCGGGCGGACGTCCCGGAGGACCTCGCCCCCGACGAGCTGTCCGTGGAGTACGCGGAGGAGCTGCTCGCCAAGCCGAGCGGCGACTTCGAGCTGGGCACCGATCCGGGCAGCGGCCACCAGATCATCGCCAAGGACGGCCGCTACGGGCCCTACGTCACCGAGGTGCTCCCCGAGGGCACCCCGAAGACGGGCAAGAACGCGGTGAAGCCGCGGACGGCCTCGCTCTTCAAGACCATGTCGTTGGACACAGTCACGCTCGACGACGCGCTGAAGCTGATGTCGCTCCCGCGCGTGGTGGGCGCCGACGCCGAGGGCGTCGAGATCACCGCGCAGAACGGGCGGTACGGGCCGTACCTGAAGAAGGGCACGGACTCGCGCTCCCTGCAGAGCGAGGACCAGCTCTTCACCATCACCCTCGAAGAGGCGCTGGCGATCTACGCGCAGCCCAAGCAGCGCGGGCGTGCCGCCGCCAAGCCGCCGCTCAAGGAGCTCGGCGAGGACCCGGTCAGCGGGAAGCCCGTCGTGGTGAAGGACGGCCGCTTCGGCGCCTACGTCACCGACGGCGAGACGAACGCCACACTGCGCTCCGGCGACTCCGTCGAGGAGATCACGCCCGAGCGGGGGTACGAGCTGCTCGCGGAGAAGCGGGCGAAGGGCCCGGCCAAGAAGACGGCGAAGAAGGCCGCCAAGAAGGCTCCGGCCAAGAAGACGGCCGCGAAGAAGACCGCGGTCAAGAAGACGGCCGCGGCCAAGACGACGACGGCGGTCAAGAAGGCTGCTGCCAAGAAGGCGCCCGCCAAGAAGGCGGCTTCGGCGCCGGTCGAGTAGGCCGGGCCAGCCGAGCAAGCGGTACGGCCGGGCAGTACGTCCAGGTGGGACGCCGCATATGTGGAGGGGACGCCTCCGGGTTCCGTACCCGGGGGCGTCCGTTTGTTCGGGTGGGCCTCCGGAGTGTCGGTCCGTCCCGATAGGCTGGACGAATGACCCCTGCCGAGCACCCAACGGCCCTCCCCACGGCCCCAGACGACGCCCTGGTAGCGGACTCCCGAGAGCGCGCCGTCCGCGCCCTCCTGCGCGAACCCCAGTTGAAGCGACTGTGGTTCGCGCAGCTCGTCGGAGGGGTCGGTGATGTGCTCGGGCTGCTTGTGCTCGTGGTGCTCGCGCTCCAAGCGGCCATCGTCCAAGGGTCGTTCGGCGGCGGATACCGGGGCGTGGCCTTCGCCGTCGCCGCGGTGTTCGGGGCGCGCATCCTCTCCACCCTCGTCTTCGGCGCCGTCCTGCTCGGACCGCTGACCTCGCTGACGACCCCGGGCGGCCCCCTCGACCGGCGCTGGACCATGATCGGCGCCGACGGGCTGCGGGCGGCCCTGCTGATCGTCGCCCCGCTCTGGATCGACTGGACGCCGGACAACGCACTGGCGCTGCTCCTCGTCACCGCGTTCGTCGCCGGTGTCGCCGAGCGGTTCTGGACGGTCGCCAAGGAGAGCGCGGCGCCGGCCCTGCTGCCCGCGCCGCCGATCGAGGGCGCGGCCGTACGGCCGTTGCCGGACCACATGGACGCGCTGCGCCGCCTCTCGCTGCGCACCGGCTTCGTCGCGATCCCGCTGGCCGCCGCCGTCCTCGTCGTCATCACGCTGGTGCAGAACCTGATCGGCGCGGGCGTCGACTGGTTCGCCCAGCACCAGGTCGCGCTCGCCTCGTACGTGGGCGCCGGGCTGTTCGCCGCCGCCCTGTCCGTCGTCTACTTCCTCGAACTGCCCGGCGTGCAGACCCCGCGCGCGCGGTCGCCGCTCGAAGGGCTGCGCCGCCCGAAGACCGCCGGCGCCGTCGACAAGGGCCGCACGAACGCGATCCCGCTGCTCGTCCTCGCCTGCGCCGCCGTCGCCGGAGCGATCGCCGCGTCCGTCGCCGTCTCCGTACTGCACGCCAAGGACCTGGGCGGCGGCCCGGTCACCTTCGGCCTCCTCGTGCTCGGCCTGACCGGCGGCACCGTCATCGGCATCCGCACCGCGCCGGCCGTGCTGCCCGCGCTGTCCCGGCGCCGCCTGCTCGCCCTCGCCATCGCCCTCACCGGCATCGCGCTCCTCGCCGCCGGTCTCGTCCCCGACGTGACCACCGTCCTCCTGGTCGTCACGATCGCCGGAGCCACCGCGGGCATCGCCGCGAACACCGGCCACACCCTGCTCGACCAGGAGAGCGAGGAGTACCGGCGCGCCCGCGTCACCGAGCACCTCCAGGCCGTCGTACGGGTCAGCGTCGCACTCGGCGCCCTCATCGCGCCGCTGCTCGCCGCGCTCGTCGGCCCGCACCGCCTGGAGAACGGCAAGTTCGTCTTCGCACACGGCGGCGCCGCGTTCACGCTGATGCTGGTCGGCGCGCTGCTGCTGCCCGTCGCCGCGCTGGTCCTCGCCAAGACCGACGACCGCAGCGGCGTCCCGCTCCGCCACGACCTCAAGGACGCGCTGCTCGGCGGCAACGACCCGGTGGCGGCCCCCGCCGCCTCCGGCTTCTTCATCGCCCTCGAGGGCGGCGACGGCGCGGGCAAGTCGACGCAGGCCGAGGCGCTCGCCGAGTGGATCCGCGGCAAGGGCCACGAGGTCGTCGTCACGCGCGAGCCGGGCGCCACGCCCGTCGGCAAGCGACTGCGCTCGATCCTGCTCGACGTCTCCTCCGCCGGTCTCTCGCACCGTGCCGAGGCGCTCCTGTACGCCGCCGACCGCGCCGAGCACGTCGACACCGTCGTACGGCCCGCCCTGGAGCGCGGCGCCGTCGTCATCTCCGACCGCTACATCGACTCCTCCGTCGCCTACCAGGGCGCGGGCCGCGACCTGTCGCCGACCGAGGTCGCCCGGATCAACCGGTGGGCCACCAGCGGCCTCGTGCCGCATCTGACCGTGCTGCTCGACGTGGACCCGGAGACCGCCCGCGAGCGGTTCACCGAGGCGCCCGACCGCCTGGAGTCGGAGCCGATGGAGTTCCACGCGCGCGTGCGCTCCGGTTTCCTCACGCTTGCCGCCGGTGACCCGGGCCGCTACCTCGTGGTCGACGCGGGGCAGGAGCCGGAGGCCGTCACGACCGTCGTCCGCCACCGTCTCGACGTCCTCCTGCCGCTCTCCGAGGCCGAGATCAAGGCCCAGGAAGAAGCCCGCAAGGCCGCCGAGGAAGAAGCGCGCCGCAAGGCCGAGGAAGAGGCCGCGCGCAAGGCCGAGGAGGAGCGGCTCGAGCGCGAGCGCCAGGAGCAGCTCGCCAAGCTGCGCGCCGAGGAGGAGGAGCGCAAGCGCCGCGAGCTGGAGGAGGCGCAGCGCATCGAGGCCGAGCGCCAGGCGGAGGAGGCCAGGCTGCGCGCCGAAGAGGCGCGCAAGAAGGCCGAGGAGGAGAAGGCACGCCTCCTTGCCGAGGAGAAGGCGCGCGCCGCCGAGGAGGAGCGCCGCCGCAAGCAGGCGGAGGAGGAGGCCCGGCTGCGGGCCGAGGCCGAGGAGCGGCGCCTGGAGAAGCAGCGCAAGGCCGAGGAGGCGTTGCTGCGTGCGGAGGAGGCGCGACGGCTCGCGGCGCAGGCGGCTCAGGCCGCGCAGGCGGCGCAGGCGGCTCAGGCCGCGCGGCCGAGTACGTCGGCTTCGGCCTCGTCCGCTTCGGCCGGTGCGGCCGGTGCGGCCGGTCTGCGTAAGCGGGAGGTCCCCGCCGAGCCTGCCAAGCCGTCTGCGTCTTCTGCGTCTTCCGCGCCTTCCGAGCCGGACAACGAGACGACGCTGCAGACGCCGGTCGTGCGCCCGCAGGCGCCGTCCGACGCCGAGGAGACCGCGGTCCTCCCGCCCGTACGGGAACCGGTCCGGGAACCGGTCCTGGACGCGGAGGAGACCGCCGTGCTCCCGCCCGTCCGGGACGCCGAGGAGACGGCCCAGCTGCCGCGCCCGCAGGCCGGCGCGGCCGACGAGACGGCCGTGCTGCCGCGGGTCCCCGACCCCGCCGAGGATCGGGTGCCGCAGGGGTACTTCCGCGACGAGCGGCCCGCGTCGGCACCGGAGAGCGCGGTCGACCGTACGGCCGAGCTGCCGCAGGTCGACGAGGAGGGCCGGCCGCGCCGCCGCCCCCGCCCCGACTGGGCGGAGGAGACCCCGCTGGACGACCTGCCGACGCTCGCCGACGAGCTGCTCGGCGGCCGGGACGGCGAGGACGACCCCTCCGCCGAGGACGGCGACGGGGGCCGGAAGCGGCGCCGCCGCTGACCCGGGACACATGGGCCACGGGTGGGGCTCAGGCCAGCCTGAGCTCCACCCAGTCCACCGTGTCCCCGTCGAGGCGGTAGCGGTCGACCTCGACGGTGAACCCGGCGCGCTCGGCGAAACGCAGCCCCGCCGTGTTCGACGTCAGCACGACCGTCTCGATGTGTTCGGCGCCGAGCGCGCGGGCCTTGGCGAGGCCGCGCTCGTACAGCGCCCTGCCGTGTCCCCGCCCGCGATGCTCCGGCAGGACGCGTGAGATGACCGTCGCCACCCCGTCCTTCGGAGTGCGCACGGTGGAGCAGCCGACGAGGACGTCCCCGGCGTAGGCGACCTCCAGGACGTTGCGCCCGGCGCGTTCGCGCACGTCGTCGAGGGGGAGGTACGCGGATGCGGCGGGGACGATCGTGTTGTGTGCGTGCTGCCAGTCGGCGACGAGGGTGCTGTCGTCGCCCGCGCCACCCGCCAGGGTCACCACGCGGAGATCGTTACGGGGATCGGTCATGCGCGTAGCCAAGCGGGCGCGGGCGGTGTTGTCAGTGGCGCCCGGCACAATGGCGGAAGTACGAGAAAGGGCGGTGCCCCATGGCCGTATGGGACGACCTGGTGGGTCAGGAGCGCGTGGTCGCGGAGCTGGGCGCGGCCGCGCGGGACGCGGACGCCCTGGTGACCGCCGCCACTGCCGGGCAGGCGCCGCCCGAGGCGTCGAAGATGACGCACGCCTGGCTGTTCACAGGGCCGCCGGGCGCGGGCCGGGTCACCGCGGCGCGGGCGTTCGCGGCGGCCTTGCAGTGCGTGTCGCCGGACAGAGCGCTCGGCGGCGCCCCCGGCTGCGGGTTCTGCGACGGCTGCCACACCGCGCTGCTCGGCACGCACGCTGACGTCTCCACCGTCGCCGCGGTCGGCGCCCAGATCCTCGTCGACGACATGCGCGACACCGTCCGCAAGTCGTACACGTCACCGGCGACGGGCCGCTGGCAGGTGATCCTCGTCGAGGACGCCGAGCGGCTGAACGAGAAATCGGCGAACGCCGTCCTGAAGGCCGTCGAGGAGCCCGCCCCGCGCACGGTGTGGCTGCTCTGCGCGCCCTCGGTGGAAGATGTACTGCCCACGATCCGCTCCCGCTGCCGTCTCCTCACACTCAGCACGCCCGCCGTGGACGCCGTCGCCGACATGCTCGTGCGACGCGACGGGATCGAGCCGGACGTCGCCGCGAGCGCCGCCCGCGCCACCCAGGGCCACATCGACCGGGCCCGGCGCCTGGCCACCGACCCGCGCGCGCGGGAGCGCAGAGCCGCCGTGCTCAAGGTGCCGCTGCGCGTCGAGGACGTCGGCGGCTGCCTCAAGGCGGCGCAGGAGCTGGTTGACGCGGCGGCGGAGGACTCCAAGCAGCTCGCCGAGGAGGTCGACACCAAGGAGACCGACGAGCTGAAGGCGGCGCTCGGCGCGCAGAGCGGCGGCCGCATGCCGCGCGGCACCGCCGGCGTGATGAAGGACCTGGAGGACAAGCAGAAGCGGCGCAGGACGCGTTCGCAGCGCGACTCGCTCGACCTGGCCCTCACCGAACTGACCGGCGTGTACCGCGACGTCCTCGCGCTCCAGCTCGGCTCCCGCGTGGCGCTCGCCAACACCGAGATCCAGGACACCCTGGAACGCCTGGCGCGCTCCACCTCACCGGAGTCGACGCTCAGACGCATCGAGGCCATCGGCGCGTGCCGGATCGCCCTGGACCGCAATGTGGCGCCGCTGCTCGCGGTGGAGGCGATGACGATGGCGCTGCGGGCGGGGTGAGACGTACTCGGCGGACCGCTCCGAACACGGACCAGCGTGTGCTACGTAAAGTGACCTGGCGCGCGCGGAGCGTTACGCTCTCCGGATGTACTCCAGGCGCCACCCCCACACCGCCCGTCGCCGTGCCGCCCTGATCGCCGCCGCCGCCGGGCTGCTGCTGGTCGGTATCCCGGCCTGTTCGCCGAAGAGTTCGCAGGCCGCGGGGGGCACGCTCGCCGCGCTGCCCAGCTCCGACGAGGCCCGGCTGAGCACCTACTACGACCAGGACCCGAAGTGGCGCAAGTGCGGCGCTCCCGGGTTCGAGTGCGCGACGCTGAAGGCGCCGCTCGACTACGACAAGCCGTCCGCGGGCGACATCGACCTCGCGATCTCCCGCAAGAAGGCCACCGGACCCGGCAAGCGGCTCGGCTCGCTCCTGGTCAACCCGGGCGGTCCCGGCGGCTCCGCGGTCGGCTACCTCCAGGCGTACGCGGGCATCGGCTACCCCAAGGGGGTCCGCGCCCGCTACGACATGGTCGCCGTCGACCCGCGCGGCGTCGCCCGCAGCGCGCCCGTCACCTGCCTCGACGGCAAGCAGATGGACACGTACACGCAGACCGACGTGACCCCGGACGACGCCGGGGAGCAGAAGCGGCTGTCGGCCGCCTTCGACACGTTCGCGAAGGGCTGCGAGACGAAGGACCGGACGTCGCGGCGCGTGCTGCCGCACGTGTCCACCGTCGAGGCGGCCCGCGACATGGACCTGGCCCGCGCCGCCGTCGGCGACGAGAAGCTGAACTATGTCGGCGCCTCCTACGGCACGTTCCTCGGCGCCACGTACGCGGGCCTGTACCCGGAGCGGGTGGGGCGGCTCGTCCTCGACGGGGCGATGGACCCGTCCCTGCCCGCCCGCGAACTGAACCGGCAGCAGACCGCCGGCTTCGAGACCGCGTTCCAGTCGTTCGCGAAGGACTGCGTGTCCCGCTCCGGCTGCCCCCTCGGCACCGGCACCCCGAAGCAGGCGGGACAGCGCCTGAAGGCCTTCTTCACCAAGCTCGACGCGACCCCCATCGGTACCGGCGACCCCGACGGCCGCAAGCTCGGCGAGTCCCTCGCCACGACCGGCGTGATCGCCGCGATGTACGACGAGGGCGCCTGGCCGCAACTGCGGGAGGCGCTCACCGCCGCCATGACCAAGAAGGACGGCGCGGGCCTGCTCGCCCTCTCCGACAGCTATTACGAGCGCGACCCGGACGGCAAGTACGCCAACCTCATGTTCGCCAACGCGGCCGTGAACTGCCTCGACCAGCCCCCGGCCTTCACCTCCCCGAAGGAGGTCGAGGAGGCGGTGCCCTCCTTCGAGAAGGCGTCCCCCGTCTTCGGCGCGGGCCTCGCCTGGTCCGCCCTGAACTGCGCGTCCTGGCCGGTGAAGCCCACTGGAGAGGCGCACCGCATCACCGCGGACGGCGCCGCCCCCATCGTGGTGGTCGGCACCACCCGCGACCCGGCCACCCCCTACCCCTGGGCCAAGGCCCTCGCCGCCCAGCTCTCCTCCGGCCACCTCCTCACCTACGACGGCGACGGCCACACGGCGTACGGCCGCGGCAGCGACTGCATCGACGGCGCAATCAACACCTACCTGCTCTCCGGCACCCCTCCGAAGGACGGAAAGCGCTGCTCGTGACCGGTGTGTCCGGCTGACACCGGGCGATCCGCGGCCATAAAAGGGTGGGCAGAGCACCCCAGGGAAGCGTGTAGGATTGGCGATGTTGCTGACGCACTCACGTGCGCGCGGCGGCGCCGCCTTAGCTCAGATGGCCAGAGCAACGCACTCGTAATGCGTAGGTCTCGGGTTCGAATCCCGAAGGCGGCTCTGTGGAAGCCCCAGGACTCACTCGCCGTGACCTGGGGCTTTTGCTTTGGGCGGACGCGGCAGCGCTGGGTGCGCGGCGCCGCTGGGCACGCGCCGCGCGGGTGTCGGGTCCAGGTCCCGCAGGTCTCGTCCTTGTTCGCGGTGGGGCGTTGGGAGGCCCATGACCTCTTGAGTGCGGCGCTCGACTCCTCTTGTGCCTCGGCCATGGCGTCCATGGGTAGGAGGCTTCCTTCGACGTCCTGGCGCGCGGGTTGTAGCGCTGCCAGGAGCCGGGTGGAGATCTCTGCGCCGGCCTGCATGTTTTCGGCCAGGACTCAAGGCTCACCGACCACCCCGGCGCTATTTGGTGTGGTCCTCGCTACCTCTCGTTGCGATCGGCAAGACGTGAGTGTGAGGATGCTGGGCATGTCGGGCAGCGGGGGAAGCAGCGAGGCACCGGGACCGATTCGCCGTTCCGTGTTCGATGAGTATGCGGAGATGGCCGGGTACGCCGTAGACAAGACGCGTCCCGGCGTGGTGCAGAGCGACGGACCGCCGGACACCACGGCACCGGAAGGACCCGCCGTACCGGTGACCGATGAGCCGCCGGAGCCGCAGACCGCAACCGAGCTGTCTGCTGTCGAACCGGCCGCTGAGGGCCTTGACGTGGAGTTGAGGCGGCGGGAGTTCGCGGAACTGCTGGGTGCGTTTCGGCGCACGGCGGTGCTGGTACCGCTCGGTGTGGAGCCGGGCTCCGACGGTGAACAGGGCTGGCTGACGGCCGACTTCAACGGGATCCGGTTCATCCTGGCTTTTTCGGACGAGTACGCGCTGGCCCGGTATGCGCACGCGCGCGGCGAGTACGGCCGTGAGTGGGTGTATCAGACGGTGCTGGGCGCGAAGTTGTTGGATGTGGCGGTGCCGGCGGCCGGGGTGCCGTGCGGGGTCGCGCTGGACTGCGCGGACGCCCCGGGCGGAGGGATGGTGTTCCCTCCCGTGAAGGGCATCGTGCCCGACGAGGCCGCTGTGGACATCGACGATGAGGGGAAGCAGGCGTGACCGACGGGGGCGGCAAGGGTGCGAAGGATCTTCAGGCCAAGGGCCTGGATCTGATCACGAGAGGGCTGACTGAAGCCCTGGGTGAGCTGAAGGAACTCGGGATGGTGGGCGAGGCCGGAGCCGGGCGGGGCTTCAGTGATATCGCGCTGTCGGGGCTCGAGTTGGGCCATGAGGGTGTGACGGAAAAGGTCCACTCGTTCTGTGAGCGGTGGGAGTGGGGCGTGCGCTCGCTGATCAACGAGGGGAACACGTTCGCGGAGGGCGTGGGGCTGTCGGCGGGTACGTACTACGAGACCGACCATTACGTGGAGGGCGCCCTGAAGATCGGGCTGAACTCCGCCATCGGCAATCCTTACGCCACCGAGGACGAGGTCACGAAGCAGGGCTGGGGAGACATCGCCACCTTCGGTGTGCTCGGCGGCCCGGACTACAGCGCGGAGTCGTGGGCGCAGGCCAACGAGAACGTCAAGCAGGGCTATAAGGACGCGGGCCGCGACATCATGACCTCCCGCACCGCGTTGTTCGGCCTGAACCCGCAGAACCTGCACGGCGATGCCGGGATGTCGGACGCCGAGTACAACCAGTGGCTCGACAATCAGTTCGGACCCTCCCCCGAGGCGCGCGCCAAGGCTGCCGAACAGCAGCAGGGCGGTCAGGCCGGGGGCGAGCAGTAGTGGGCATCATCGGCGACTTCAAGGACGGCCTCAACGATGGCCTGAAGGCCGGCGGGGATCTGATCGACTCGGGCAAGAAGAAGCTCGGCGAGGTCGTCGACTATGGGAGCGACAAGCTCGGCGACGGCCTGGACCACGTCGGTCTGGACAAGGCCGGTGACTGGGTCCACAAGGGCGGTGACTATGTCGCGGCGGGCCTGGGAGCGACCCCGACCGAACAGGGTCTGGGCCACACCGATGACCCCACCGAGCTCGTCCACGGCAAGCCCGGCAAGATCCGGGAAGCGGCCAAGCACCTCAAGGACTTCTACACCGCCTTCGACAAAGTCAGCCGGGGCATGCGGAAGGTCGATGCCTCGGGGTGGAAGGGCGAGGCCGGTGACGCCTTCCATCGCAAGATCAGCATCCACCCCACCAAGTGGGCCCAGGCAGCTGACGCGTGCGAGGACGCGGCAAAGGCACTGGACTCCTACGCCGACTCCGTCAAGTGGGCGCAGGACAAAGCGCAGGACGCCATCGACACGTACAACCGCGGCAAGCGCACGAGCGCGGAGTCCGCCAAGGCGTACAACAAGAGGATCGACGCCTACAACGTCAAGGCCCTCTCCGGCGAGGACCCCGGCCCCGAGCCGGAGCCCTGGAAGGATCCGGGTGAGGCGGATCGCAGCAAGGCCGAGCACATCCTGGAGGATGCCCGTCGTGCTCGTAACGAAGCTGCTGCCCGTGCCGAGGCCGCCGTGGACGCCGCACTGGCGCACGCCCCGGCCGAACCGCCGCCCCTGACCCAGCTGAGCAACTCACTCGTCGACGCGAGCACGGCCCTCGACGTCGAGTCCACGCATCTGTTGGGCGGCGTGATCAAGGGCAGTGCGGGCCTGGTCAACTTCGCCCGCGGTCTGAACCCCTCCGACCCCTACAACCTCACGCACCCGGCCGCGTACTACCAGAGCCTCAACATGACGCTCACCGGCCTGGTCTCCGCCGGCACCCACCCCGAACGCATCGTCACTGCTGCCATCGACGGCTTCAAGAACGACCGTTCGGAGTTCATCGGGCGGCTGCTGCCGGAATTGCTCGGAACCAAGGGCGCGGGCTTCGCCAAGAGCGGCGTGCGGCTCGCCATGAGGGAGGGCAGTGAGGCCGCCGTATCCGGCGCCGCGCGTACGGGGTTGCGGGCGGTGGACGATGTCAGCGGCGCGCGCGGTGGGCTGCACGCAGCGGATGACATCGGCGGCGCACCGCATCTGCCGGACTCCTGGAAGTTGGACGAGGGAGCGGCCGCACACGTTGACGACGGTCTCCAGTCCCCTTCGAAGCTCACAAGAGAAGAATTCGCCGACCTCAGCGTCGAGCAGAAGCATGCTGCCGCGTCTGCTGAACTGCGTGACGGTGCGCGTATCTTCGCCGACGAATCGGAGGCGATTTCCTATGGACGGGATTACTGGAACGATCACGCCAGTAATCTTCCGCAAGTCGAAAGGGACGCACTTTACGACTACTCGCGTGAAGGGGGTGCCCCCGTTACTTACAAGGAGATGAACGGGTACCTCCGGGGCAACACCGATCTCGGCACTCCCGACGTCCTCCACCACATCGAGCACGCAGACAAGGGGCTGGCCGGCCGACCCCTTCCGGAGGACATTACGGTGGTGCGGGGGCAAGGAGTGGATTACCTCGGCTTCAGGCGACCCGAGCAGATGATCGGGAAGGAAATCACCGAACCGGGCTACTTTTCGTCGGCACTTGGCGACAACGGGGCCGCAGGAGTCTTCGCCAACGAGAAGGCCATCGTGCACCTCCGCGTCCCTGAGGGACATCCGGCAATCTGGATGGAGAACGTGAGTTACTTCGGCATGGGTGAGCGGGAGATTCTCCTCGGACGCGGCACCACGTACCGGGTGACCCGCGCCTTCATGGACAGCGGGCAATGGCACATCTACGGCGAAGTCCTGCCTGGGAAGTAAGAAGAGGAAGACACGTATGAGTTCCGATAGCAGCGGCGCCGAACCGCGCTTCGTCAAGCGCACGACCAACCCGCGCCTGCACGAAGACGACGGTGCGGGGCTGATCGTCTCCGGGCCGCCGAGTTACAAGTTCAGGACCAGCGGCCCCGTCCGGTACGTGGCGGTGGCCGATGCCCAAGACGAACTTGTCGGCTACTTGTGGTTCAACGACGACGACGACGCTGCGGACTGGCAACCGCTCAAGTCTGGCGGCTCGCACGCCAGTAGCCTCGGCATCGAGTGGACGACGCGGCTCGAGGCGGGCAAGGCGCGTGGTCTGACGCCGTCCCAAGCGGTGACCGAATTGATCGAACAGTGGCCTTCCACCCGCTTCACTCACATCGTTACGGGCTCCCTCAGGGAGGCGCCGAGCCTGGCGGCATTGGAGCAACTTGCGGGCCACCCCGCCCACAAGCGCGTGTGGAAGTCCACTCCTGGTTCCCTCTTCGGACTGGCCATCGGCGACGCCATGGGATACCCCACCGAATTTCTCAACATGGCCCAGATCACCGCCACATTCGGTCCGTGGGAAGAGATGGGTCTGCCGCTGTCCGCGGGCGACGTGGTCCGGGTGACCGATGACACCCAGATGGCACTGGCTGTGGGAGAGGCGCTGGTGGAGGCCGGCGCAGGTGAGCCAGGAGCCCGCAGGGCCTCCAGGACCCGTGGCGCGAGCGCGGCCGCCCTCACCCCTGCCACGGTCGAAGCCGCCCTGCGCAAGCACTTCGTCGCCTGGCTCCACGACCCCGACAACAACAGGGCCCCCGGCCAGACGTGTCTCCGCGCCTGCGCAGCTCTCGAACGTGGCATCCCCTGGCAGGAAGCCACGATCATGGGCTCCAAGGGCTGCGGCGCCAACATGCGTGTCACGCCTGTCGCCCTCATCCCCGGCCTCGGCCCCGAACAGCGCGCGGGCATCGCACAGTTGCAGGCAGCGCTCACTCACGGCCACCCCACGGCGCTCGCGGCCAGCGACCTGACAACCCACGCCACGTGGCTGCTCGCGCACGGCTGTGAGCTCGGTGACCTGCTGCCCAGACTGCGGACCTACGCACAGGAGTCCCGGCACACGTACCACGCGGAGTGGCTGGGTGACCTGGCCGCCAGGTCCGACGCCCCTGACCCGCGCGCCTTCATCGCCTTCGGCTGGGACGAGTGCCTGCGCGCCCTCGACACCGCGGCTGCCGCCCTGCGCGTGAAGGACATGGGCCGTGATCCGTCGGAGGCGGTCGGCCCCGGATGGATCGCCGAGGAAGCCCTCGCCACGGCTCTGTACTGCCTCTTGGTCGTCGACGGTGACCCACGCGGGGTGGTGGCGCGTGCCGCGCACTCGTCAGGGGACTCGGACTCGATCGCCGCACTGGCTGGCGCGTTCGCCGGTGCCAGTCGCGGACTCGTGTACTGGCCGCCGGAGTGGCGCGCGGCGCTGGAGTACCAGGACCGCATCAGCGCGCTGGCTGCGGCCTGGGACGATGCAGCCTGACCTGCGGGGAAGCGGAACGATGAGGAGTCCCGGCCTGAAGGGCCCTGCTCAGCGCACGACCGAGTGGCTCGGCGAGGTATATGGCGGGCTGGTCGAGCTCGCCGCGCCCCGCCCCGTGGCCGAGACGGACACCGCCTGGATGATGGCCTGCCGTACCATTGCCCAGCCTAGGTTCCCCCGCACACCGATGCTGGCGGCGTCCGTCGTGGTGCCGAAGATCGGCGGCTACCCGCACCATCCCGCGTCGTACGATCCGCTGGCGGATCTTCTCCCGGTGCCGCCACAGGAGGCCGCCCTCCGAGTCACCGGTCAGAGTCGCAGAATCAATGCCCGGGGTTGCGTCGCCGCCACGCACTCCGCGATCGACGGCCACCCGTCGGTCGCGGTGCCCTGGCAGCCGGCCCATGAGGCTCCCGGCTGGTGGGCCAGGCTGCATCGGCGTTACTTCCCGCACTTCGATCACGTGCCCGTGCGGGACTGGGACGAGGTGGTCCGGGCCGTGCAGGAGCCGGGCCCGGACACCCGGGGCGTGGTCTGGATCCGCCGCGCGATCGGCGGTCACGATGTCACGGGCAACCTGGTCTACGCCCGCAACGATCGCGGGCGGGTGGTCTTCCTCGACGGGCTCACGGGGTCGCTCGCCCGGCTCGACACGCAATGGGTCCGCGAGTTGATCCTCATCCGAGCTCTTCCTGATGCACCGCGTGCTGCCGAAGAGGGGTGGAGATACCGGCAGCACGGAAACGGGTGAGGGCCGCTCACCAGCATTGTGTGCACGATGGCTCCCCCGCCTCACCACGGGATTCCTGAGTCCCACTCAGCGAGCGGTGACCGGGAGCGATGCGTGAGCGGACGGGGAAGCACAGATTGGATCAAGCGGCACGGGCGGAAGCGGTGCCGCGCGTCTGACCAGGCAAGGCAAGACCTGGCGGGCAAGCACGCCATTACCCGTCACGACCCTGCAGGCCCTCGTAATGCGTAGGTCTCGGGTTCGAATCCCGAAGGCGGCTCTATGAAGGGGTGGCGGATGTACGAGCGTGTGGGGCGTGTCTTGTGGGCGCATCGAGGGGGGAACATTGCGTTCTGTGAATTCGCGCGTTTACGATCATGGCCGTTCCTGCGGCTGCAGGGACAACGTGCGAACAGGGGGAACAAGTTGAAACTCGGACGTATAGCCGGGGTGGCCGCCGCGAGCGCCGTGCTCGTCGTGGGGGTGACCAACTCCGCGATGGCCGCTGACCACACCATGCACACGGGCGATGCTTTCGGGAACGTTCCCGGCGTCGACTGGAGCGGCACCGGCTTCTTCAACGAGAACGGTGACGTCGTCACGATCAAGGACAACGACGCCGACGGCCGCGGTGTCACGATGAACGTGTACATCGGCAGCCCGACGGGCAACCCGCGCTACTCCTTCAGCGTCGGCGGCGAGGGCAACACCGCCACCCGCAAGGCGTCGCAGGGCGGCAGCTTCAACCTTCCCGAGAACACCTACGTCGGGTTCAAGTTCTGCCGGTCGCCCGACGGCGAGTGCAAGGACTACAAGTTCCTCAACGACCACTGACCAGGTCGATGGTGTGAACCGCCGCGGCCCCGCTCCCGACCAGGAGCGGGGCCGCTCGCGTTGGCCGGGGCCGAGCCGCCGCGCATCCCGTGCAACATTTCCCGGGGGTCACCGCATTCATCAGGTGTAGGTGAGGCGACGGGGGAGGACACCGGGGATGAGACGGTCGCTCGAGGGCGCGTTCCGCGAGTTCGCTGAGGCCCGCACGGGCCAGCTGTTCCGTTCCGGGTGCCTGCTGACCAGCGGTGACACGCATCTCGCCGAGGATCTCGTGCAGGAGACCCTCGGCAAGATGTACGTGGTCTGGGGCCGGCCCGCGGTCCGGCAGGGCAACCCGGCGGCGTACGCGCAGACCGTGCTCGTACGGGCCTTCCTGGCGCACCAGCGGCGGCGCTCGGCGGGGGAGCGCCCCTCGGACGAGCTACCGGAGCCGGTGGCGGCCAAGGCGGGCGATCCGTCGCTGCGGCTGACGCTGCTCGATGCGCTGCGCCGGCTGCCGCCCAAGGACCGGGCCGTCGTCGTGCTGCGCTACTGGGAGGACCGCTCCATCGAGGAGACCGCGGACGCGCTGCACCTCAGCTCGGCCGCGGTGCGCACCCGCAGCAGCCGGGCTCTGGCCAGGCTGCGCGAGCAACTCGGCGGTTCCGTAGCCGAGTTCGCCGCGTAACTACGGGCCGCCTGGCCGCCTACTGACGTTCAGACCGTGTACGTACAGAGGGGAAGTGGTCGGCATGTCCGGAGCGGACGACGGCCGGGACAACGGGTTCGAGGACGATCTGGGGATGGCGCTGCGGCGCACCGGGGAGGGGTTCACCACCGCCGAGGGGCGGGCGCTGGTGGAGGGCGGGATGGTGCGCGGCCGCCGCAGGCTCCGGCGCAGGCGCGTCGGCGCGGTGACCGGGAGTGTGGCGGCGCTGGCCGTCGTCGGGCTCGGTTCGTCATACGCCGCGGGGGCCTTCGGCAGCGGCCCCGGCGACGGCCGGAGCGGCGTGGCGTCGAGCCCCCTGCCCCAGCGGAGCGTCAAAAGCACCGCGCACGGTGATGGACCGCAGCTCAGCGCCGAGCAGGTCATCGCCGTCCTCGAAGGGCTGCTGCCCGAGGGGAAGGTGAGTGAGCGGGACGGGCGCGGCACCGACGACAGCCCGTCGGCGCACCTCGTGTACGACGACGGGGACGGCAAGAGCGCCATCGGCGTCAGCATCAGCGCGGTCGACCCGGACGGGGCCACGACCGGCGAGATGTTCGCCTGCCCGGACAAGGCGTTCGTGCCCTACGACTCGTGCACGGACCGGAAGATGTCCGACGGATCCCGGCTGCTGCTCATGCGCGGCTACGAGTATTCGGACAAGCGCGTCGACACCAAGATGTGGCATGCCGTCTACATGTCCCCCGAGGGGTACACCGTCGACGCCAGTGAGTGGAACGCCGCCGCCCAGAAGGACGCCCCGGTGACCCGGCCCGAACCGGCGCTCAGCATCGCCCAGTTGAAGACGCTCGTCACGTCGCCGAAGTGGCGGCCCGTGATGCGGGCGATCGGCGAGGCCCTGCCGGAGAAGGCCGCGCCGCCGACGGCGGAGGGGCTCGGCAAGGCGGCGGTCCTGAAGAATCTGAAGTCGCTGCTGCCGAAGCGGGTGGGGGTCACCGGCGAGGGCGGCCAGGACGGCGGCTACGCGTATGTGGTCGTCGACGACGGCAAGGGCGGGTCGCTCGTGCAGATCAATGTGCAGTCCGGTATGCAGGACGTGTCGGGCGACCTGTTCGGACCCGGTGACGAGACCCTGCCGGACGGCACGCGCGTGGCGACGCACAAGAGTTCCGGTGACGACAAGGGCGGCTCCGGGATCGTCATGTGGTCCGCCGACATGATGCGTCCGGACGGGTTCCGGGTGGTGGTCTCCGCGTTCAACTCGGCGTCGCAGAAGACCGACGCGACACGTGAGCGACCCGCCCTGACCATGGCCGAGTTGAAGAAGATCGCGCTCTCGCAGAAGTGGCAGTAGGCGGCGCCGGTGCCTACTTGGCGTCGGCGTAGCACTCCACCACCGCCACCGTGAACGGGAACCGCACCGGTGTCGCACCGAAGGTGAGGCGCCCCGCGAGGTCCGAGGCAGCCCGGATCGCCTCGCACACCTGGGGCGCCTCCTCCTCGGGGCAGTGCACGATCACCTCGTCGTGCTGGAAGAAGACCAGCTCGGCCGTCATCCCGGCGAGCGACTGGCGCAGCGCGCCCAGCAACAGCAGCGCCCAGTCGGCGGCGCTGCCCTGCACCACGAAGTTCCGGGTGAAGCGGCCGCGGGCGCGCGAGTTCGAGGACGCGTACCCGTAGCCGTAGCCGTACCCCTGCGCCGGGGCGCCGCCGTCGGTGGCCTGCTCGCCCGGCGCGTCCTGCGGCAGGCCCGCCTCCTCCGCCTCGGCCGCGCCCACGGCCGGCGGGCAGGTGCGGCCCAGCCAGGTGCGCACGAGACGGCCCTCCTCACCGGCGCGGGCGGCCTCGTCCACGTACGCGACCGCCGTCGGGAAGCGGCGGCGCAGCGCGGCGAGGTTCTTCAGGCCGTCGCCCGCGGTCTGCCCGTATATGGCGCCGAGCACGGCGATCTTGGCCCGGTCGCGGTCGCCGGAGAACGCGCGGTCCGAGATCGACTGGTACAGGTCGCTGTCCTGGCCCGCGACCTCCATGAACGCCGGGTCGCGGGAGATCGCGGCGAGCACCCGTGGCTCCATCTGCGCGGCGTCGGCGACGACGAGCCGCCAGCCGGGGTCGGCGACGACCGCGCGGCGGATGACCTTCGGGATCTGCAGCGCCCCGCCGCCGTTCGTCGTCCAGCGGCCCGAGACCGTGCCGCCCGGCAGGTACTCGGGTCTGAACCGGCCGTCCCGCACCCAGTCCTGCAGCCAGGACCAGCCGTGCGCGGTGTAGATCCGGTACAGCTTCTTGTACTCCAGGAGCGGGCGCACGGCCGGATGATCGATGGATCTGATCTCCCAGCGCCGGGTCGAGGTCACCTTGATCCCGGCCTCGGCGAACGCCTTCACCACGTCGGCGGGCAGCTCGGGGCGCACGCGTCTGCCGAACGCCGCCGACACCTCGTCGGCCAGCTCCGCCAGCCGGCGCGGCTCGCCGCCGCCCGCGTACCGCTCGCCGAGCAGCTCGTGAAGGAGGTCCCGGTGCACGTCGGCGCGCCACGGCAGACCGGCCGCGCGCATCTCGGCGGCGATCAGCATGCCCGCCGACTCCGACGCGGTGAGCAGCCGCATCCGGTCCGGCAGGGCCGTCGCCGCGTGTCTGCGCTGCTGGTCCGCGTACACGTCGACGAGATCGGCCAGGGTGACGTCGACGGGCGGGCGCGGCTCGAACAGGGACGACTGGGAGCCCGGCTCGGCGACCCGGGGCGGCGGGTCCGGCGGTACGGGCATGGAGCGGAGCCGGGCGAGCGCGGCGGCGGCCGAGCGGGGCTCGCCGTGCCGTCCCTCGTGCGCGAGCAGCAGGTTCTCGGCGGCCTCGATGTCGTAGCAGCGCTCGACCACGACCCCCGCGGCGAGCAGGCGCGGGTACACCGTGTGCGTGTCCCGCCACACCCAGCGGACCACGCCCGGTCTGCTCCGCACCGCCTCCACCAGGTCGGACTCCCTGGTGACGGGGGTGGCGGGCAGCCCTGTCCGGTCCAGCGGCACGACGTCGGCGCCGCCGTGCTCGGTGGGGGCGAGAGCCCAGCGCTCGTTCACATGGCTGAGTGTCACACCCGGCACTGACAATTGCCGTGCGGGCTGTTTCACTCGGCGTGCGGGGGCGACCGGTCCCCGTACAGCGACGCAGCAACCCAGCGACGCAGCAACCCAGCGACGCAGCAACCCAGCGACGCAGCAACGCAGCGACGCAGCGACGCAGTGACGACGTGGAGGACGAAGAAGACGTGCGCATCAGCCGCCGCACCCTGCTGACCACCGGCTCCGCCCTGGGCGCGACCGCGCTCACCGGGACCCTCGGAAGCACGAACGCGCAGGCCGCGAGCGGTGCCGGACGCCGCCTTGCCGCCCTGGAGCGGGCGCACGGCGCCCGCCTCGGCGTGTTCGCCCTCAACGTGCGCACCGGCGCCGTGATCGCGCACCGTGCCGACGAACGCTTTCCGCTCTGCTCCACCTTCAAGACCCTCGCCGTCGCGGCGGTCCTGCGCGACCTCGACCACGACGGCACGTACCTCGCCCGCCGCGTCCACTACACGCAGGCCGACATCGACCGGGCGGGCGGCGCGCCCGTCACCGGCAAGCCCGAGAACCTCGCGCACGGCATGACCGTCGCCGAGCTGTGCGGCGCCGCGATCTCCTTCAGCGACAACACCGCCGCCAACCTCCTCCTGCACCGGCTCGGCGGCCCCGCCGCCGTCACCCGCCTCGCCCGCTCGGTCGGCGACCGCGTGACCCGCCTCGACCGCATCGAGCCCGAGCTGAACTCGGCCGAACTCGGACGGCGCACCGACACCACATCGCCGCGCGCCATCGGGACGACGTACGCGCGTCTCGTCCTCGGCCGCGCCCTCGAGCGGGGCGACCGGGCGCGGCTCGCGCAGTGGCTGCTCGCCAACACCACCAGCGACAAGCGGTTCCGTGCCGGGCTGCCGGACGGGTGGGTGCTCGGCGACAAGACCGGCACGGGGTCCTACGGGACAGCCAATGACGTGGGCATCGCGTGGGCTCCGTCCGGTGACCCGGTCGTGCTCTCCGTGCTGACCACCAAGTCCGCGCAGGACGCGTCGCCCGACGACCGGCTCGTGGCGCGGGCCGCCGAGATCATGGCCTCCGTGGCATGAGCGCCGGATCCACCGTCGAGCGCGCCTTCGCCGCCGCGCTGTTCACCGCCGACGACGGCCTCGACCTCGACACGGGGGCGTCCCTGCTCGCGGCCGACGCCTCCGCCGACGCGGAGCTCGCGCTGCGCGGCCGGGAATTCGTGCGGCGGGCCTGGGAACGGGGCTGGCAGCCCGCCGACGTGATCCGGATGGCCGTCCGCGAACTGTCCCCCGGACACGCGGGGCTCGCCGCCCGGCTGATCCGCGCCGAGACCGGCCGGTACGAGGCGCTGCCGCCGCGCTGGGCGGGCCAGATCGCCGAACTGCCCGCCGACGAGGCGCCGCGCCGGGACCGGTTCTCCGCCGCTACGACGGCCCTCGAGCTGTACCGGCTGCTGGTACGGCTGCCCGCGATCGAGGCGGTCGGGCCGGTGCCGGGGGAGTCCGTCACGGTGCCCGTCGCCGGGGAGCCGCGCGCCCTCGCCCGGATCCGGGCGCTGCTCGCCAAGGCGGAGGCGACCGGGTATCCGCCGGAG
Source organism: Streptomyces sp. NPDC016845 (assembly GCF_044332585.1). Lineage (NCBI taxonomy): Bacteria > Bacillati > Actinomycetota > Actinomycetes > Kitasatosporales > Streptomycetaceae > Streptomyces > Streptomyces sp. NPDC016845. The sequence continues at coordinate 90,480 of NZ_JBIRPI010000005.1, read as the reverse complement.
GCCGAGGCGCTCTCCGCCAAGGCGCAGGAACTCATGGCCCGGCACTCGGTCGACGAGGCCGTGCTCGCGTCCCGTACGCGGGCCACGGACGCGCCCGGCGCCTGCCGCATCGGGGTCGACGCGCCCTACGAGACGGCCAAGGCGGTTCTCCTCGACGCGGTCGCCTCCGCGAATCGGTGCCGGGCCGTGTGGAACAGCGCGTTCGGCTTTTCCACGGTGGTCGGTTTCGAGCCCGACCTCGAGGTGGTGGAAGTGCTTCACACGTCGCTGCTGGTGCAGGCGTCCGCTGCCATGACCCGGGCGGAGGCGGAGCAGCGGGCGGCTGGCCGCAAGCGGACGAAGACGTTTCGGCAGTCCTTCCTCGCCGCGTACGCCCATCGCATCGGTGAGCGGCTGTCGGCGGTCGCGGAGGAAGTGGTGGGGGAGCGGGGGGACTTGTTGCCGGTGCTCGCGGCGCGGGACGTGGCCGTTGTCGGGCGGGCGGAGGAGATGTTCCCGGAGACGGTGACCACGCGTATGCGAGGGGTCTCCGACGAGCAGGGGTGGGTGGAGGGGGCTGCTGCGGCTGCGCGGGCGCGGGTGCCGGGTGCTCAGCGGGGCGGGGCTTGATCGGCTCGGGTTCGTCTGAGCCGCTGAGCACGTGCGTGGGGCGGGTCTCGTCGGCGGACGCGGGTGCGTCGTGGCTGGTCGCGCAGTTCCCCGCGCCCCTGGGTGCCGTGAGTGTGCGCCTTTGGGTGCGGGTGCGTCGTGGCTGGTCGCGCAGTTCCCCGCGCCCCTGTGGCTTGCGGCTGCGCCGCAGCCCCATGGGCTGAGATGGCGCACGCCGCGCGCATATCAGGGGCGTGGGGAACGCGCGACCAGCCGCGGTGGTGGTGCAGTCGGCCGTCCGACCCGTTTGTGGGGAATGACCCTATTCTGGCGGAGTGAGTTGGTTCCGGGCGTTGAAGGACACCACCCGCTCGGGGCTGAGCGTCGAGCGGAAACGGCTGGAACCCCTGGTCGCCCTGCGCGGGGCGGCCGGCCTGGCGGTGGTGATCGCCGTCAGCCTGACCCTGTTCGGCCCCACCGTGGCGGCCGGCTCGGCGTTCGGGGGGTTCCAGGCGGCGATCGCCACGTTCCAGCGCAGTTGGCGGCCCCGGCCGGAGCTGGCCCTCGCCTCCGGCGCGAGTCTCGGCGTGTCCACGTTTCTGGGCTATCTCACCGGCTCCCACCTGGTTCTCTTCCTGCCGCTCCTCGCCCTCTGGACCTTTCTCGCCGGGCTGTCCTGGGCCGCGGGTCCGACCATCGGCATCATCGCGTCGTCGAACGTGGCGATGATGCTGGTCACCATCACCCTGCCGACGACGGTCGCGGAGGCGGCGGGACACGCGGCGATCATGGCCTTCGGCGGCCTGGTCCAGGCGGCGCTGGTGATCCTCTTCCCCGTACGCCGCTGGGGAGCACACCGTGACGCACTCGCCGACGCGCTCGCCGCCGAGGCGGATTACGCGCGCCGCCTGCGCCACGACCCGGTCGCCGAGTTCGACCCGGCGCCGCTGATGCTGGCACGCAACGCCGCCGCGCTCACCCCGCGCCAGGCCCGCACCCGCCCCGCGCAGTTGCACGGCACGCGCGGTGTCGCCGAGCGCATCCGGCCGGTTCTGGCATCCCTCGCGGATCCGGCGGTCGGCGTCCCCGCCGAGGGGCCCGAGCGCGACCGGGCCCGCGAACTCCTCGCCGCCGCCGCTTCGATCCTGGACGCCGCCGCCCGCGCGATCCGGCACGGCACCCCGGTCTCCATCCCGCCGGGCGCGATCGCCGCGTTCCGCTCGCCCGACCTCGGCGAGACCCTGTCCGGCCCGGCGCGACGGGCGGCGACCCGCCTGGGCGCCCTCCTCAGGGACGTGGTGGAGACGGCGGGCGGCACTCCGCCCCCGGCGCCCCCGGCCCCCTGGGCGGCGGCCCTGCGCCACCGTCTGACCCCGCGCGTTCCCCTCCGCCCCGGCCCGCGCCTCAAGCCGCTCCCCCTGAACCCCGCGCCCCCTCCCGCCCCCGGTCCCGGCCGCCCCCTGCGCCGCCCCACCCTCTTCCAGCTCCTCCCCGTCGCCGTACGGGCGATGCGGCGGGAGGCGCGGCCCGGGTCGCCGATCCTGCGGCACGCCACCCGGGTCTGCGCGGTGGCGGTCGCCGGGTACCTGATCGGCGGCGCGCTCCCGCTGGGGCACGGCTACTGGGCGCCGATGTCCGCCGTGATGGTCATGCGGCCGGACTTCTCACAGACGTACTCCCGCGCCGTGGCCCGTTTCGGCGGCACCCTGGTCGGAGTCGCCCTGGCCACCGGCGTCGTCCAGCTCGCCCACCCCGGCACCGAGGTGTCCGCCGCCCTGGCCGTCCTGTGCGCGGGACTGATGTACCTGCTCATGCGCACGGGCCAGCTCGCCTCGCAGGCCTGCGTCTCCGCGTACGTCGTCTTCCTGCTCGGCATGGGCGGCGAGGCCTGGGGCCAGACGGTTCCCGAACGGCTCGTGCTCACCCTCGCGGGCGGCATCCTCGCCACTCTCTCCTACGCCCTCTACCCGGCCTGGGAGACCCCGCGCCTGCGCACCCGCCTCGCGGACTGGCTGGCCGCGCTCGGCGAGTACGCGGCCGTCGTCGTCGACCACTACGCCCATCCGGCGGGCAAGGCCGCCCCGGACGTCCGCGAGGCGCTGCTCAAGGCGCGGGACGCGCACATCGCCTGGCAGGAAGCCGCCGACCGGGCCAGGACCGAGCCCGTACGCCACCGCGGCCTGTCGAACGCCGCCGCCGACGACGCCGCGCACGCCCTGCAGCGCCTGGGCCGCGTCGCCATGCTGATGGAGGCCCACCTGCCCGAGCGCGACGCCACCCCGGTACCGGCCGCGGACGCCCTCGCCGACGCCCTGCGCGCCGCGACCCGCGACGGGGCCCGCGCCATCCGCGAACGCCGCGTCCCCGCGTGGGAGCCGGTCCGGGACGCCCTCGACGCCTGGGACGGCGAGGGCGTCCCCGACCGGGTCGTACGGCGCGGCGCGGGCATGATCGCGGAGGCGCTCCAGAAGCTCTCGGACGCGCTCGACACAGACGACCCGCCGATGACCGTGAAGGTGCCGGAGACACCCGAGAAGTAGGTTCAGCCCGTTTGCGGGCCGCTGGGCAGGCTCGTCGGGAGACCCGTCGGCAGCTTCCCGTCCGTCGACTTCGTGAACGTGTCCTCCGCGCCGGTCTTCCAGGACACCTTCATCGTCGAACCGTCGTTGGACTCGATCGTCCCCGTGGTCCGGTCGGTGTTCCCGTCCGCGCACTTCAGGTCGAGGGTCGGCGTGCCGGTGCCGGACACGGTCCCGTTGCAGAGGTGTCCGTCGCCCGTGGACAGGGCGGCCTGCTCGCCGCCCACCACCAGGACGACGGCCTTGCCGTCCGTCGTCGCGCTCCAGATGCCCTCGGTGTCCTTCGCGGACCCGGCCGAACCGGACGGCGCGTCGGACGAGGAGCCGGACGACGAGCCGCCGTCGGGCGCCGCCGAGGACGTCGGCGCGCTTTCGTCCTTGCCGCCGTCACCGTCGTCACTGCTGCAGCCCGTCACGGCCAGCGCCGCCACCACCACCGCGACGCCCGCCACGATCCGCTTCCCGATGCGCACACCATCCCCCTACGTCCCTGCCGCCGACCTGGATTGCGCCAGAAGTTACCAGCCGTCAACCAGGACGGTCGGCGTGACGCATCTCTCAGCCGGCCCCACTCCCGGCCTATTGAAAATGGCTGCCATTTTCATATACTGCCTGCATGGCACGAAACGAACTCCGCCCAGTGATCAAGCTCAGGTCCACAGCGGGGACCGGCTACACCTACGTGACCCGCAAGAACCGCAGGAACGACCCCGACCGGGTCACCCTGCGCAAGTACGACCCCGTCGCCGGCCGCCACGTCGACTTCCGAGAGGAGCGCTGACCATGAACAACGCCATCCACCCCGCCTACGGCCCGGTCGTGTTCCGCGACCGCGCCGCGAACCACGCCTTCCTCACTCGCTCGACCATGACGAGCGAACGGACGATCGAGTGGGAGGACGGGAACACGTATCCGGTCGTCGACGTCGAGATCTCCGACGTCAGCCACCCCTTCTACACGGGCAACCAGCGCGTCCTGGACACGGCGGGCCGCGTCGAGCGCTTCGAGCGCCGCTACGGGACCGCCTCGTAAGCCCGACGGCGTACGAGGGGCGTGTCAGAACGGGAAGCGGCTCCGGCCGTGCTGCACGGAGATCCACTTCTGTGTCGTGAAGGACTCCACGGTCGCCTCCCCGTTGAGGCGGCCGAGCCCGGAGCGCTTCTCGCCGCCGAAGGCGACCAGCGGCTCGTCGTGCACGGTGCCGTCGTTGACGTGGATCATGCCGGTGTCGATGCGGTGGGCGAACGCCACGCCCCGTTCGATGTCACCGGTGTGCACCGCCCCGCTCAGCCCGTACGGGGTGTCGTTCGCGATCCGTACCGCCTCCTCGTCCCCGTCGAAGGGGATGAGGAGCGCGACGGGGCCGAAGATCTCCTGGCGCAGCACCGGTGAGTCGGCGGGCAGCCCGGTCAGGACCACCGGCTCCACCAGGTTGCCGTCGACGCCGCCGCGCAGCAGGACCGTCGCCCCCTCCCGCACCGCCTGCTCGACGACGCCCGAGACCGCGTCGGTCTGCGTCGAGTTGATGAGCGGGCCGATGACGGTCTCCGGGTCGCGCGGGTCGCCCGCCTTGAGCGTCGCCACCTTCGCGACGAACTTCTCCGTGAACTCCGCCTCGATGGAACGGTCCACGAGGATGCGGTTCGCGGCCATGCAGACCTGGCCCTGGTGCACGTACCGGCTGAAGACGGCCGCGTCGACCGCGTAGTCGATGTCGGCGTCGTCGAGGACGGTCAGGGCGCTGTTGCCCCCGAGTTCGAGGACGGCGCGCTTGAACTGCGAGGCGCACACCGTCGCCACGTGCTGGCCGGTCGCGTCCGAGCCGGTGAAGGAGATGACCTTCGGCACCGGGTGCGTGAGGAGGGCGTCGCCGATCTCGGCGATGTCGGTGATGACGACGTTGAGGAGACCGGGCGGCAGCCCCGCGTCCTCGAAGAGCTTCGCGACCAGCGTGCCGCCGACGACGGGCGTGCACTGGTGCGGCTTGAGCACGACGCCGTTGCCCAGCGCGAGCGCGGGCGCCACCGACTTCAGCGACAGCAGGAACGGGAAGTTGAACGGCGAGATGACCCCGACCACCCCGACCGGCACCCGGTAGACGCGGTTCTCCTTGCCGTCGTCGGGGGAGGGGATGACGCGGCCCTGCGGGCGCAGCGCCAGCTGGATCGACTCGCGCAGGAACTCCTTGGCGAGGTGCAGCTCGAACCCGGCCTTGACGCGGGTGCCGCCGAGCTCGTCGATGATCGCCTCGGCCACCTCGCCCTCGCGCTCCTCCAGGAGGCGCAGCGCCCGCTCGAAGACGAGGCGGCGCGTGTACGCGTTGGTCCGCGCCCACTCCTTCTGCGCCCGCTCGGCCGCCCGGTACGCCTCGTCGACCTCCTCCACGGAGGCGACGGTGATGGAGGCGAGCTTGTCACCGGTGTACGGGTTGAGGTCGAGGATGTCCCACGACCCGCGTCCGGTGCGCCACGAACCGTCGATGTACTGCCGGTCCAGCTCCGTGAAGTACGCGTGTGACGTCATGGCCGAGATCCCTTGCTGCCGCGCCGGACACCTGAATGGGACGTCATCGTAGGACGGTTACTCGTCAGTTGTGGTCGAAGTCCTCACAAGTCACGCACGCAACTGGCGTACTCACTGAGCGAATTCGGCCGAGATTCGCTCAAGGAGCCTCAGGCTCTCCTCCGGTGAGGGGCACTCCTCCTGGAGCCGCTGCATCGCCTTCTCGTACTGCGCCACGTCCTCGGCCTTGTCCAGGTAGAGGGCGCTGGTGAGCTGTTCGAGGAAGACGACGTCCGGGAGGTCGGACTCGGGGAACGAGAGGAGCGTGAAGGTCCCGGACTCGCCGGCGTGCCAGCCGTGACCGAACGGCACGACCTGGAGCGTGATGTGCGGCATCTGCGCGGCCTCCACGAGGTGGTCGAGCTGCCCGCGCATCACCTCGGGGCCGCCGTGCACCCGGCGCAGCGCGGCCTCGTCGAGGACGAACCGCACCTCCGGCGCGCGCTCCGCGACCAGCACCTTCTGCCGCGCGAGCCGCAGTGCGACGCGCCGCTCGACGTCCTCGTGGGACGCGCCGCGCATGCCGCGCTCGACGACCGCGTGCGCGTACGCCTCGGTCTGCAGCAGGCCGTGCACGAACTGGGCCTCGTACCCGCGGATCGCCGAGGCGGCGCCTTCGAGGCCCACATATGTCTGGAACCAGCCGGGCAGCACGTCCGAGTAACTGTGCCACCAGCCCGCGACGTTGGCCTCCTTCACGAGGGAGAGCAGCGCTCCGCGCTCGGCCTCGTCGCTCACCCCGTACAGGGTCAACAGGTCCTCGACGTCCCTGGCCTTGAAGCTCACCCGTCCCAACTCCAAGCGGCTGATCTTGGATTCCGAGGCGCGGATCGAGTATCCGGCGGCCTCGCGGGTGATGCCGCGCGATTCCCTCAGGCGCCTCAGTTGCGAGCCCAACAGAATGCGCCGCACCACCGAGCCGCTCGGATCCCCAGCGGTCACGTCTCTGCCTCCCCATCGGTTCAAGGGCCGAAGTCTGCCATTAAAACGCGCCACGCTGTATGCGTTCGGTTACAGAAACGGAGAGATCGCGAAAGACCTGCGCAAGAAGTCGTAGGGAGAAACGGGCAAGAAGCGGTACGGGAAGGTCCAAGTCTGGCACGTGCACGTGCATCTGCCCTTGCATCCGTAGTACGCATTCGGAACGATGGTCGCCACCACCGCTCGCTACGCACGCGAATCTGGGGAGTGCCTCGCATGGGGACGAACGGATCGACCATGCTCGAGCCTTTACGGCAGGGGCTTCCCCCCATCGACCCCTCGGCCGTCTCCAGCGCCGCCTCGTGCGCGCTGCCGGCGCGGTTCGAAGCGGTGCGCTGCGCACGGCGGTTCACGCGCGCGACGCTGACCGAGTGGGATGTCCCCGAGCGCTTCGAGGACATCTGTCTGGTCGTCTCCGAGCTGGTCACCAACGCCCTGCGGCACGCGCTGCCCGCGGACGCGCCGGACGATCAGGAGCCGCCCGTACGCCTGCACCTGATGCGCTGGGCGACGCGGGTGGTGTGCGCGGTGCGCGACCCCAGCAACGAGAGCCCCGCGGCCGGTGAGCCGCAGGACGACTTCTCCGCCGAGTCCGGGCGCGGTCTCTTCCTCGTCGAGTCCTTCAGCGACAGCTGGGGCTGGCACCCGCTGGCCGGCACGCTCGGCGGCAAGGTGGTCTGGGCGCTGTTCCGGGTGTGACGGCCGCCCCGTGTCAGGCGCCGGCCACGAGATGGTCGAACTCGCCGTCCTTCACGCCGAGCAGCATCGCCTCGATCTCGGCGGGCGTGTAGACGAGGGCGGGCCCCTCCGGGTAGTTGGAGTTGCGCACGGCCACGCGGCCACCGGGCAACTTGGCGAACTCCACGCAGGAGCCCTGCGAATTGCTGTGCCTGCTCTTCTGCCAGACCACTCCGTGCAGATCCGTGGCCGCCATGCCGTTGTACACGTGGTGCACGGTTCGCTCCCCGGTGGTGATCAACTGTCCCAACTGTGCGAGAGCATAGCTGCGTTCACGTGCTGCTGCATGGGCAGATGCACGTGCACGCGGGGTGTCCCGTTGGTTACAGCTCACTGTGCGTCTGCCCTTCCCGGAGCCGCTCATGCAAGCGCTGCCCATAGCGGTCAGGATCTGACCTACATCGGTTCTACGTTTCTCTCCTCACCCCGGGATGTCCCCCGACACGAGAGGCGGCCCTCATGGTCATGCACGTGCACCCCGAAGCCCCCGGCGACGAGCGCGGGGCGCTGCTCGCCTTCATCGCCGAGCAGCGCGGCGGCATCCGCCGAGCCCTGCTCGGCCTCACCGACGAGCAGGCCACCACGACACCCAGCGCCAGCGAGCTCTCCCTCGCGGGGCTCCTCAAGCACGTGGCCGAGGTCGAGCAGGGCTGGATCGCGCGGGCGCAGCAGATCGCCCCGGACATCCAGCGGAACGCCGGGAACTGGGGCGACAGCTTCCGCCTCGTCGGCGACGAGACGGTCAAGGAGACCCTCGACCACTACGAGGACGTCGCCCGCCGCACCGAGGAGTTCTTCCGCGCCGCGCCCAGCCTGGACGACACCTTCCCGCTCCCGCCCGACCCGTGGTTCTTCGGCTGCCCCGCCGTCTCGGTGCGCTGGCTCGGCCTGCACCTGATCCGCGAGACGGCCCGGCACGCCGGGCACGCCGACATCATCCGCGAGTCCCTGGACGGCAAGACCGCCTTCGAACTGGTCGCCCTCGCGCAGAACTGAGCGGTCCGGGGCCATACGCTGGCCGTATGTCAGCCATCCGCCTCCTGGTCCTCGGAGCCGTGCGCCAGCACGGCCGTGCGCACGGCTACCAGGTGCGCAGCGACCTGGAGTACTGGGGCGCGCACGAGTGGTCGAACGCCAAGCCTGGCTCGATCTACCACGCCCTCAAGCAGATGGCGAAGGAAGGGCTGCTCGTCGCGCACGAGACGGAACCGTCCACGGCAGGCGGCCCGCCGCGCACCGAGTACGAGATCACGGAGCAGGGCACGAAGGAGTACTTCACCCTGCTCCGCTCGTCCCTGACCGCGAACGACCAGCGGTCCGACAGCCTCACCGCCGCGCTCGGCTTCATGGTCGACCTGCCGCGCGCGGAGGCCGTCGCGCTCCTTGAGGATCGGGTGCGCCGCATCGAGGAGTGGCGCACCTCCGTCACCGAGTACTACACACCCGAGGGCGGCCCAGGGCAGCTCGGCCACATCGGCGAGATCATGAACTACTGGGTGCACTCGGCCGACACGGGCGCGGAGTGGACCCGCGCCCTCATCGGCCGCATCGAGGGCGGCGCCTACACGTTCGCGGGCGAGGGCGAGCCGTTCGTGGCCGTCCTCGCGGACGGCCAGGAGAACCCGTACGCCCGGACCTGAGAGCTAGTGGTGGAAGCTCGTCGCCGCTCCCCGGTCCTGGGTGTACGGGTGCGGCTGGCGGCGCAGCTCCGGGAGCAGCCGGTTCAGGTCCTCGATGAGGAGCTCGGCCAAGTCGGCCGAGAAGCCGTTGCGGCACACGATCCGGAGCACCGCCAGGTCCTCCCGGTTCGCCGGGAACGTGTAGGCGGGGACCAGCCAGCCGCGCTCCCGCAGCCGCCGTGACACGTCGAACACGTCGAAGGACGTCACGTCCGGCGCCGTCGTGAACGCGAAGACGGGCAGTTCGTCGCCGCGTGTGACGAGCCGGAAGTCGCCCAGCGCCTCGATCCGTTCGGCCAGGCCGCGCGCCACGTCGCGGGACGCCTGCTGGACCGCGCGGTAGCCCTCCCGGCCCAGGCGCAGGAACGTGTAGTACTGGGCGACGACCTGGGCGCCGGGCCGCGAGAAGTTGAGGGCGAACGTCGGCATGTCGCCGCCCAGGTAGTTCACGCGGAAGACCAGCTCCTCGGGGAGCGCCTCCGCCGTGCGCCACAGGGCCCAGCCGACGCCCGGGTAGACCAGTCCGTACTTGTGGCCCGAGGTGTTGACGGACGCCACGCGCGGCAACCGGAAGTCCCAGACGAGGTCCGGGTCGAGGAACGGGGCGACCATGGCGCCGGACGCCCCGTCCACGTGTACGGGGATGTCGAGCCCGGTCCGTTCCTGGAGGGCGTCGAGCGCCGCGCACAGATCGGCGACCGGCTCGTACGACCCGTCGAAGGTGGAGCCGAGGATGCCGACGACACCGATCGTGTTCTCGTCGCAGAGCTCGGCGGCCGCCGCCGGGTCGAGGTGGAAGCGGTCGCCCTCCATCGGCACCTGCCGCGCCTCGACCTCCCAGAAGTTGCAGAACTTCTCCCAGCAGACCTGCACGTTCACGCCCATGACGAGATTGGGCCGGGCCTCCCGTGAGGGGTAGCGGTCCGCGTTCTTCCGCGCCCAGCGCCGCTTGAGCGCCATCCCGGCGAGCATGCACGCCTCACTGGACCCCGTCGTCGAACAGCCGACGGCGGCCGACGGGTCCGGCGCGTTCCACAGGTCGGCGAGCATCGCCACGCAGCGCTTCTCCAGCTCGGCCGTGCGCGGGTACTCGTCCTTGTCGATCATGTTCTTGTCCCGGCACTCGTCCATCAGGACCCCGGCCTGCGGCTCCATCCACGTGGTGACGAAGGTGGCGAGGTTGAGGCGGGCGTTCCCGTCGAGCATCAGCTCGTCGCGCACGAGCTGGTGCGCGGTCATGGGCGCGAGCGGCCGGTCGGGCAGGCGGTGCTTGGGCGGCGCCTCGGACATCCCGGCCGTCGGGTTGGCCTCCCCGACCAGCGGGTTGACGGACAGGTGCGGTTCGCCGGGTTTGTCGGACGGGCTCATGTGCAGCGGAGACATGCCATCAACTCCTGTGAGCGGGTGTTTTCCAGGGTGGGCAGAGGTGTCAGCGCAAGGACGTTCCGTCCTTCGAGAGTTGCATCTGCGCCCGCCCCGTCACCAGGAGCCAAGCGGGCAAAGAAGCTACGCACATGAGGGCGAGGATCGCGGGCGAGGCGACGAGCACGGCGGCGGTGAAGAGGCTGACCCAGCCCTGCCGGGTGATCGCGAGCAGCATCCCGAGGACGCCCGCCGCGACCCCGACCGAGACATGGACGCCGGGGACGAGCGCGTGCGCGCACAGGCCGAACGCGGCGCCGACGAACACCGCCGGGAAGATCCGGCCGCCCCGGAACCCGCAGGACGCGGCGATCAGCAGCGCCGCCAGCTTCACCACGGTCATCACCGCGAACTGCCCCGCTGACCAGCCCTCCGGATCGGCGGCCAGCTCACCCACCTCTCCCAGGCCCTTGAACAGCGTGAGATGCCCGCCGAGCGCGCCGAGGAGGCCGAGCACGAGCCCGCCGAGCGGCAGCGTCAGCATCGGGTGCCGCAGCCGCGCGAAGGCGCCGTGGACGTAGGGGAAGGCGAGGACCGCGAGCATGCCGAGGACGGTGGCGGCGCAGGCCACCACGATCGTCGCGAGCAGGTCGCCCCAGCCGGGCCGGCCGAAGTGCGGCAGGCCCAGGTCGAAGGAGGGCGAGGCGACAAGGGTCGTGGTCAGCGCGCCCGCGGCGGCGGCGAGGAGCGGCCCGAAGAGGTTGTCCCAGAGCGAGCCCCTGATCGGCATCGGCTTCCCGGCCAGCGCCTCGGAGACGACGAGCGCGGCGGCGACCGGCGTGCCGAACAGGGCGCCGATCGTCGCGGCCGAGGCGAGCGACACCCACAGCGCGCCCGGCGCCCTCGGCAGCACCTTGCGGCCGAGCCAGAACGCCAGGGCGACATTGGTGGCGATGATCGGGTTCTCCGGGCCGAGGCTGGGCCCGCCCGCGAGCATCAGCGCCGTCGCGACGACCAGACCCGGCAGGACGTACGGCGGCAGCGGCTCCTCACCGCCGAGGCCGAGCGTCGCCGGGTCGGGGCCCGCGTGGCCGGGGGCCTTCCACACGACGATCCCCACGAGGATGCCGGTCGCGGTCAGCATGACGATCATCCAGAGCGTGGAGTACCGGCCGATGCCGAGCGCGTCGGGCAGGTCGCTCCACAGCACGTCCTGAAGCTTCTCGGCGGCGCCGCTCACCGCGAGGAACAGCAGACTGCACCCGACGCCGGCCACGAGCGCGGGCGCGACGAGCGGCAGCAGGGTGCGAGCGGAGACGGCGGGCTGGGCGGTGGGCGGCGCGACGACGGCTTCATCAGGGCTCACGGCGACACTGTAAGCGGACATTCCACGCATAACACCCGGAGTGCGGGCCAGGCTTGCACCTCACGCGGCGTGAGGACCCAGGCTTGCCACCACGGACGACAGCGGGAACGCGACGACGATCAGGAGGCCCCGCGATGAGCTACCCGGTGGGTCAGGTGGCCGGATTCGCCGGTGTCACGGTGCGCACCCTGCACCACTACGACGAGATCGGCCTGCTCGCGCCGAGCGAGCGCAGCCGGGCGGGCCACCGCCGCTACAGCGAGGCCGATCTCGACCGGCTCCAGCAGATCCTCTTCTACCGCGAGCTCGGCTTCCCGCTGGAGGAGGTGCGCACCCTGCTCGACGACCCGGCGACGGACCCGCGCGAGCACCTGCGCCGCCAGCACGAAGTACTCGTCGCCCGTATCGAACGACTGCGGAAGATGGCCGACGCCGTCGAACACGCCATGGAGGCACAGAAGATGGGAATCCAGCTCACGCCCGAGGAGCGCTTCGAGGTCTTCGGGGACAAGGACCCCGGGCAGTACGCCGAGGAGGCCGAGGAGCGCTGGGGCGGCACGGCGGAGTACGCCGAGTCCCAGCGCCGGGCCGCCGGCTACGGCAAGGAGGACTGGAAGCGGCTCCAGGCCGAGGTCGACGACTGGAGCGCGCGCTACGCGGCCCTCGTCGCCTCCGGCGCCCCCGCGACGGGCGAGGACGCCATGGGCCTGGCCGAGGAGCACCGCGCGCACATCTCGCGCTGGTTCTACGCATGCCCGTACGCGATGCACGTCTGCCTGGGTGACATGTACGTGGCCGACGAGCGGTTCAAGGCGTTCTACGACTCCATGGGCGAGGGCGTCGCGGAGCACCTGCGGGACGCCATCCACGCGAACGCCGCACGGCACGGTGGCTGACCGACAGGTTTGCCACAGTTGGGGCACAGTGCATCCTGAAGGGGCCACTGGAACCTGGCACAGGCGATGGGCGTTGATAACTTTGCATCACCATTGCCTTGCCTGACCTTCGTGTCGGTCTGTTCCGTATCGTTTCCCAAGCCCCCAGGAGCCCGGACCCGTGATGACGCTTGCTCTCGGACCAAGCTGGCTGGACCCGGACTATCTGCTGAACACGTTCGGCATCTGGGGTCTGCTGCTGATCGTGTTCGCCGAGTCGGGTCTGCTGATCGGCTTCTTCCTGCCGGGCGACTCGCTGCTGTTCACCACGGGCCTGCTGATCACCGCGGGCACCCTGGACTTCCCGCTGTGGGGCGCGGTCGGGCTGATCTGCGTCGCGGCGATCCTGGGCGACCAGGCGGGCTATCTCTTCGGCAACAAGGTCGGCCCGTCGCTGTTCCGGCGCCCCGACTCCAAGCTGTTCAAGCAGGAGAACGTGCAGAAGGCGCACGAGTTCTTCGAGAAGCACGGCCCCAAGTCGCTGGTCCTGGCCCGCTTCGTGCCGATCGTCCGCACGTTCACGCCGATCATCGCCGGTGTCTCCGGTATGAAGTACCGCTCGTTCATCACGTACAACGTGATGGGCGGCGTCCTGTGGGGCGCCGGCGTGACGCTGCTCGGCTCCTGGCTGGGCAACATCGAGTTCGTGCACAAGAACATCGAGGCGATCCTGATCCTGATCGTCCTCGTCTCGGTGGTGCCGATCGCGATCGAGTTCCTGCGGGCGCGCAGCAAGTCCAAGAAGGCGGCGCAGGAGGACCCGGGCCCCGCCGCGGGCGACCAGGCGCAGCCCCCGGCGCAGGGCCAGCGCGGCCGTCACGCCAAGCGGTAAGGCATCTCCCGGAAGCAGGGCTCCGTCTAGAAGCCGCGCGTCCGCTTGGCCGCGCGGCGGTTCGCCGCCCCCGGCGAGCGCAGGAAGAGCCGGGAGATCTCGCCACCGAGGTTCACCCCGATGGCGATGGCCAGGGCGAGCGCGGCGGCCTTGGACAGCGAGACGATCCCGTGGTTCACGTCGTTGTGGGCGATCGCGAGCAGCCCGAAGTACGTGGCCGAACCGGGCAGCAGCGGGCCGATCGCGGCCGTGACGTAGGGCAGCGCCGACGCGAACCGGTAGCGCGAGAACAACTGGCCGAACAGGCCGACGAGCCCGGCCGCGGCGGCGGTGGAGGCGACCGGCGAGATGCCGCCCGCGTCGTGCATCGCCCCGTAGACCACCCAGGCCACACCGCCGTTGAGCGTCACGGCGAGCACGGTCGAACGTTCCTGCTGGAGCAGGACGGCGAAGGCGAGCGAGAGCGCCATCGACGCGGCGATCTGCCAGTACGGCCGGTGGACGGGGTGCAGCGCCGCCTCGGGGTTGAGCTCCGCGTGCAGCTGCACACCGACGTACAGCATGATCAGTACGCCGATGACGATGCCCACGAAGAAGTACATGACTTCGAGCAGGCGTGCCGATGCCGTGATGTAGAAGCCCGTCAGGCCGTCCTGCACGCCCGCCACCAGCGCCCGTCCCGGCAGCAGCGCGAAGAGCCCACCGGTGATCACCGCCGACGCCTTCACGTCCACGTCCGCGAGGGTGAGCACCAGGCCGATCGCGGCGGGCGGCATCGCGGCCACCGTGAACTGGTAGAACTCCGGGAACCCGCGGCCCGCGCACAGCCAGGCCAGGCGGTCGCCGAGCATCGCGCCGACCGCCGCGGCGATGAAGACCAGGAGGTCACCGCCGACGAGGATCGAGGCGGACCCGGCGAGCAGGCCGTTCGCCCCGGTGAGCGCCCAGCCGGGGTAGGGGTGGCGGTTGCGGCGGATCTCCGCGAGGCGCCGGTAGGCCTCCTCCAGGGTGACGACGACCTCGTCGTCGTCGTCGCTGATGTCGTCGACGAGCCGGAACACGGCCGCGAGCCGGTTGTAGTCGGTGCCGCGGCGGCGCACGGTGCGCGACGCGGTCACCGGGTCGTCGACGAGCGAGGGCTGGAAGGTGATCGAGAGCAGCGTGAACGTCACCGTCGGCTCGCACCGGTCGAGCCCGTAGGAGCGGCACACGGCGAACATCGCCGCCTCCACGTCCTCGGCGCCCTCACCGCCCGCGAGCAGCAGCTCCCCGATACGCAGCGTCAGGTCGAGCACGCGCGGCACGGCGGGCCCCGCGTCGTCCTGCTTCTGCACCGCCTCGGGCGCGGGCCGGTCGGCGACCGGCATCCGCAGCATGGTGCGCATCCGGTCCTGCCAGGGCGCCTCCCGGGTCAGCTTGACCATGGGGATGCCGTGCGCCGGGGTGAACGCGGGCGGGGACTGGCGCGAGCTGTAGGTCGCCGGCGGGGTGAAGGCGGAGCCCTCCGCGTCGGACGGTTCGGTCGCCTGGTAACTCAGGCCCTCGGGAAGCGAGAACTCCGAGGTGGTCGACGACTCCTCGTCCACCGGCGCAGGCGCCGACACCACCCCGATGGGCTGTGTGAACTGGCTGCGGGCCTCGTCGGACTGCGGTTTGCGGTCCTCAAGGGCCTCCGTCTCCCGGTCCGTCACCTGTGTGACACCTCTGTGCTTTCCTCGCCCGACGTACGTCCGCCTACGCACGTCTACGTACTAAGCGTCTGCCTCCCG
The DNA here is from genome assembly GCF_044332585.1 of Streptomyces sp. NPDC016845. NCBI lineage: Bacteria > Bacillati > Actinomycetota > Actinomycetes > Kitasatosporales > Streptomycetaceae > Streptomyces > Streptomyces sp. NPDC016845. Next base: position 75,089 of record NZ_JBIRPI010000005.1, on the reverse strand, counting down.
TACGCCTCAGTATGCGCATGACTACACGAACGGGCCGCCCGACCCCGGTCGAGGTCGTGCGGCCCGTACGTGAACGCTTCGGTGAGTGACCGCTCGGGTCAGTGGCCGCCCTGGTCCTGGGCGCGCTTGTACGAGCGCTCGATCTCGGCCTCGGCCTCGGTGCGGCCCACCCAGTCGGCGCCCTCGACGGACTTGCCGGGCTCCAGGTCCTTGTAGACCTCGAAGAAGTGCTGGATCTCCAGGCGGTCGAACTCGGAGACGTGGTGGATGTCGCGCAGGTGCTCCATCCGCGGGTCCGTCGCGGGGACGCACAGCAGCTTGTCGTCGCCGCCGGCCTCGTCCGTCATCCGGAACATGCCGATGGCGCGGCACTTGATGAGGCAGCCCGGGAAGGTCGGCTCGTCCAGGATGACCAGGGCGTCCAGCGGGTCACCGTCCTCGCCGAGGGTGTTCTCGACGAATCCGTAGTCCGTCGGGTAGGCGGTCGAGGTGAACAGACGACGGTCCAGACGGATCCGGCCGGACTCGTGGTCGACCTCGTACTTGTTCCGCGAACCCTTCGGAATCTCGATCGTGACGTCGAACTCCACCGGTGGCTCCTCCATGATCAACACATACGACTGGTGGTACTGCATCTCCCGGGGGATGACCCCCGGACCCCCAGCCGACTCGGGAGCCGGTGCGCCGCCCGGAAGTGATCGCGCGGTGAGGGGCAGTGGTTAAGTGTCCCTCACGCAGGTGTGTGATCGCGAAAGGGGCTGGTCCGCAGTGCCGGAGCCGAAGGCTTCGCAGCTCTTGACGAGCGCGGCGAAGACCGCTGCCACAGCGGTGGTGCGAGCGAGGACCAAGCACGTCGCGGCGGGCGCGACGGCCGTGGGCCTTGCCCTCGCCGCCGTCGTGGTGGCCACGACCGGTCCCTGGGACGCTTCCGGCCAGCGTAAGGCCGAGGCGGACCGGTCGGTCTCCCAGGTGGCCGGGGGTGGCGCAGATCACGGCGGTGCCCCAGGCAACGGGCCCGGCCGGTCGCCCGCCGCGCCCACCGCCCCCGCGGTCCTGGCCGCGCCCGGCGCGACCGTGCCGGCGCCGACCCGCTCGGCCCTCGCCGACGTGCTCGACCCGCTCCTGAGGGACCCCGCGCTCGGGACGCACCGCACGGCCTCGGTCGTCGACGCCGTCACCGGCAAGCAGCTCTACGGGAAGTCCTCGGGCGACCCCCTCACCCCGGCGTCCACGACCAAGCTGGCCACGGCGGTCGCGGCCCTGTCGGCGGCCGGCCCCGATCACCGCATTGCGACCCGTACGGTCCTCGACAAGGACGCCAGAAAGCTCGTTCTGGTCGGCGGCGGCGACCCCACCCTGACAATGCGTCAGAAGAATCCTTACGGCGCCGCCAGCCTGCGCACTCTCGCCGACAAAACGGCCGCTGCCCTCAAGGCGGGCGGCACCACCGAGATCACGCTCGCCTACGACGCCTCGCTCTACTCCGGGCCCGCCACCCACCCCATCGGCTTCAACGAGAACCTCGCCCAGGTCACCGCCCTGATGGTCGACGAGGGCCGCGCCGACGACTCCACCAGCGGGCCCGCCACGCGCGCGGAGGACCCCGCCGCGTCGGCGGCCCGCACCTTCGACGGCCTGCTGCGCGAACGCGGCATCAGGACCAAGGGCGGCGACCCGCGCGCGGGCAAGGCGCCCGGCAAGGCCGAGGATGTCGCCAAGGTCGAGTCGCCCCCGCTCTTCGCCCTGGTCGAACGCATGCTGACGCACAGCGACAACGACATCGCCGAGGCCCTTGCCCGGCAGGCCGCCGTCGCCGCGCACGAAGACCACTCCTTCGACGGCGCGGGCAGGGCCATAAGGAAGCAGCTCGACAAGCTCGGCCTGCCGCTCACCGGCGTCCGCTTCGCCGACGGCAGCGGCCTCGACCGCGCCGACAAGGTCTCCGCGGAGCTGCTCACCGGCCTCCTCGCCAAAGCCGCCGAACCCGGCCGCCCCGAACTGCGCTCCGTGCTCACCGGGCTGCCCGTCGCGGGCTTCACCGGCACCCTCAGCAGCCGCTACGACGACGCGGCCGACGCCTCCGGAACGGGCCTCGTCCGCGCCAAGACCGGCACCCTGACCGGCGTGAACACTCTCGCCGGCACGGTCGTCGACGCCGACGGACGCCTCCTCGTCTTCGCCTTCATGACCCAGGGCGCCCCAGGCCCCCAGTCCGCCCAGGCGGGGCTCGACCGGCTGGCTTCCTCGGTCGCGAACTGCGGCTGCCGCTGAACAGGTGGGAAGCGACTCGCTCCGGGCGGACGCCGGTCCGTTCGCCCGACGGTGCCGCACGCGGCTCCCGCGTCCGCGTAGCCCTTCGTGGACTTCACCGGCACCCGTGCCGGCCGTCCCGCCGCCGCGACAGGCGCCCCGGGAACCGGTCCCGTAGGCGCCCGGACCGGCACCGACCCGTCCTCGGCCGGCTCGGGCGGCCCCGGAACCCGCTCGCCCGGCGGACGCCGATCGCGCCTGCCGCTGAACACAGCCCCGCGCAACCCCCTCCGTGTGCGGAAGAGGTCACGTACCGTTGACGCATGACGAGCATCGGCGGTGCTGCCAGTTCAGGGATGGTCGACTGGAACCTCGCGGTGGCGACCGCGACCCGACTCGTACGACCAGGCCCGGAAGTGAGCCGGGACGAGGCGCGGGCCATCGTCGCGGAGCTGCGCCGGCACGCCAAGTCCTCCGAGGAGCACGTACGCGCGTACACGCGCATGGCCACCGAGGACGCGCACGACACCCCCGTCCTCGTCGTGGACCGGCCCGGCTGGGTACGGGCCAACGTCGAGGGCTTCCGCGAGATCCTGCGGCCACTCCTCGACAAGATGCAGGAGCGCCGCTCGGGCGCGGGCGGCGCCGTGCTCGGCGCGGTCGGCGGCAAGGTCACCGGCGTCGAACTCGGCATGCTCCTGTCGTTCATGTCCTCCCGCGTCCTCGGCCAGTACGAGACTTTCGCCCCGGCCTCGCGCGACCTGCCCGCCTCGCCGACCGGCGGCGGCCGCCTCCTGCTCGTCGCGCCGAACATCGTCCACGTCGAGCGCGAACTGGACGTCGACCCGCACGACTTCCGGCTCTGGGTCTGCCTCCACGAGGAGACGCACCGTACCCAGTTCACCGCCGTGCCCTGGCTGCGCGACCACCTGGAGGGTGAGATCCAGTCGTTCCTCGCCGAGACCGAGGTCGACCCCTCCACGTTCCTGGAGCGCATCAGGGAAGCCGCCCAGTCCCTCGCGGGCGGACGCCCCGAGGGTGAGGAGGACGACGGCGGACGCTCCCTCGTCGAACTCGTCCAGTCCCCGGCCCAGCGCGAGATCCTGGCCCGCCTCACCGCCGTCATGTCCCTGCTCGAAGGCCACGCGGACTACGTGATGGACGGCGTGGGACCCGCGGTCGTACCGACCGTCGGCGAGATCCGCGAGAAGTTCAGGGAGCGCAGGCAGAAGGGTGCCTCCCGGCTCGACCTCGCCCTGCGCAAACTCCTCGGCCTCGACGCCAAACTGCGCCAGTACCGCGACGGCGAACGGTTCGTGCGCGCCGTCGTCGACCAGGTCGGCATGGACGGCTTCAACCGCGTCTGGACCTCGCCCAACACGCTCCCCACCAAGGCCGAGATCGCCAAACCCGCAGACTGGGTCGCGCGGGTGCACAACAAGGCGGACGGGGCTCACGACGCCCCGTAGACGGCGTCCCGAATTGCTCAGGATCACCCATCCGAGGGACCGTGGGCCGCGGGTAGGCGTGCGATGCTCAGGGAATGGCTCGGCTCTGTCACCATCGAGGCACTCTGCGTGACCGAACCCACCGGAAAAGCGTTGAGCGACTGAGCCAGCTCTCTTTCTGGCGCCCACCCCCCAGACACGGAATGAAGGGAACCGGACATGGGTCCCCATCCTGCGGTCGCAGCGATACGCCTGGCGGTCCGCCGCGTACTCCACGACATCCTCAGCGCACAACCCCACCCCCCGGGCGATGAGCAGCCGCACGGCCCCCTCGTGCTCGTCGCCTGCTCCGGCGGCGCCGACTCCATGGCGCTCGCCTCCGCCCTCGCCTTCGAAGCGCCCAAACTCGGCATCCGCGCCGGTGGCATCACCGTCGACCACGGTCTGCAGCCCGGCTCCGACTCCCGGGCCGAGGATGTCGTCCTGCGTCTGACCGCCCTCGGCCTCAACCCCGTCGAGTCCGTCACCGTCCAGGTCGGCCGCGAAGGCGGCCCCGAGGCCGCCGCCCGCGACGCCCGCTACGCCGCCCTCGACGAGGCCGCCCAGCGCCACGGCGCAGCCGCCGTCCTGCTCGGCCACACCCGCGACGACCAGGCCGAGACCGTCCTGCTCGGCCTCGCCCGCGGCTCCGGGATCCGCTCCCTGTCCGGCATGGCACCCGTCTCCGGCGGACCGGGGTCCGAAGGCCGCTACCGGCGCCCCTTCCTCCAGCTCGACCGGCAGACCGCCCGCAAGGCCTGCCTCGTCCAGCACCTGCCCGTCTGGGACGACCCGCACAACACGGACCCCGCCTACACCCGCTCCCGGCTGCGCCACGAAGGACTGCCCGCCCTGGAGAAGGCGCTCGGCAAGGGCGTCGTCGAGGCGCTCGCCCGTACGGCCCAGCTCTCCCGGGACGATGCCGACGCCCTCGACACCTGGGCCAGAGAAGCCGCCGACTCCGTACGGGACGCGGCCGGGCTCCTCGAATGCGCCAAGCTGTACGCGCTCCCGCCCGCCGTGCGCCGCCGCATCCTGCGCAAAGCCGCCATCGAGGCGGGCGCCCCGGCCGGCGCGCTCTTCGCCCGCCACATCGAGGAAGTCGACCGTCTGATCACCGGATGGCGCGGCCAGGGGGAGATCAATCTCCCGGGCAAAGTCCTCGCTCAGCGGCAGGGTGGCAGACTGGTCATCCGGCAAGGCTGACACCGCGGCTCACGTCGCGGCGGCCGGTGGGACGACCGAAAGTGATGCGGGTGGACGCGAAAGACATGGGCACCGACCTCAAGTCGGTGCTCATCACCAAGGAAGAGATCGACGCGAAGCTGGCCGAACTGGCCGGCAAGGTCGACGCGGAGTACGCGGGCAAGGACCTGCTGATCGTCGGGGTCCTCAAGGGCGCCGTGATGGTCATGGCGGACCTGGCACGCGCCCTGTCCACCCCCGTCACGATGGACTGGATGGCCGTGTCCTCGTACGGCGCGGGCACCCAGTCCTCCGGCGTCGTACGGATCCTCAAGGACCTCGACACCGACATCAAGGGCAAGCACGTCCTGATCGTCGAGGACATCATCGACTCCGGACTGACCCTGTCCTGGCTGCTCACCAACCTCGGCTCGCGCGAGCCCGCCTCCCTCGAGGTCTGCACGCTGCTGCGCAAGCCGGAGGCGGCCAAGGTCGCCATCGACGTGAAGTGGGTCGGCTTCGACATCCCGAACGAGTTCGTCGTCGGGTACGGCCTGGACTACGCGGAGAAGTACCGCAACCTGCCGTTCGTCGGCACGCTCGCGCCGCACGTGTACGGCGGCTGAGCACGCGCGAGACGGCCGGGAACCCTTCCGGGCTCCCCGCCGTTGGAGCATGCGAAGGGCCGTTTACCGGTCGTCCCCTGCGGCGTCGGGTGACAATGCTGGGGTACCGTCCGAAGAACAGTTCTTCAAACAGCTTCAAACAGCCTTATCAAACTCACTATGGCAGGAGGGACGGGGCGTCATCGCTCCGTATGGATGGACGTGAAGCGATACTTCCGTGGGCCGGTCATGTGGATCGTGCTGGCCGTCCTTGCCGTGGTCGTGTTGATGCAGGTCGTCGGTTCGTCCGGCGGCTACAAGACGGTGGACACCGGCCAGGTCATTCAGGCCATCAACGACAACAAGGTGAAGTCGGCCAAGCTCACCACCGGCGACGAGAGCACCATCAAGGTCGAGCTGAAGGACGGCCAGAAGGTCGAGGACTCCGGCAAGCTCCAGGCCAGCTACATCGGTGACCAGGGCGTCGACGTCGCCAAGAGTCTGCAGGCCAAGTTCGAGGACAAGCAGATCCCCGACGGGTACACCGTTTCCCCGTCGAAGCAGAACCCCTTCGTGGGCATCCTGCTCTCGCTGCTGCCCTTCGTCCTCATCGTCGTCGTCTTCCTGTTCCTGATGAATCAGATGCAGGGCGGCGGCTCCCGGGTCATGCAGTTCGGGAAGTCCAAGGCCAAGCTCATCACCAAGGACACCCCGAAGACGACCTTCGCCGACGTGGCCGGATCGGACGAGGCCGTCGAGGAGCTCCACGAGATCAAGGAGTTCCTCCAGGAACCGGCCAAGTTCCAGGCCGTCGGCGCCAAGATCCCCAAGGGTGTGCTGCTCTACGGCCCGCCCGGAACCGGCAAGACGCTCCTCGCGCGCGCCGTCGCCGGTGAGGCCGGGGTCCCGTTCTACTCGATCTCCGGCTCCGACTTCGTCGAGATGTTCGTCGGTGTCGGCGCCTCCCGCGTCCGTGACCTCTTCGAGCAGGCCAAGGCGAACGCCCCGGCGATCGTCTTCGTCGATGAGATCGACGCGGTCGGCCGCCACCGCGGCGCCGGCCTCGGCGGCGGACACGACGAGCGCGAGCAGACGCTCAACCAGCTGCTCGTCGAGATGGACGGCTTCGACGTGAAGGGCGGCGTCATCCTGATCGCCGCCACCAACCGGCCCGACATCCTCGACCCGGCGCTGCTGCGCCCCGGCCGCTTCGACCGGCAGATCGCCGTCGACCGCCCGGACATGCAGGGACGCCTCGAGATCCTCAAGGTGCACCAGAAGGGCAAGCCCGTCGCGCCCGACGTCGACCTGTCGGCCGTCGCGCGCCGCACCCCCGGCTTCACCGGTGCCGATCTGTCGAACGTGCTGAACGAGGCCGCGCTGCTCACGGCCCGCTCGGACAAGAAGCTGATCGACAACCTCTCGCTCGACGAGGCGATCGACCGGGTGGTCGCCGGCCCGCAGAAGCGGACCCGGATCATGTCGGACAAGGAAAAGAAGATCACCGCGTACCACGAGGGCGGACACGCCCTGGTCGCGGCGGCCTCCCCCAACTCCGACCCGGTCCACAAGATCACGATCCTCTCCAGAGGCCGTGCTCTGGGCTACACGATGGTGCTCCCGGACGAGGACAAGTACTCGACCACGCGCAACGAGATGCTCGACCAGCTCGCCTACATGCTGGGCGGCCGTGCGGCCGAGGAGCTCGTCTTCCACGACCCGACGACGGGTGCCGCGAACGACATCGAGAAGGCCACCGGTACGGCCCGCGCGATGGTCACGCAGTACGGCATGACCGAGCGGCTCGGCGCGATCAAGTTCGGCGGCGACAACACGGAGCCGTTCCTGGGCCGTGAGATGGGTCACCAGCGCGACTACTCGGAAGAGGTCGCCGCGCTCGTCGACGAAGAGGTCAAGAAGCTCATCGAGACCGCGCACAACGAGGCCTGGGAGATCCTCGTCGAGAACCGCGACGTCCTGGACAACCTGGTCCTCGCGCTGCTCGAGAAGGAGACGCTGAACAAGGAGCAGATCGCCGAGATCTTCGCCCCGATCGTGAAGCGCCCGGCCCGCCCCGCGTGGACCGGCTCCTCCCGCCGCACCCCCTCGACCCGTCCGCCGGTGCTCTCCCCCAAGGAGCTCTCGCTGACGAACGGGGCGAACGGATCGGCGCCCGCCATCGAGACCACCACCCCGGTGGACACGGTGAAGGAAGACCGCCCCGAGAGCTGACCCGAGTCGACTCAGGGCCCGGAATGCAGGCCGCGTCCCCCACGCTTTACGGTGTGGGGGACGCGGCCTTTCGCGCTGCCGCGCCTGCACATACGGAGAAGAGGCACCTCATGACCGACCCGGTGACGCTGGACGGCGACGGCACGATCGGCGAGTTCGACGAGAAGCGGGCCGAGAACGCCGTGCGCGAACTGCTCATCGCCGTCGGTGAGGACCCGGACCGCGAGGGCCTGCGGGAGACTCCGGGCCGGGTGGCGCGCGCGTACAGGGAGATATTCGCGGGCCTGTGGCAGAAGCCCGAGGAGGTCCTGACGACGACGTTCGATCTCGGCCACGACGAGATGGTCCTGGTGAAGGACATCGAAGTCGCTTCGTCCTGCGAACATCATCTCGTCCCGTTCGTCGGCGTGGCCCACGTCGGCTACATCCCGTCCTCCGACGGCAAGATCACGGGCCTCTCCAAGCTGGCCCGCCTCGTCGACGTCTACGCCCGCCGTCCGCAGGTCCAAGAGCGCCTGACCACGCAGATCGCGGACTCCCTGATGGAGATCCTGGAGCCGCGCGGCGTCATCGTGGTCGTCGAGTGCGAGCACATGTGCATGTCGATGCGGGGTGTCCGCAAGCACGGCGCCAAGACGATCACGTCGGCGGTGCGCGGCCAGCTGCGGGACGCGGCGACCCGCAACGAGGCGATGAGCCTGATCATGGCTCGGTAGCTCCTTTGTCGGTGGTGTCCGCTACCTTCAGCCGCTCGGTGCTGGTTCTTGGTAGGGGAGAAGCCGAGTGAGCTACGGAATTGCGAGCAAGCGGACCGTGCACGCGGTCGGCGTTCGGCTGCGCGCACGAGAGGTCCGGATCGGCAGCGGACTGCGGGCCGTGGACGGCGAGCGGAGTGTGAACACCGACGCCGCCGGAACCGTGCTGGCTCGGACCCCCGCGCAAGGCAGGGGACATGCCGTTCACGTTCTACAGCCGGCAGCTGGACCCGCATCCGAGGTTTCTGGTGAGCGGCCACTTGGCACGCCGGCCCTGGTGAACGGGGCCGGGCCTGGTCAGGCCGCCGGGGCTGCGCCCTCCGTGTCGTCGTCCTCCGGGAGTTTGCAGACGCGCTCCAGGAAGAGGGCGGCCGCTATCACCGCGATGCCGGCGAGGACCGAGAAGCCGGCGTAGATGGCTTGATCGCGGCGGGCCGGGACCTCCAGCCACTCCAGGAGGAACCCGCCCGTGCCGCCGTACATCCCGGCCACGAGGGCGGCGACCAGCGCGCTGGCCTGGCCGAAGACGAGCGCCCGGGCGGCCATCATCGGGTCGACGCCCTTCGCCTCGGGGCGGCGCTCGCGCTGGGCCTTGAGCCGGGAGCGGATGGACAGGCCCGTCGCGAGGAGCACGGCAGCGATCACCGCGAGGACGATGGGCGCGGCCAGCGGGACCTTCGGCAGCGTACCGACGGAGTCCCACAGCCGGGCGCCGGCCCAGGACAGCACCCCGGCGGCCAGGAACAGGCCCGCCAACGTCCTGATGCGCAGTTGCTTCATCCCCGTACGCAGCCCTTCACGTGTCCCTGGGCCGTACCTTTCCCGGCCTGCCCGCACGACCTTAACGATTACTCGGGCAGCCGGAGTTCCAGGTCGCCGCGCGGCGCCACTCCGTCCCGGGCCACGCCGGAGAGCAGTTCGGCGACCGGGCCGCGTCCCGGCAGCTGCGCGTCCGGCTCCACGTCGTGCCAGGGGGCGAGGACGAAGGCCCGCTCGTGGGCGCGCGGGTGCGGCAGCGTGAGCGTCGGGTCGTCGGAGACGACCTCGGCGTACGCGACGATGTCGACGTCGATGGTGCGCGGCCCCCAGCGCTCGTCCCGGACGCGGTGGAACGCCTCCTCGACGGCGTGGGCGCGCTCCAGGAGCGAGGCGGGCGGGAGCGTCGTCTTCAGGACCACCACCGCGTTGAAGTACGAGGGCTGGCTGCCGGGCTCGACGCCCCACGGCTCCGTCTCGTACACCGGCGAGACCGCTTTGACGCGGACGCCGGGGGTGTCCTCCAGGGCGTCGACGGCGCCCTGGAGGGTCTCCAGGCGGTTGCCCAGGTTGGCGCCGAGGGAGAGGACTGCGCGGTGGGGGTTGGAGAGGGTGGTGTCGGCGGCGTCGACCTGTTCCACCACGGAGGTCGGCACCGGTTGGACGGTCGGGTCGAACTGAGTCTGGTTCATACTCGGCTCCGGGTGATGGTGACGGTCACGTCGTCGAAGGGCACGGTGATCGGGGCGTCCGGCTTGTGGACGACCACCTCGACCTCCTGCACCCCTTCGTGGATCAGGCACGTCCGGGCGATGCGCTCCGCGAGCGTCTCGATGAGGTCGACGGGCTCACCTGCGACGACGGCCACGACCTCCTCCGCCACGATGCCGTAGTGCACGGTCTTCGCCAGGTCGTCGTCGGCCGCGGCCGCCCGGGTGTCCAGTCCGAGCACCAGGTCCACGATGAAGGTCTGGCCCTCTTCGCGTTCCTTGGGGAAGACGCCATGGTGCCCGCGGGCCTTGAGGCCGCGCAGCGCGACACGATCCACGCGAATCACTCCTGCAGTCGTCGGTAGAGGCCGGTTCCGCCGATGTGCGGTCGACGTGATGGCCTCGATCGAATCTACCTGCGAGCACTGACAGCACTCGCCCGCGGGGGCTATGGACAGCGGGGCCCGCGGCTGGTAGCCGCCCATACCCAGCGAGCCCGGAAACCAACCCCGAGAAGGGATTTCGCGGTTCCGCGAGAGCGATTACCACTCAGGCGAGTGGTCCGTCGTCCTCGGGATTGTCGCCGATGTCGCCGATGTCGCTGATGTCTCCGTCACCGGCGCTTTCGGCGAGGCGCGCGCCGTCGCTCTCGTCGTCCGACTCCGCGAGCACCGGTGAGGCGTGGTGGGACCACAGCTTCCAGCCGTCACGAGTGCGCCGGAACACGTTCGTGGCGACGACGAGCTGGCCGACGAGCGGTCCGAGTTCGTCGCTGTCGGCAGGGGCGGGGCCGCCGCTGAGGATGTTCTCCGTGCAGGTCACGAGGGCCGTGTCGGCGACGACGCTGATCCGTACGTCGGTCAGGAAGAACTGGATGTACTCGGTGTTCGCCATGATCAGCGCGTACGAGCGCAGCACCTCGCCGCGTCCGGTCAGCACCGGCCAGCCCGGGTGCACGCAGCTGATCGAGGTGTCCTCGGCGTCGTCCGGATCCGCGTCCTCGGCGTACGAGACGTCCTCGGGCGCCAGCCACAGGGACGTCAGCTCCTCGAAGTCACCGCGCTCCATGGCCTCGTAGTAGGCGCGGTTCGCGTCGTCGACGGCCTGGGTGTCGGTGCTGGTCACCGGGCTCCTTCGACGGCACGGGCCACCCGGACCGCGTCGGCGGTGGCCCGGACCTCGTGGACACGTACCGCCCAGGCGCCGGTGTGCGCGGCGATGGCCGAGACGGCGGCGGTGGCGGCGTCGCGCTCGAGCGCGGGCGGCGGGGCACCCTCCTCGTCGGCCAGTACGTGGCCGAGGAACCGTTTGCGGGAGGCCGCGACCAGGACCGGGTGGCCGAGGGCGCGGAGCTCGCCGAGGTGGGCGAGGAGAGCGAGGTCGTGTCCGGGCTCCTTGGAGAAGCCGAGGCCCGGGTCGACGACGATGTGGTCCGGGGCCACGCCGCCCTCGATGATCGCCTCCACGCGCGCGTGCAGCTCCCCGACGACCTCGGCGACGACGTCCTGGTAGCTGCCGCGGATGGTGGCGCCCTCCAGGAAGCCGCGCCAGTGCATCACCACGAAGGGCGCCCCCGCGGCGGCGACGACCGGGATCATCGCCGGGTCGGCGAGACCGCCGCTCACGTCGTTGACCAGCACCGCGCCCGCCGCGAGCGACTGCTCGGCGACGCTGGCGCGCATGGTGTCGACCGAGACGGTGACGCCCTCGCCCGCGAGGCCGCGCACGACGGGGATGACGCGCTTGAGCTCCTCGTCCTCGTCGACCCGGGCCGCGCCGGGGCGGGTGGACTCGCCGCCGACGTCCACGAGGTCGGCGCCCTGGGCCACCAGGTCCAGGCCGTGCTTGATCGCCGCGGTGGTGTCGAACCAGCGGCCCCCGTCGGAGAAGGAGTCGGGCGTCACATTGACGACGCCCATGACCGCGCAGCGGTCCCAGACGGGGAGGTGGGCTACGTGGCCGCGGTGGACCTGCGACGTGCTCATGGCTTCCAGCCTAGAGCCGGAATCGGTGGGCCCGCGTTGGGGTGGGCGGCTTCCGGGGTGGGGTGGTGGTGTGCGTTGCCGGGTGCGGGGTTCGTCGTGGTCGCTCGCGCAGTTCCCCGCGCCCCTGAGGCAGCCTGTGCGGCGTGCTTCGTGCTCCTGGACAAGGGTGGACAAGGGTGGGGTTCCGGGGCGCAGGGGCCGGGCTCGGCGCCTGCCCCGTCGATCCTGCGGGCCGTCGCCATCAGGTAGTCGCCGTCCGACGCGTCGCCGGTCCGGCCCCGCGCCATGGAGAAGCCGCGTCGCCGGTCCGGCCCCGCGCCTTGGAGAAGCCGCGCTCGGTGTCGGTGCCGCGCCGCTCCTCGGCGGCGCGGCGGACGCGGGCCGGCTCGGCGGGAGCGAGGTCACGGATGCGCCGCACCCGGGCCTCGCAGCCATGCCGCTCGATCCTCCTGACCATCTGGCGCACATTGCGCATCGCGCGCCCCGGCCAGGGAGAGATCCGCGACGTCCACCACCGCCTTGTCGCCCGGTTCGAGCGCGGTCAGGCCGGTCTCGCGGGTCCAGACCTCGCCGCCGGTCTCGGAGCAGCCCATGACGGCCGGGGTCCAGGAGTGGGCCCGCGCCTCGTCCATGAAGTGCTCGATGGCGCCGGGCCAGGCCTCCACGTCGCCGACGGGGTCGCCGCCCGCGAGCATGACCCCGGAGACCACGCGGTAGCAGACGGCCGCCTTGCCGCTCGGTGAGAAGACGACGCCCTTGTCGCGGCTGAGCGCGAAGTGGCCCAGGGAGTCGCGGGCACCGTGCTTCTCCAGGAGGGCGCGCAGTCGCTCCTCCTCCTCGCCGAGACGCGCGGCCGGCTGCTCGGGGCGGAACGCCAGGTAGACGGTGGTGAGCGCGGTGACGATGCCGAGCGCGCCCAGGGAGAACGCGACCGTGCGTGACGTGGTGCCTGTGTAGTCGAGTGGCCCGTCGACGCCGAACAGGCCGTACAGGACCTGTTCCAGGCGCTCGGCGAGGCTCGGGCTGCCGACGATCCCGCGCGGATGGACGCTGACGATCGCGAGGCCCAACAGCAGGGAACCGGCGCCCATGAGCACGAAGTTCGTGAGCGCGCGCCAGCGGCTGTGCGGGTCGGGCAGGGCGCCGAACCGGCCGCGGTGCCTGGTGAGCAGCCACAGGAGCAGCAGCGGGACGACGACGCCGACGATCGAGTGCCGGTACGCGAACTGCGCGCAGGCGCCGACCGGCAGCAGCACCACGGCCGCCCGCCAGGCCCGCCGCTTGCGGCGCCGCAGGCCGTGCGCGAGCAGGAGCAGCAGGACGCCGGTGCTGAGTGCGAGGGCCGCGGCGAACGGCCCGAGCGTGCCCGGAATCAGCTCGGCGAGAGTGTGCGTCCGGCTGTGCCGGAACCGCGGGAAGACGCCGGCGGCGATGTCGAGGAACCCGGCCAGGACGCAGGCCCTGGCGATCAGGGCCGGTACGGCCTCCGGTCGCGGACCGCGCAGCACGCGGCGCACCCGGCCCGCAGGCCCCGGGGGAGCCTCCGTGTCCTGCCGGTCCTGCCCCGCGCTTTTCCTGACAAGCATCGCATTCCCGTAGTTCCGCGAGAAACGTGAACGCGGTGCCATATCCGGCATCCGCGACGTGCGCTCTCTAGGACGGGACGAGGGGGAGCCGGGTTCACTCCCCGTCGCAAAGTCACCGCAAACAGCGAAGCGGTGCGTCGGCGATACGTCGGCTGTGCGTCACCGGTGCGTCACCGGTGCCTCACTTGCCGAGCGGCGCCACCGTCTCCAGTTCGACCTCCGCGCGCGTGATGTCCCGCGCGTCCGCCGCTGTGGAGCGGCGCAGCGCCTCGTGGAGCCTGGCCGGGGTCAGGACCCCGAGGAAGCGGCCCTCGGAGCGGGCGTCGATGACCGCGATCCAGCCCGCGTCGTGCTGGAGCATCGTCGCGAACGCCTGCTTGAGCGAGGCGCCGACCGGCAGCCACGCCTCCATGCGGCGGGCGTGGTCGCGCACGGTGCCGCCTCCGCCCTGTGCCGCTGCCGCGCGCGTGTGCTCGGCGGAGATCCAGCCGTGCAGGTTGTTGTCGTGGTCCAGGACGACGGCCCAGCGGGCGTCGAGGTCCGTGGGCAGCGGGTCGTCGAGGTGGACGACGGGCGGCTGCTCCAGGTCGCCCTCCTCGATGGGCGTCACGGACAGGCGCTTGAGACCCCGGTCGGCGCCGACGAAGTCGGCCACGTACGGCGTCGCGGGGGCGCCCAGGACGGCCGAGGGGGTGTCGTACTGCTCGATGCGGCCCTGCCCGTACACGGCGATGCGGTCGCCGAGGCGGACGGCCTCCTCGATGTCGTGCGTGACGAACAGGACCGTCTTGCCGAGCGTCTGCTGGAGCCGCAGGAACTCGGTCTGCAGGTGGTCGCGGACGACCGGGTCGACGGCGCCGAACGGCTCGTCCATCAGCAGGACGGGCGGGTCGGCGGCCAGGGCGCGGGCCACGCCGACGCGCTGGCGCTGGCCGCCCGAGAGCTGTTCCGGGTAGCGGTCGCCGAACGTCTTCGGGTCCAGGCCCACCAGGTCGAGCAGTTCGGCCGCGCGCTCGCGGGCGGTGGCGCGCTTGACGCCGAGCAGGTGCGGGACGGTCGCGGTGTTGTCGAGCACCGTCTTGTGGGGGAAGAGGCCCACCTGCTGAATGACGTAGCCGATACGGCGCCGCAACTGGACGGGGTCGATGGCGGATATGTCGTCGCCGTCGAGGAATATCCGGCCCTCGGTGGGCTCGATCAGCCGGTTCACCATTTTCATCGTCGTGGTCTTGCCGCAGCCCGACGGGCCGACGAGGGTGACCAGTTCGCCCTCGTTCACCTCGAAGGACAGGTCGTCGACGGCAGTGGTGCCGTCCGCATACCGCTTGCTGACGTGCTCGAACCGGATCATGAGACCCCATTCTGCCGCGCCGCGGCGCCGACGGACACGGCCCGGCAAGGCAGTCGTGTGAAGGGAATGTTGCGGGGAGGGGACGGGTATCGGCCATTGTCAGTGCTGCCCGCTAGGGTCGTCGACAGTCAGAAAAGGTGCGTGCGGTTGTGCGGATCACTGACATACGTTCGGGGAAGCGGGGGAGGTGGGCGGGGTGAGCGAGCAGAACTGCCTGGTGGCCAATGACTGGGTGTGCGGGGAGTATCTGCGCACCCGCAGCCAGGAATTGGTGGACGCGACCGTCCAGCACATCGGGATCACCGTGGCGTCGGTGCTGATCGGGGTACTGATCGCGTTCCCGCTCGCGCTGCTCGCCCGGCACAAGCGGGCTTTCGCGGGCCCGGTGCTCGGTCTGACGACGGTGGTCTACTCGATTCCCTCGCTGGCGATGTTCTCGCTGCTGCTGCCCCTTTTCGGGCTCTCGGCCGCGCTGGTGGTCACCGGACTCGTCCTGTATTCACTGACGATTCTCGTGCGCAACATTCTGGCGGGGCTGCAGGCGGTGCCCGAAGAGGCCAGAGAGGCCGCGCGCGGCATGGGGTACGGGTCGCTGCGGCTGCTGTGGGAGGTCGAACTGCCGCTGGCGCTGCCCGCGTTGCTCGCGGGTGTGCGCATCGCGACGGTCTCCACGGTGGCGCTGACGACGGTCGGCGCGATCGTCGACTACGGCGGCCTCGGCACGCTGATCCTCGACGGCCTCGACAGCGACTTCAAGGCGCAGGTGCTGACCGCCTCGGTGCTCTGCGTGGTGCTCGCGATCCTCGCGGACCTGCTGCTCCTCGGCGTGCAGCGGTGGCTGACCCCGTGGACGCGGGTGGCGGCCGGGCGGTCCTCGCGCGGGTCCCGAATACGTCAGGGCGGCGCGGCGCCGGCCTCGACCACGGCCTCGGTGGAGCCGGAGAAGGTGGCATGAACGCGATATCGGGGGCATGGGACTGGCTGAGCACGGGCGCCAACTGGCAGGGCGAGAAGGGGGTGTGGCACCGCCTGGCCGAGCATCTGTACTTCAGCGGTGTCGCGCTCGCCGTGGCCTGCCTGATCGCGCTGCCGCTCGCCCTGTGGCTCGGGCACATCGGCAAGGGCGGCGCCCTCGCGATCAACGTGTCGAACGTGGGGCGCGCGGTGCCGACCCTGGCCGTCCTCGTCCTGCTGACCCTGACCCCGCTGGGCCGCCACGGTGACGTGCCGACGCTGATCGCCCTGGTCCTGTTCGCGGTGCCGCCGCTGCTGACCAACGCGTACGTGGGTATGCGCGAGGTCGACCGCTCGGTGGTGGAGGCGGCGCGCGGCATGGGCATGAGCGGCCGCCAGGTCTTCGCCCGGGTCGAGCTGCCGCTGGCGTACCCGCTGGTGATGACCGGGCTGAGGTCGGCGGCGGTGCAGGTGATCGCGACGGCGACGCTGGCGGCGATGGCCGGCGAGGGCGGCCTCGGCCGGATCATCACGGCCGGGTTCAACCTCCAGGACACGCCCCAGGTGGTCGCGGGAGCCGTCCTTGTGGCCGCGCTCGCGCTGCTGGTGGAAGGCGTTTTCGTGGCGCTGGGACGGGTGCTCGACCCCATGCGGGGCCGGGCGTGAAGGCAACTAGGAGAGCGATGAACAGCAGGACGCGTCGAATGGCTCTGGCCGCCGTGGCGGTCGCGGCGCTGACCGCGGGCGTCACCGCGTGCGGCGGGGACAGCCTGGAGGGCAAGGACGACTCGGGCAGCTCGGGCGACGGCGGCAAGAAGGGCAAGGTCGTCGTCGGCGCGGCGAGTTTCACCGAGGCCAAGGTGCTCGGCGAGCTGTACCGGCAGATATTGTCCGACGCCGGGTACGACGCCTCGGTGAAGACGGTCGAGAACCGGGAGATCTACGAGCCGCAGCTCGCCAAGGGCGCCATCGACGTGGTGCCGGAATACGCGGCGACGCTCGCCGAATTCCTGAACCTGAAGAAGAACGGCTCCGACGCCAAGCCGGTCGCCTCCAGCGATGTCGACGCCACCGTCACGGCGCTGCGGGGGCTCGCCGAGCCGGAAGGGCTGAAGGTTCTCGACCCGGGTGAGGCCGTCGACCAGAACGCGTTCGCCGTCAGCGAGAGCTTCGCGGAGAAGCACGACCTCAAGACGCTTTCCGATCTCGGCAAGTCGGGCGAGAAGGTCAAGGTCGCCGCCGGTGACGAATGCGAGGAGCGGCCGTTCTGCGCGCCGGGTCTGAAGAAGACGTACGGCATCGACGTCACCGGAATCGACCCCAAGGGCGTCGGCACCACGCAGTCCAAGCAGGCCGTGAAGAACGGCACGGACCAGCTGGTCCTGACGACCACGACCGACGCGACGCTGAAGAACTTCGGCCTCGTTCTCCTGGAGGACGACAAGAAGCTGCAGAACGCGGACAACATCATTCCGGTTGTGAACGCGAAGGACGCCGGTGACAAGGGGATATCCGACGTTCTCGGGAAGCTGACGAAGACGCTCACGACGGATGACCTCATCGAGTTGAACCGCAAGGTCGACGCCGAGCGCCAGAAGGAAGCGGATGTCGCGAAGGACTATCTCGAGTCCAAGGACCTCATCGGTAAATGATCTTGAAGGGCCCGCGGAGGTCTTCTCTGGGCCATCGATGAGGGTGATCGAGAGGACCATCGAGAAGGCCGTCGGGAGGGACGGGAGGGAACGGAACGGGCGGTGCGGGCGTCTTCCGGTGTGAGTCCGGTGATTTCTGTGCCGCCTGTGCCCGAATTTTGCCGGGCGGGGCTTCGGGATTCGCCTACGCGCGGTAAGTTTCTGGCCATGCCACGTGGACGTCACCGCCATTCCCCACCCCTGCACCGACTGCTGCCCCCTTCGGTGATCGCCGGTGTGCCCCTCGTCTGCGCGGGCGGCGTCTGGCTGTCCGACGATCCGCTCGTGCTCCGCGGGATCACCGCCGCCGCCGCGGCCGCCGCCGTGATCGGCGCCGTGGTGATGCGGCGCTGGGACAGGCTCGCGGGCAAGCAGGTCGCCGAGCTGACCCGGGGCGCCGCGAGCGAGCGCTGGCGGCACGAGGAGGCGGTGGCGGAGCTGGAGGGCGACCTCGAGGAGTCCCGCGAGCTGCGCCTCAAGTTGGAGGCGAAGCTCCGCGCGAAGCGCTCCGAACTGGCGGGGCTGCGCAACGAGCACGCGGCGCTGCTGCGCCGGTACGCCAACGCCGAGACGGAGCGGGCCAGCGCCCTGGAGGGCCGGCGCCGGCTCGCCATAGAGGCCACCGCCCCGGCCAAGGCGCTGCCCGCTGTGGCCAGTGGCCCCGGGGGCGCGACCACCCCGGTCCTGTACCTGCGGGCCAACGCGGCGCTCGACCGCCTCGCCCGCCCCGAGCCGAAGCCGGCCGCGGAGGCCGATTCGCAGGGGAAGTCCCACGCGGCGTCCGGCCACTACACCGTGCCGGCCGCCGCGGCGGTGGTGCCCGCGGCGCCCGCGCGGAGGGTTCCGCAGGGCGGCTTCGACTTCTTCGGCACGAGCGGCTCCGCCGGGGAGCGGGACGAGGACCTGGCCGACGTCATCGGTGACGAGGCGCTGGCGGAGCACGAGGCCCTCGCCGAGCAGGAGCAGGAGCAGGAGCAGGAGCAGGAGACGGCGCGGGAGCAGGAGACGGCGCAGGCCCAGCCGCACGAGGCCGCCGAGCACCGGGCCGCGGACAAGGACGGTGCCGACACGGACCGCGTCGGCCAGGACCTCGCCGAGCAGGAGGTCATCGACCTGACCGCTCATGACGAGACCGAGCAGATCGACGTCGGCGACCTGAGGTCAGCGCTGCGGGCGTGAGCCGCGTACTGACCCCAGTACTCGCGATCCCCGTACTCGTGATCCCGCTACGTGTGCACAGGGCGCCCTACTCCTCGTAGGGCGCCCTCACTTCTGGCTCATCCACCGGTCGGGACGCGCCTCCCGGCGCCCCGTACGGGACCGGTCCGCCTGGGCGCGCAACAACTCCGACGCCTCCCGGACGTCCCGCAGGCGGGCCGTCACCGTCTTGTTGGCGCCGGTGTCGAGGTGCAGGTCGGCGACGCGCAGGCACCGTTCCCACGGCCCCTGGGAGAGGCGCACGCTCTGCACCTTGGCGTGCGGGACCAGGGAGACGTGGCGCCGGAGCAGCCCGTGCCGCGCCGCGAACGCCGTCTCCGTGACGGCGACCCCGTACGCCCGCCACCACAGCGGCACGCACCAGCGCCCGCGCCGGGGCGCGGGCGTGAAGTCGCCCGGCTTGGGCACGGCGACGCCCGGCAGGACCCGCGCGATGACGTCCTCGGCGTGCTCGCGCGGGGCGACGGGCACGAGGACGGAGTTGGCGGACCCGGCGACGTGCAGTTCGACGCGGACCCAGCCGCGCCGCCGCCACAGCAGCGGTTCGACGAGGCGGAGGGTCTGCACGCGGCCCGGCGGCACCGTCTCGTGCGCCCGGTCGAGCAGCCCGTGGTCGATGCGGAGCCCGTCCTGGGACTCGCCGACCGTCCAGTCGTACTCCGTGATGAAGCGGCCCGCGCTGTGCGTGAACGCGGCGCCGGCCAGCGGCACCCCGGCCGCGATCACCGTCCACAGGTTGTGGGTCAGGAACCACAGGAAGGTCGGTACGACGATCGCGGCGAGCAGCATCGCCCAGGGCGCGCCCGTCAGGAGCAGCGACACCGCGAGCGTGCGCGGGGGCGTGTGCAGGAGCTGGCGCGCCGGCGCCTCGCCCACTCCGTGCGCCGACTCGGGGGCGAAACCGGCCGCCCTTGCGAGCAGTTCGGCCCGCAGGTCGCGCGCCTCCTTCTCGCCCAGGAAGGAGAGTTCGTCCTTCTTGTCGGCGCCCACCACGTCGAGCTTCAGCTTGGCGACGCCGAGGAGGCGGGCCATGAGCGGCTGGGTGATGTCGACGGCCTGGAGACGGTCGAGCCGGATGTGCGCGGTGCGGCGGAACAGCAGGCCCGTACGGATGCGCAGCTCGGTGTCGGTGACCGCGAAGTGCGTGAACCACCAGGTGAGGAAGCCGTACAGGGCGGCCGCGGGCACCAGTACGGCCAGCCCGATGGTCAGGGTGGCCCCGGTCAGGTGAGCAAGCTGGCGCTGCGCCTGGTCCATGTCGTGCACGGCCCAGCCGAGCAGCACCGCTATCGGCGCCCAGGCCCGCCGGAACGGGGTGACGGGGTGCAGCCGCCGCTCGCTCAGCGGCCGCTCCCCCGAGGGAGCGGTCCCGGTCGTCACAGCCCCGCCGATCGGGCCTCGCCCAGCTCGGTGAGGCGGTCGCGGAGGCGTTCCGCCTCGGCCGGGCTCAGGCCGGGGATGGTCGCGTCGGAGGCGGCGGCCGCGGTGTGCAGCTGCAGGCTGGCCAGGCCGAACTTCCGCTCGAGGGGGCCCGAGGTCACTTCGACGAGCTGCATGCGCCCGTACGGCACGATCGTTTCCTCACGCCACAGGACACCACGGCTGATGAGCAGGTCGTCGGCGCGCTCGGCATAGCGCCACGAGCGCCAGTTGCGGCCGAGCATCGTCCAGCCCCAGGCGAGGACGGCGAGCGGCAGCAACGCGAAGGCCGCCCAGGCCGGGCCCGCGAAGAGCGCGAGCAGCACCCCGAGCGCGATCGTGGGCGGCAGCAGCCACAGCACGAGCAGTAGTCTGCGCAGCTTCAGCAGCCCTGGCGGAAGGCCCCTCCACACCGGCTCGTCGCCGGGCGCCCCGGACCGTGCGGGCCCACCGCCCGAAGGGCCTATGGCGCCCGTGGTCCCCGTAATCCCCGTTTCCATACGTCCACCCTACGTAGGAGAGACTGTCCGCATGACGCCCACGACTCAGGCCACGGTCGGCATCGGTGGTGCCGCGGAGAGCACCGACATGGTGCTCAACATCGGTCCGCAGCACCCCTCCACCCACGGCGTGCTGCGCCTGCGTCTCGTGCTCGACGGCGAGCGCATCCAGCACGCGGAGCCGGTCATCGGCTATATGCACCGCGGTGCGGAGAAACTCTTCGAGGCGCGCGACTACCGGCAGATCGTGATGCTCGCCAACCGCCACGACTGGCTGTCCGCGTTCTCCAACGAGCTGGGCGTCGTGCTCGCCGTCGAGCGGATGCTGGGCATGGAGGTCCCCGAGCGGGCCGTCTGGCTGCGGACCCTGCTCGCCGAGCTGAACCGGGTCCTGAACCATCTGATGTTCCTGGGTTCGTACCCGCTCGAACTGGGCGGAATCACTCCGGTCTTCCACGCCTTCCGGGAGCGCGAGGAGCTCCAGAACGTCATGGAGGAGGTCTCCGGCGGCCGCATGCACTACATGTTCAACCGCGTCGGCGGCCTCAAGGAGGACCTGCCGCTCGGCTGGACGACACGCGCGCGTGCAGCCGTCGCCGACGTGCGCTCCAGGATGGACGTCTACGACCGTCTCGTCCTCGGCAACGAGATCTTCCGGGGCCGCACGCGCGGTGTCGGCGTCCTGTCCGCCGAGGCCGCGCACTCCTACGGGGTCAGCGGCCCGATCGCCCGCGCCTCCGGGGTCGACTTCGACCTGCGCCGCGACGAGCCGTACCTCGCCTACGGGGAGCTCCAGGACACCCTGAAGGTCGTGACGCGGCAGGAGGGCGACTGCCTGGCCCGCTTCGAGTGCCTCCTGGAGCAGTCGCACGTCGCCCTCGACCTCGCCGACGCCTGCCTCGACCGGCTCGCCGAACTGCCGCCGGGCCCGGTCAACCAGCGCCTCCCGAAGGTCCTCAAGGCGCCGGAGGGCCACACGTACGCCTGGACGGAGAACCCGCTCGGCATCAACGGCTACTACCTCGTCAGCAAGGGCGAGAAGACGCCGTACCGGCTCAAGCTGCGCTCGGCCTCGTACAACAACATCCAGGCGCTGGCCGAACTGCTGCCCGGGACACTCGTCGCCGACATGGTGGCGATCCTCGGGTCACTGTTCTTCGTCGTCGGCGACATCGACAAGTAGCTCCGTCACCAGCACCGGGACGTTCACGGGTTCGAGCAGCCAGCCGAAGTCGCCGAGCCCGCCGCGGGCCGTCAGCTCCGCTGCCTCTCCCGCCCGCGTGAGCGCCCGTACGTACGCCGCCGGGTCCTGGGACGCCAGAGCCAGCGGCGGGCGTCCTGAGGCGACGCCGAGGGCGCGCAGGGCGGCACGCTGCGACACGACGCGGGCTCCCGGTGTCACGGCGCACGCGTCGAGGGCCACATGGGCCGTGATGTCGCAGGAGCCGTCCGGAACGGGAGCGGTCTCGCGCCCGTTCCGGAAGCCCGTGAGCGTGCCGAACGGCGGACGTGCCCCGCGCGCGTGGGCGTAGTCCACGGCGACCGCGAGGCCGCGCTCCAGGCTGCGCACGGCCGCCGCCCACGCCTCGTCGCGCGCCTGCCCGACCTCGGCGCGCAGCCCCGGCTCGGCCGGCAGCGGCCACCAGGCGTCCAGCCAGCGCCGCGTGGCGTCGTCCAGGGGCGCGGTGTCGAGGCGCTCCTCGCCGTCCGCCGTTACGCGCACGAGCCGGGCCGTGCCGTCCTCGTCCGTCTCGACGACGTCCAGGGGCACATTGTCGAGCCACTCGTTCGCGAAGAGGAGGCCGGTGATCCCGGCGGGCGGTTCGGGGCGCCACTCGATCCGCTGGTCGAGGTCCGCGGGGCGGCCCGCCTTCTCCACCGCGCAGGCACGCACGCGTGCGGCCACTTTCTCCGGAAGCGCGGCAAGGACGCCGGAAACGAGTTCGCCGCGCCCGGCCGCCATGTCGACGAAGGTGAGGCAGTCCGGTTCGCCGAGCGCCGCGTCGACCCGGCACAGCAGCTCGGCCACCGCGCCCGCGAACAAGGGCGACGCGTGGACCGACGTACGGAAGTGCCCGGCGGGCCCCTCGGGCCTGCGGTAGAAGCCGGTCGGGCCGTACAGCGCCTCGTCCATGGCGGCGCGCCAGCCGCGTCCCGCGCCCTCTTGTGCGTTGCTCACGCCCGAAGGCTATGCGCAGGGGGCGCATGCGCCTCCACCTTGCGGAGTACGCGCGCCCGCTCCGGATCGGCCCTCCGGTTGACCCCGGCACCCCGCGGGCCTGCCTACTCTGGGTTACGTGCAGCGCCTCTACGACTTCCTCCGCGAACACCCGACCTGGGTCGACGGCTTCTGGGCCGTGATCCTGCTCGGGATCTCGGTGGCGAGCGGCACCGCCGCGAACGGCTCACCGCCGCGCGGGAACGAGGCGGTGTCGATCGGCTGCGCCGTCGTCCTCTCCCTGGTCGTGGCGTTGCGCCGGCGCATGCCCGAGAAGATGCTCGTCCTCGCGATCCTCGCGGGGCTCGCCCAGTTGGTGTTCGACGCGCGGACCAACCCGTCCGACTTCGCCATGCTGGTGATCATCTACACGGTCGCCGTGAGCGGCGCCCGCTGGGCGTCCCGGCTCGCCCTGATCGGCGGCCTGTGCGCGGCCCCGCTCGCCGAGCTGCGCTGGCCCACGATGTCCTCCAGCGGCGCCGGGCACATCGCGGTGACCGTCTTCCAGATGGTGCCCTTCGCCCTCGCCTGGGTCCTCGGCGACTCGCTGCGCACCCGCCGCGCCTACCTGGAGCAGCTGGAGGAGCGCGCGGCCCGCCTGGAGAAGGAGCGCGAGGCACAGTCGAAGGTCGCGGTCGCCGCCGAACGGGCCCGGATCGCCCGCGAGTTGCACGACGTCGTCGCGCACAACGTGTCGGTGATGGTGGTGCAGGCCGACGGCGCCGCCTACGTCCTCGACCAGGCGCCCGACCAGGCGAAGAAGGCCCTGGAGACCATCTCGGGCACGGGCCGGCAGGCGCTCGCCGAGATGCGCCGGCTGCTCGGCGTGCTGCGCACCGGCGAGCACGAGGAGGGCGGCGAGTACGTGCCCCAGCCCGACGTCGAACAGATCGAGGACCTCGTCGAGCAGGTGCGCACCTCGGGTCTCCCGGTCGACTTCAAGGTGGAGGGCACGCCGCGCTCGCTGCCCAGCGGTGTCGAGCTGACCGCGTACCGCATCGTGCAGGAAGCGCTCACCAACACCCGCAAGCACGGCGGACCGAACGCGGGCGCGAGCGTCCGCCTCGTCTACTTCGACGACGGCCTCGGCCTGCTCGTGGAGGACGACGGCAAGGGCGCCCCGCACGAGCTGTACGAGGACGGCGGCGCCGACGGCCGCGGCCACGGCCTCATCGGCATGCGCGAGCGCATCGGTATGGTCGGCGGCACGCTGGACGCGGGCCCGCGCCCGGGCGGTGGCTTCCGTATCAGCGCCCTGCTGCCTCTGAAGTCCGCTCATTGACACGTACCAGCAACCCGAACCGCACAAGTCGCCACGAGATGTGAGGACCCGCCCGATGTCGATCAAGGTCATGCTCGTCGACGACCAGGTGCTGCTGCGCACCGGCTTCCGGATGGTGCTCGCCGCGCAGCCGGACATGGAGGTCGTCGCCGAGGCGGGCGACGGCGTCGAGGCTCTGGAGGTGCTGCGCGCCACAGCGGTGGACGTGGTCCTCATGGACGTCCGCATGCCGAAGCTCGACGGCGTGGAGACGACGCGGCGGGTCTGCGCGGACCCGAACCCGCCGAAGGTGCTGATCCTGACCACGTTCGACCTCGACGAGTACGCGTTCTCCGGCCTCAAGGCGGGCGCCTCCGGATTCATGCTCAAGGACGTGCCGCCGGGCGAACTGCTGACCGCGATCCGCTCCGTGCACAGCGGTGACGCGGTCGTCGCCCCGTCGACGACGCGCCGCCTGCTCGACCGGTTCGCGCCGATGCTGCCCAGCGCCACCAAGGAGCCGCAGGCCGCCGAGCTGGAGCGGCTCACCGAGCGCGAGCGCGAGGTCATGATCCTGGTCGCCCAGGGCCTGTCGAACGGCGAGATCGCGGCGCACCTGGTGCTCTCCGAGGCCACGGTGAAGACACACGTCGGCCGCATCCTCACCAAGCTGGGCCTGCGCGACCGCGTCCAGGTCGTCGTCCTCGCGTACGAGACGGGGCTCGTCCGCGCGGGCGGCCGCTGACCTCTCGGAGCCTCAGCGCAGGACGCCCTCGATGAAGTCGCCGCCGAGGCGCGAGACCACGCCCAGATCCAACTGGTGCTGCACGTAGCGCCCCTGACGGCGCGTCGTTATGAGGCCCGCCTTCTTGAGCACCGTCAGGTGCCGGGATATCTCCGGCGCCGACATCCCGTGCGCGTCGGCCAGTTCGCTCGTCGTGTACGAGCCGCGCGCGAGGTGGCGGCACAGGCGCATCCGCACCGGGTGGGCGAGGGCGGACATGCGCAGCGTCAGCTGCTCGACGGAGGGCGGCGCCGTGAGCCCCGGTGACGAGACCGGGTAGGTGATCACCGGCTGCCAGCCCGCGCGGTGCAGCACCCACAGGTGCGGCCAGCCCAGGCTCGTCGGTATCAGGACGAGGTCGCCGTCCCCGACCGTCGCGACCCCGACGCTGATCTTGTCCACGACGAGGTTGCGGCCCGTCCGGTCGAGCGCGACCGCGGACGAGGTGGCCTTCAGCGCCTCCCCGAGCCCCTTGCGGCGGATCAGCTCCGTCTTGTGCCGGGCGTCGGCCGCGAGCTGGTGCTGCACCCGCGCCCACACATCCGCGAAGAACGCCTCCTCGCAGTCGCGCAGCAGCTCGCGGAACCAGGTCCTGACCGCGGGCGGATCGTCCAGCAGGCGCTGTGTGAAACGGACCTGGTGCGCTCCGCGCGCGGCGGCGAGGTCGAGCGCGCGCTCGCGGGTGCGAGGGTCGTCGAGCCGGCTGACGGACCGGCTCGCGTAACTGGACTGGCAGGTGAACTCCAGGGCGGCGTCCACGAACTGCTCGTCGGACAGCTTGTCCAGGAGATCCAGCTCCTCGGCGAGCGTGGCCCCGGGGCGGGTGCGCCGCCCGGCGATCCCGGCCGACGGCGTGAACACGTCCGAGAACGTCGTCCGCCACAGGAAGTCCGCCTCGCACATCCGGTCGGCGAGGCACGGGTCCAGGCGCGTGGCCACGCTCGTCGTCCACCCCTGCAGCCCCGGGTGGTGCGCGGGCTCGGCCAGCGCGTGCAGCGCCATGCCGAGCTCGGCCAGGGGCGAGGGCACGACGCCGATGCGCTCGGGCGTCAGGCCCGTGATGTCGATGCTCACGCTCATGGCCCCATGGTGCCCGCCGCCACTGACAACCGGGACGTCGATTGACGGCTCCCGTCAATCCGCGTGACCGGGGTGCGCGGCCCGGCGCAGCCTCGTGGTCATCGGCCGGTCATCGGCCCCGAAACATGACAGACCGGTCCTGGCCGGGGCGAGTCGCGGGAAAAGCCGCCATCGGACCTGCCCATTCCGACCGGTCATCCTGACTGAGCGAGGTGTTCGCCATGACCGTCAACCACCAGTACGCGCTCGACGTCTACCGGGCCGCCCAGCGCGGCGAACCCGCCGGGCCCGCCCCCGGCCCGCACGACCGCGCCGCCCTGCGGGAGCTCCGCGACCACCGCCGCTTCGAGGCGGTCCTGGCGGGCCGCCCGGCCCGCGGCCGCATCCGCGCGGCGCTGACCCGCCGCTTCCTCGCCCGCCGC
This sequence comes from Streptomyces sp. NPDC016845, assembly GCF_044332585.1. Classification (NCBI taxonomy): domain Bacteria; kingdom Bacillati; phylum Actinomycetota; class Actinomycetes; order Kitasatosporales; family Streptomycetaceae; genus Streptomyces; species Streptomyces sp. NPDC016845. The sequence goes on along the minus strand of NZ_JBIRPI010000005.1, from coordinate 48,640 downwards.
GGGCCCGCCGCCGGCTGCTGAGCCGCCGCTACGCCCGGCCCGGCAGGCGCCGCACGAAGTCCGCGACGGCCGCGCGGACGTCGTCGGCGCTCCACTCCAGACCCGGTTCCGCGACCGTCACCTCGCTGACGGACAGGCCCGGCACCTTGTCCGTCGCCCACCAGCGCCCGAACAGGGACACCTTCGTCTCCTCCGCCTGCGCCACCCCGGCCAGCGTCAGCGCCTCGGCGTCGTAGGGCAGCCACACCCGGAACTCGTGCGTGTGCGGGACCTCCGGGTGGACCCCCGCCCAGGCCACGCCCGCCTCCGCGAAACCGTCCCGCAGCGCCTGCGCGACCACGCGCGCGTGGCGCACGTACGACGGCAGCTTCGGCAGCTCCCGCTCCAGACCCGCAAGGGCCGCGATCACCTGCGGGAACTGCTGGTAGATCTGCCCGCCGTAACGGTGCCGCCAGGCCCTGGCCTCGTCGATGAACGTCTGCGGGCCCGCGAGCGCCGCGCCGCTGAGCCCGCCGAGCGTCTTGTAGAACGACACGTAGACGCTGTCCGCGAGCGCCGCGATCTCGTCCAGCGGGCGGCCGAAGTGCTCCGTGCACTCCCACAGGCGCGCCCCGTCGAAGTGCACGACGGCGTCACGCGCGCGGGCCGCCTCGCACACCTCCTCCAGCTCCTCCCAGTCCAGGAGCACGAAACCGGCGTCCCTGAGCGGCAGTTCGAGCATCAGCGCCCCGAACGGCTCGTCGAGGGCCGCCACCTCGTCGGCGGTGGGCTGGCGCGGCTCACGCGTGGGGTGCACCGTGCGCAGGCCGGTCAGCGCGGAGAAGGCGCCGCGCTCGTGGACCTCCGGGTGGGCCAGCGGGTGCAGCGCCACGGCGGGGTTCCCGGTGCGCCCGGCCCAGGTGCGCAGCGCGACCTGCTGTGCCATCGTGCCGCTGGGGAAGAACGCGGCGGCGTCCTTGCCGAGCAGCCGCGCGACCTTCTCCTCCAAGGCGGCGACGACCCCGTCACCGTAGAAGTCGAGATCGCCCGCGAGGTCGGTCACCGCGGACGCGTCCCGCGTCAGCCGCGCGAGCCGCTCGCCGAGCGTCGCCTCGTTCGGCCGCCGCGCCAGCCTCCGCTCGGCGCCGCGCCAGGCCGCGAGGCGCCGCGTGGCCTGCTCGTCCTCCTCGGTCCCGGAGCCGCTGTCACCGCTGTCACCGCTGTCGTTCATCCACGGATCATGACGCACGCGCGTGCGCTTGCCCACAGCCTGTGGACAGCCGAGGCCCGCCCGACCAGATAGCGTTAACATGACGAGAAATCGTCCGGTACCCCGAGCGGACTGGAACGGAAGGCCATCGACCCGTGTCACTTCCCCCGCCGAACGCCCACTCCGAGCCCACCGATCCCCGGGACCGGCCGGCCCGCCTCACCGTGGGCGTCGTCGGCGCCGGACGCGTGGGCCCCGCGCTCGCCGCGTCGCTCCAGCTCGCGGGCCATCGCCCCGTCGCCGTCTCCGGAGTCTCCGACGCCTCCCGGCGCCGCGCCGCGGCCCTGCTGCCCGACGTGCCCATGGTCGAGCCCGCCGAGGTCCTCGCCCGCGCCGACCTGGTGCTGCTCACCGTCCCCGACGACGCCCTGGCAGGCCTGGTCGAGGGGTTCGTCGAGACGGGCTCGATCCGCCCGGGCCAGCTCCTCGTGCACACCTCGGGCCGGTACGGCGCCAAGGTCCTCGACCCGGCCCTGCGCGCGGGCGCCCTGCCGCTCGCGCTGCACCCCGCCATGACGTTCACCGGCACCGCCGTCGACGTCCAGCGCCTGGCCGGCTGCTCGTTCGGCGTGACCGCGCCCGAGGAGCTGCGCCTGGCCGCCGAGGCCCTCGTCATCGAGATGGGCGGCGAGCCCGAGTGGATCGCCGAGGAGAAGCGCCCGCTCTACCACGCGGCCCTCGCGCTCGGCGCGAACCACCTGGTCACCCTGGTCGCCGAAGCCATGGAACTGCTCCGCGACGCGGGCGTCGGCGCCCCCGACCGAATGCTCGGCCCGCTGCTCGGCGCCGCCCTCGACAACTCGCTCAGGTCCGGCGACGCGGCCCTCACGGGCCCGGTCGCGCGCGGGGACGCGGGCACGGTCGCCGCGCACGTCGCCGAGTTGCGCAAACACGCCCCCGGAACCGTCGCCGGATACCTCGCGATGGCCCGCGCCACCGCCGACCGCGCCCTCGCGCACGGCCTGCTGAAGCCGGAGCTAGCCGAGGACCTGCTCGGCGTCCTCGCGACCGGAGCGGAGGACCCCCGATGAGCACGGCCCTGCTGCACAAGGGCGAGGAACTGCGCGCACGCCCGCGTGGCGGGCAGCGTGTCGTCGTCATGACGATGGGCGCTCTCCACGACGGCCACGCCACCTTGATCCGCACGGCGCGCGAGCGCGCGGGCGCCGACGGCGAAGTGGTCGTCACCGTCTTCGTGAACCCGCTGCAGTTCGGCGCGGGCGAGGACCTCGACCGCTACCCGCGCACCCTCGACGCCGACCTCGAGATCGCCGAGCAGGCGGGCGCGGACACCGTGTTCGCGCCCTCCGCCGACGAGGTCTACCCCGGCGGACAGCCGCAGGTCCGCATCGCGGCGGGCCCCATGGGCGAGCGCTTCGAAGGCGCCTCCCGGCCCGGCCACTTCGACGGCATGCTGACCGTCGTCGCCAAGCTGCTGCACCTCACGCGCGCGGACGTCGCCCTCTTCGGCCAGAAGGACGCGCAGCAGCTCGCCCTGATCCGCCGCATGGTGCGCGACCTGAACTTCGACGTGGAGATCGTCGCCGTCCCCACGGTCCGCGAGGCCGACGGCCTGGCGCTCTCCTCCCGCAACCGGTACCTGTCACCGGAGGAGCGCCGCAGCGCCCTCAACCTGTCCCGCGCCCTGTCGGCGGGCCGTGACCGGCACGCCGCACAAGAAGCCCTGCGCGCGCGTGGCGCCGAAAACCCCTCCACGCTCGCGCGCGCCCAAGGGCTCGACGCCCTCGGCGAGGCCCGCGCCGCCGCCGACGCGCACGCCGTCGCCGCCCCGGGCGGCCCCGCGGGCGTGCTCGCCGCGACCCGCCTGGTCCTGGACGAGGCCGCCCGCCTCAAGCCGCCGGTCGAACTGGACTACGTGGCCCTCATCGACCCGGCCGACTTCAGCGACGTACGGGACGGCTTCGAGGGCGACGCCGTCCTCGCCGTCGCCGCGCGCGTGGGGACGACCCGGCTGATCGACAACCTGCCTCTCACGTTCGGAGCACGCCCATGAGCGCCTCTGCAGGAACCGGCATACGACTGCACGCCCCCGCCCCGGGCTGGTCCATCGAGGCCGACGTCGTGGTCGTCGGCTCGGGCGTCGCGGGCCTGACCGCCGCCCTGCGCTGCGAGGCCGCGGGCCTGACCACCGTCGTCGTCACCAAGGCACGCCTCGACGACGGCTCCACCCGCTGGGCCCAGGGCGGCATCGCCGCCGCCCTCGGCGATGGCGACACCCCCGAGCAGCACCTCGACGACACCCTGGTGGCGGGCGTGGGCCTGTGCGACGAGGAGGCGGTCCGCACTCTCGTCACCGAGGGCCCCGGCGCCGTACGCCGCCTCATCGAGACCGGCGCCCGCTTCGACGAGACCCCGGACGGCGCGCTCGACCTGACCCGCGAGGGCGGCCACCACCGCCGCCGCATCGCGCACGCGGGCGGCGACGCGTCGGGCGCGGAGGTCTCCCGCGCCCTCGTCGAGGCCGTACGCGCGCGTGGGCTCCACACCATCGAGAACGCCCTCGTCCTCGACCTCCTCACGGACGCCGGCGGCCGCACGGCCGGTGTCACCCTGCACGTCATGGGCGAGGGCCAGCACGACGGCGTCGGCGCCGTCCTGGCGCCCGCCGTGGTCCTCGCGACCGGCGGCATGGGCCAGGTCTTCTCCGCGACGACCAACCCGCACGTCTCCACCGGCGACGGCGTCGCCCTCGCCCTGCGCGCGGGCGCCGAGGTCAGCGACCTCGAATTCGTCCAGTTCCACCCCACCGTGCTCTTCCTGGGCGCCGACGCCGAGGGCCAGCAGCCGCTCGTCTCCGAAGCCGTACGCGGCGAAGGCGCCCACCTCGTGGACGCGGACGGCGTGCGCTTCATGGTGGGCCAGCACGAACTCGCCGAACTGGCGCCGCGCGACATCGTCGCCAAGGGCATCACGCGCCGCATGCAGGAGCGCGGCACCGACCACATGTACCTCGACGGGCGGCACTTCGGCGCCACCATGTGGGAGCAGCGCTTCCCCACGATCCTGGCCGCCTGCCGCGCCCACGGCATCGACCCCGTCACCGAGCCCGTCCCGATCGCCCCGGCCGCGCACTACGCCTCCGGCGGCGTCCGCACCGACCTGCACGGCCGCACCACCGTGCCCGGCCTGTACGCGTGCGGAGAGGTCGCCTGCACGGGCGTCCACGGCGCGAACCGCCTCGCCTCCAACTCCCTCCTGGAGGGCCTGGTCTACGCGGAGCGCATCGCGGACGACATCCAGCGCGGCCACGCCGGACAGCAGCTCCACGCGCGCGTACCGGCGCCCGTCCCGCACCCGAGCACCCCGACCCACCCCCTCCTGCCGCCCGAGGCCCGCTTCGCCATCCAGCGGGTGATGACCGAGGGCGCCGGTGTACTGCGCTCCGCCGACTCCCTCGCCGAGGCCGCGGCCCGCCTCGGCCGCATCCACGCCGAGGCCGTCAACTCCCTGGCCGAGGACGGCAAGACGGCCGAGCCCGGCGTCGACACCTGGGAGGCCACCAACCTCCTGTGCGTCGCCCGCGTCCTGGTCGCCGCCGCCCGCCGCCGCGAGGAGACCCGCGGCTGCCACTGGCGCGAGGACTTCGCCGACCGCGACGACACCGACTGGCGCCGCCACATCGTCGTGGGCCTCAATGCCGACCGCACCCTGGCCACGCGCACCACACCGACCGCAGACTTCCCGGCAACGACCCCTCAGGAGCAGTGACCGACGTGAGCGCCACCCCCGACCTCCCCCTGGCAGCCGCCGACAGCGGCGGCTGCGGCGACAACTGCGGCTGCGCGCAGGCCACCTCCGACGACGCCACGGACGCCATGGAGTGCGGCCTCGACCCGTCGCTCGCGCAGCTCCTGCTCGACGCGGGCCTGCACCCCGCCGAGGTCGAGGACATCGCCCACATGGCGATCGCCGAGGACCTCGACGGCGGCGTCGACGTGACGACCGTCGCGACGATCCCCGAGGAGGCCGTCGCCACCGCCGACTTCACCGCCCGCGAGAGCGGGGTCGTGGCCGGGCTGCGCGTCGCCGAGGCGATCATCTCCGTGGTCGCCACCGACGAGTTCGAGGTCGAGCGGCACGCCGAGGACGGCGACCTCGTGAGCGCGGGCCAGAAGCTTCTGTCCGTCACCACCCGCACCCGCGACCTGCTCACCGCCGAGCGCAGCGCGCTCAACCTCCTGTGCCGCCTCTCCGGCATCGCCACGGCCACGCGCGCGTGGGCGGACGCCCTGGACGGCACCAAGGCCAAGGTCCGCGACACCCGTAAGACCACCCCCGGCCTGCGCTCCCTGGAGAAGTACGCGGTCCGCGCGGGCGGCGGCGTCAACCACCGCATGTCGCTCTCCGACGCCGCCCTCGTCAAGGACAACCACGTGGTCGCCGCGGGCGGCATCGCCCAGGCCTTCCAGGCGGTCCGCGACCGCTTCCCCGGCCTGCCCGTCGAGGTCGAGGTCGACACGCTGCACCAGCTGCGCGAAGTCCTGGACGCGGGCGCCGACCTGATCCTCCTGGACAACTTCACGCCCAGTGAGACCGAGGAGGCCGTGGCGCTCACCGACGGCCGCGCGCTCCTGGAGTCCTCCGGTCGCCTGACCCTGGAGAACGCGGCGACGTACGCCAGGACCGGCGTCGACTTCCTCGCCGTCGGTGCCCTCACCCACTCCTCGCCGATCCTGGACATCGGCCTCGACCTCCGAGAGGCCGATGCCTGATGCTGCTCACCATCGACGTGGGCAACACCCACACCGTCCTCGGCCTGTTCGACGGCGAGGAGATCATCGAGCACTGGCGCATCTCCACGGACGCGCGCCGCACCGCCGACGAGCTCGCCGTCCTGCTCCAGGGCCTCATGGGCATGCACCCGCTGCTCGGCGACGAACTCGGCGACGGCATCGACGGCATCGCCATCTGCTCGACCGTCCCCTCGGTCCTGCACGAACTGCGCGAGGTCACCCGCCGCTACTACGGCGACGTGCCCGCCGTCCTGGTCGAGCCCGGCATCAAGACCGGCGTCCCGATCCTCATGGACAACCCCAAGGAGGTCGGCGCCGACCGCATCATCAACGCGGTCGCGGCCGTCGAGCTGTACGGCGGCCCGGCGATCGTTGTGGACTTCGGCACGGCGACGACGTTCGACGCGGTCTCCGCGCGCGGGGAGTACACCGGCGGCGTCATCGCCCCCGGCATCGAGATCTCCGTGGAGGCGCTCGGCGTACGCGGCGCGCAGCTCCGCAAGATCGAACTGGCCCGGCCGCGCAGCGTCATCGGCAAGAACACCGTCGAGGCCATGCAGTCGGGCATCGTCTACGGCTTCGCGGGCCAGGTCGACGGCGTCGTGCACCGCATGGCGAAGGAGCTGGCCTCCGACCCGGACGACGTCACCGTCATCGCCACCGGCGGGCTCGCGCCCATCATCCTCGGCGAGGCGTCGGTCATCGACGAGCACGAACCGTGGCTGACGCTGATCGGGTTGCGACTGGTGTACGAGCGCAATATCTCGCGGCTCTAGAGGCGGCATCTCGCGGCTCTACAGGCGGCATTGCACGACTCTGGAGGCGGCCCGCACACGACCATTCCGTGGACAGCCACGCCGTGAATTGCCGGTTAAGCCGATTTTGTCGGTAATGGAACGTATCGTCTTTTCATGCCCACGCCTTACGGAAACCGCGGCGGCCTGGCGTTCGGTGCAGAAGAGCTGCGTGTGCTCCGACGCGCCCTCGCCCTCGCCCTCCATCCAAGTCCGGCCTCGGAAACGGACGTCCGGGACTGTCTCCGACTCGCGGAATCGGTCGACGCGGCCGCGCGGGAGAGCGCCCGTATGCGGGCCTTCCTCCTCGCCGACCTCGACCGCTACCGGGCCGCCCTGCCCGGCTCCGCCAGCGGCTACCTGAGCCTCCTCGCGGACGCCCTGGCCGCGGGGTACCGGCCCGGCGTCGACGACCTCGCCGGGCTGCGCGCCCTGCGCGGCAACCCGGGCGCCGCCGCCCTCCTCGGCCACTGCCGCGCCCTGGCCGAGGAGAGCCTGCGCGAGCGCCTGGCGGCCCGCCACCGCCCGCGCGTCCCGGCCTCCCGGTCGCACCTGCTCGCGCTGCCCGGCGGCCTCACGGCGGGCGACCAGCAGCCCGCGAAGCCCCGGCCCGCGCCGCCGAAGCCGATGCCGACCCCGGCCGAGGTCTTCCCGCCCAAGCGGCGACCCGCGCGGCCGGCGGCCCCGTCGCAGCGCCTGGTGGCGGGCTGAGCGGACCGCTTCGCTACTCTGGAGCCATGGAATACGTCTCCGCGCTCGTGCCCCCCGTAGTGATGGCCGTGTTCTTCATCGGCCTGATCGTGACGATCGTGAAGTCGCAGGGTGGCGACAAGAAGGCCAAGGAGGACGCGGCCGTCGACGCCGCCCTCGCCCGCGCCGAGGCCGCCCGGCAGAGCGGCGGCGCGCACGAGGCCGGGGCCTGACAGCACCGCTGCCACGCACGGCCGTGGCAGGCGGAGGGGCGCCCACCGGGCGCCCCTTTTGCTGTTGATCGCAGTTGTCAGCCACGTTTCGCGTTGAATTACCGTCTTCTCCCACTATTGTGCTGTTCGTGCCCCGCCCCTTGGGAGAACTCGAAGACGCTGTGATGACACGGGTGTGGAAGTGGAACCGCCCCGTGACGGTGAGGGAAGTCCTGGAGGATCTCCAGCAGGAACGCTCCATCGCGTACACGACGGTCATGACCGTATTGGACAATCTCCATCAGAAGGGCTGGGTGCGCCGCGAGGCGGAAGGCCGGGCCTATCGATATGAGGCCGTCTCCACCCGCGCCGCGTACTCGGCGGCGCTGATGAACGAGGCATGGGGACGCAGCGACAACCCCGCCGCCGCGCTCGTCGCCTTCTTCGGCATGATGTCGTCCCAGCAGCGCGAAGCGCTCCGCGACGCCATGCGCATCGTTCAGCCCGAAGTACCGGCCGAAGTACCGGTCGATGTACCGGCTGAAGTACCGGCCGAAGTGCCCGCCGAAGTGCCTGCCGAAGAAGCGCCCGAAGTACCGGCCGAAGTGGAGCCAGGACCCGGGCAAGCGAAGCGGGGCCCCGGGCGATAGCGTCCGCTCATGCCAGCAGAGCCCCCCGAAGTCTTCCCCCGCTCCGATTCAAGCGCTAAAGCGGTCAGCGTCCGCCGGGCCAGGACCGCCGATGTGCCGGCGGTGCGCAGACTGCTCGACGCGTACAGCCGGCAGGGGATCCTGCTCGACAAAGCGACCGTGACGCTTTACGAGGACATCCAGGAGTTCTGGGTCGCGGAACGGGACGACAACGCGGAGGTCGTCGGCTGCGGCGCCCTGCACGTCATGTGGGAAGACCTGGCGGAAGTCCGCACGCTGGCGGTGAACCCTCTGGTCAAGGGCGGCGGCGTGGGTCATCAGGTTCTGGACAAGCTGCTGCGGACGGCGCGCTGGCTCGGCGTTCGCAGGGTTTTCTGTCTGACCTTCGAAGTCGAGTTCTTCGCCAAGCACGGCTTCGTGGAGATCGGCGAGACGCCCGTCGATACGGTCGACACCGATGTCTACAGCGAGCTACTGCGTTCCTATGACGAGGGCGTCGCGGAGTTCCTCGGTCTCGAACGAGTGAAACCGAACACCTTGGGCAACAGCCGGATGCTTCTGCATCTGTGATCGTCCCGCCCCGTATTCCGGCAACGGACGGGCCCGGGTGCCCTATGTCCGAAACGCGCATGTTTCCTGTCCCGACGGGCAGCGTACAACTCCGGGGATCTCTCCCGATCTCAGCCAGGGGTTTGTGTTTTTCCCGGAAAAGCGGTTTGCTTTCCGACGTACTGCAGTAGTGCATATAACAAGGGGACGGCGAATCGGCGGCCGTGGTCGCGTGGTCGGCCCTTCGGATATCGATGAAAGGAAATCCGGTGGCACAGAAGGTTCAGGTCCTTCTTGTCGATGACCTCGACGGTGGCGAGGCGGACGAGACCGTGACGTTCGCCCTTGACGGCAAGACCTACGAGATCGACCTCACCACCGCCAATGCGGACAAGCTGCGTGGTCTTCTCGACGCGTACGTGAAGAGCGGCCGGCGCACCGGTGGCCGCGCCGCGAGCGGCCGGGGCAAGGCGCGCGCCGCGTCCGGTGGCAACCAGGACACCGCGCAGATCCGCGCGTGGGCGAAGGAGAACGGCCACGACGTGAACGACCGCGGCCGGGTCCCCGCCGCGATCCGGGAGGCCTACGAGAAGGCCAACGGCTGAGCGCTCGGCGCGGCCGATGCGCGGCGCAGCCGGGCCCGGTGGCAGCACGTCGCCGCCGTGTCCACGAGGCGTACGAGATCGGGGGCGCCCCCACCGCCCCCCACGACCGGCAAGGTCGACACGGCCGTCAAGGTCGTCAGGGCCGGCAGGACCGGTCCCCCCTCGCGTCCGGGCTCGGGGGGCCGCACCCACACCGCGGCCTCCTGCGAGCCGGTCCACCCCGGAGGCGTCGGCGCGTCGATGAACCCGCCCGCCCCGATCGCGACGAGGTCGAGGGGCAGCGCCCCCCACTCCAGCCAGTCGAGCAGGCCCGGCACTTCGTCGGCGCTGCCCGCCGCGAGCAGCAGCCGCATCGTTTCCCCCCGCACGGCCACCGGCGAGCGGGGATCCAGCCTGCGCAGCATCGCGAACCCGGCGTCGGCCGGTACTTCGAGGACGTCGAACCGCAGCCCCGTACGCAGCCGGGCGCCCTCGGGGCCGCACGTCGCGGCCCAGCCGAGCTCGTCCTCGTACCACTGACGGACGCGCTCGGGTCCGGCCGGATCGGCTGATGCTCCCGCGTCGAGCGGGCGCCGCGGCTTCGGGAGCGCGGCGTCGGAGCTGCGGAGGGGCGGTGCCGGGGTGGGCGAAGGAACGACCATGCCAGGAGCAACCCGCAGAAACGTTCCGGAGTTACGCGCTGTGGCGCGGTAAACGCGCATCGTGTCCGAAATAGGGGCGTACGGGAGCGTTGAGCGGCGCAATGGTGTTCGCCCATAGCGGAGGGAACCGGCGTGCGCCGCATGGAGTGTCAGTCCTTGCGGGTAAGACATCCCTAGTGGGAGGGGCGACACGGAAGGGCCGGGCCGCCCGCGTTCGCCATCGGCGTAGCGATGGTGGTCGTATCTGCCTGGCCTGCGGGAACATCGTCTCGCACCATCGGGTTGGAGCAGGTGTCGGCGTTCGGGGACGGGAGACTGTCCAGGGAAGGGTCCGGGTGTCGGCAGATGGAATGAGCGGTCCCCGCTTACGGGACTAAGCTGCGGAAGGACAGGGAGGGGACAGCCCCCTTACTGCCTGACCGCTCTGAGGAGCGATTAACGATGTTCGAGAGGTTCACCGACCGCGCGCGGCGGGTTGTCGTCCTGGCTCAGGAAGAAGCCCGGATGCTCAACCACAACTACATCGGCACCGAGCACATCCTCCTGGGCTTGATCCACGAGGGCGAGGGTGTCGCCGCTAAGGCCCTGGAGAGCCTCGGGATTTCGCTCGAGGCGGTCCGCCAGCAGGTGGAGGAGATCATCGGGCAGGGGCAGCAGGCCCCGTCCGGGCACATCCCCTTCACCCCCCGTGCCAAGAAGGTCCTGGAGCTCTCGCTCCGCGAGGCCCTTCAGCTGGGCCACAACTACATCGGCACGGAGCACATCCTGCTCGGCCTGATCCGCGAGGGCGAGGGCGTCGCCGCCCAGGTCCTCGTCAAGCTGGGCGCAGACCTCAACCGGGTGCGGCAGCAGGTCATCCAGCTGCTCTCCGGTTACCAGGGCAAGGAGACCGCCACCGCCGGCGGTCCTGCCGAGGGCACGCCCTCCACGTCCCTGGTGCTCGACCAGTTCGGCCGCAACCTGACGCAGGCCGCTCGTGAGTCCAAGCTCGACCCGGTCATCGGGCGCGAGAAGGAGATCGAGCGCGTCATGCAGGTCCTGTCGCGCCGTACCAAGAACAACCCGGTCCTGATCGGTGAGCCCGGCGTCGGCAAGACCGCCGTCGTCGAGGGCCTCGCCCAGGCCATCGTCAAGGGCGAGGTGCCCGAGACCCTCAAGGACAAGCACCTCTACACCCTCGACCTCGGTGCCCTGGTCGCCGGTTCCCGCTACCGCGGTGACTTCGAGGAGCGCCTGAAGAAGGTCCTCAAGGAGATCCGCACCCGCGGCGACATCATCCTGTTCATCGACGAGCTGCACACGCTCGTCGGCGCGGGTGCCGCCGAGGGCGCCATCGACGCCGCTTCGATCCTGAAGCCGATGCTGGCCCGCGGTGAGCTCCAGACCATCGGTGCCACCACGCTCGACGAGTACCGCAAGCACCTGGAGAAGGACGCCGCTCTCGAGCGCCGCTTCCAGCCCATCCAGGTCGCGGAGCCGTCGCTGCCGCACACCATCGAGATCCTCAAGGGCCTGCGCGACCGCTACGAGGCCCACCACCGTGTCTCGATCACGGACGAGGCCCTCGTGCAGGCGGCCACGCTCGCCGACCGGTACATCTCGGACCGCTTCCTGCCGGACAAGGCGATCGACCTGATCGACGAGGCCGGATCGAGGATGCGCATCCGCCGGATGACCGCGCCGCCGGACCTCCGCGAGTTCGACGAGAAGATCGCGGGCGTCCGTCGCGACAAGGAGTCGGCGATCGACTCCCAGGACTTCGAGAAGGCGGCCTCTCTCCGCGACAAGGAGAAGCAGCTGCTCGCCGCGAAGGCCAAGCGCGAGAAGGAGTGGAAGGCCGGCGACATGGACGTCGTCGCCGAGGTCGACGGCGAGCTGATCGCCGAGGTCCTCGCGACCGCGACCGGCATTCCAGTCTTCAAGCTGACCGAGGAGGAGTCCTCGCGTCTGCTGCGCATGGAGGACGAGCTCCACAAGCGGGTCATCGGCCAGAAGGACGCCGTCAAGGCGCTCTCGAAGGCGATCCGTCGTACGCGCGCCGGTCTGAAGGACCCGAAGCGTCCGGGTGGTTCGTTCATCTTCGCCGGTCCGTCCGGTGTCGGTAAGACCGAGCTGTCCAAGGCGCTCGCCGAGTTCCTCTTCGGCGACGAGGACGCGCTGATCTCCCTCGACATGTCGGAGTTCAGCGAGAAGCACACGGTCTCGCGTCTCTTCGGTTCGCCCCCTGGCTACGTGGGCTACGAAGAGGGCGGCCAGCTGACCGAGAAGGTCCGCCGCAAGCCGTTCTCCGTCGTCCTCTTCGACGAGGTGGAGAAGGCCCACCCGGACATCTTCAACTCGCTGCTCCAGATCCTGGAGGACGGTCGCCTGACCGACTCGCAGGGCCGCGTCGTGGACTTCAAGAACACGGTCATCATCATGACGACCAACCTTGGAACCCGTGACATCAGCAAGGGCTTCAACCTGGGCTTCGCCGCCACGGGTGACACGAAGTCCAACTACGAGCGCATGAAGAACAAGGTCTCGGACGAGCTCAAGCAGCACTTCCGCCCCGAGTTCCTCAACCGTGTGGACGACGTCGTCGTCTTCCCGCAGCTCACGCAGGACGACATCCTGAAGATCGTCGACCTGATGGTCGGCAAGGTGGACGAGCGCCTCAAGGACCGCGACATGGGCATCGAGCTCTCGCAGTCCGCGAAGGAGCTCCTCTCCAAGAAGGGCTACGACCCGGTGCTCGGCGCGCGTCCGCTGCGTCGCACGATCCAGCGCGAGGTCGAGGACACCCTCTCCGAGAAGATCCTCTTCGGCGAGCTGCGTCCGGGCCACATCGTGGTCGTCGACACGGAGGGCGAGGGCGAGAACAAGACCTTCACCTTCCGCGGCGAGGAGAAGTCGGCGCTGCCCGACGTTCCCCCGATCGAGGACGCGGCGGCGGGTGGCTCCGCGGGGCCGAACCTGTCCAAGGAGGCGTAGCCCCTCCGGGGTGAGCCTGTGAAGGGTGGGCCCGAACCGTTCCTTCTGGACGGTTCGGGCCCACCCTTCTGTCGTCTCCGGCCGCTCAGCGGGGGCGGACCGTCACCTCCGCGGTGGGGAAGAGAGCGGCGTACGGGGCGGGGTCCTGGGCCGTCGTCGGGCCCGGGAAGATCTCCACTGCCTGGACCGACGGGAAGAGGGGCGTGTACGGGGCGATCTGGGTGGGGCCGTCGGGCAGGCGCAGGGCGAGGCGGGTGATGTGCGGGAGCTCCGGCAGCGGTGGCGGGGGAAGGGTTTCGCCTTCCAGGTACAGGCCCCTGAGCCCCGTATGGTCGGCCAGCTCCGCCCAGTCGGCGGCCCGAAGAGGGTTGGCGCTCACGCTGAGAAAGGTGAGGCCGGACAGGATGGGCAGGGCGCGCAGGCCGGTGTGGGCCGCCGCGCCCCGCGCCAGGTAGAGGGAGCGCAACCGGTCCGAGAACGGCAGCTCGTCCATGAGCACCTCCCCGGGCAGGGCGTAACCGATGAACAGGGACGACAGCCGCTTCAACGTGGACAGGCCGCGCGTGCCCGGTACCTCGATGATGCCCAAGTGCTCCAGAGCGGTGCCGGCGAGCGGCGTGAGGTCGATGGTGTGGGGAGAGCGCCGCAGCGTCAGACTCCGCAGCGCGGGCAGATCCCGTAGCGGGCCCAGATCGTCCACGGCGGCGTTGTCCACCAGCGCGAGGGCTTCCAACCGCGCCGGGTCCGTCGCCGCGAAGATCTCCTCCCACGAGTACGTACCCGTGAGGTCCAGGCGCCGCCACGGCGCCATGGTCCGCGCCGCCCGCCACTGCTCGCGGTCGCGCACCGTCAGGTCCAGCTTGTCGCGGTCCACGTGGGCCAGGACGTCGTCCGCGTACTCCTGGGCGGGGAACCGGTGCCACGTGCCGACCAGTTGGCGGCGTACCTCCAGGGACGGGTGCTCGCGGTACTTCTTCAGAACCGGGAGGGAGCCCTCCTCGCCCAGGAGAGAGGCCGTCACGGTCACCGCGTGCGCCTCGTCGTCCGACAGGCCCTGCGGCCCCGGCAGGAGTTCGAGGACGAGACGGCCCGCCTGGGCCAGGCTCTCCGCCTCGGACTTGGAGCGCGGTGGGATCAGGGCCGCGGCCCGCCCCCGTACCTCCTGCGCGACCTCCTGGTCCACCGACGTCGCGTCCTGGAGGCAGGCCAGGGCGAGCAGGGTCATACGGGGGGTGTCCGCGGCGAGCAAGCCGCTCAGCAGGCGGCCGCGTTCGCGGGTGCGGGCGTGGGCGACGGCCATCCGGAGGACGTCCTCCCACTGGGTGTCGTCGGCGCGGCCGAGCAGGACGTCGAAGTGGCCCTCCTCGACCGCGTACCGGGCGGCGAGGTGGTCGAGGAACGTGCGGTGCGCGAAGTCGACGACGCCGGCGGCCGGGGAGCGCAGGACGCCGCTGCGGAGGAGGAGGTGGCGCAGGATCGCGCCGGCGTCGCCCTGAGAGGCGGCCGCGGGGACGGAGGGCAGGGCGCGTTCGAGGAGGGAGAGGGCGGTGCCCTCGTCCATCTCGCTGCGGCCCGCGAGGACGAGGGCGTAGGCGAGGCGCTGGAGGAGTTCGATCTGGTCCTCGGTCTCCAGGTCGATGCCGTCGAGGTTGCCCATTCCGCGCTGGCGGTCGCGCTCGGTGAGGATCATCTGGAGCGCGGCGTCGTAGAGGGCCTTGCGGCGGGGCGGGAGGTAGCCGCGCCGGGCCCGGTGCAGGGCGCAGATCAGGCCGCACATCAGCGGGTTCGCCGCCAGGCGGGCGAGGTCGGGTTTGGTGCGCAGGGCGTCGAGGAGAGGTTCCTCGTGCTCGGGGGCGCGGGCGGCGGTGTGCCAGCGGCGGACGAAGGCGGAGACGCGGGGTCCGTCCATGGGAGCGAGCGCCAGTTCGGCGAAGCCGCCGTCGGCCAGCCACTCCGGGCGGACGGCGGTGGGCCGTGCGGTGAGCAGCCAGCGGTTGCCGGGGTAGCCGCGGACGAGGGCGAGCAGCCAGTCGCGGACGCGGAGGCGGTCGGCGGCGGGCACCTCGTCGAGTCCGTCGACCATGACGAGGGCACGGCCGTCGGCCAGGACGCGCTCGGCCCAGCCCTCGGGCGGGGTGTGCGGGCAGTCCGTACCGGCGAGGAAGTCGGCGGGGGAGGGCAGCCGGGGCGCGCGGGCGAGGGTGCGCAGCGGCAGGACGTAGGGGACACGGTCCTCGGTGGTGGTGGCCAGCCACTGGATCAGGGTGGTCTTGCCGGAGCCGGCGCCCCCGCGCAGCAGGACGCGGTCGTGGGCGGCGATGGCGTCCGCGACCGCGAGGCGGACGGTGACCGGGGTGGGTTCGGGAGAGCCGGGTCCTGGCGGGCCCTCGTCGGTGGTGGTCGCTTCGAGGCTGAGGTAGGCGAGGTCGAGCGGCCAGGTGTCGCCACCGTCGAGGGCGTCGAGGCCGAAGATCGTCAGGCGGTTGTGGCGCAGGGCCAGGTAGTCCCGGTAGCGCTGTTCGAAGGCGCGGTCCGCGGCGCTGCCCGGGGCCCGCGCGAGCAGGGCGTCCAGCTTGGCGATGGTCTCGGCCTGCCCTCTGCTCTGTTCGACCAGCGTGCGGGCGACGAAGGTGGACCGCTGGGTGAAGAAGTGCAGGATGTGCAGGCACGCCCACTCGGTGAGGGAATCGAGGAAGTAGGCGGCGTCCGTGGACAGGCCGGGGGCGGGTGCGGCGGCGCGCAGGGTGCGGGCCAGTTCGCGGTGGCCGAGCCGGACGGCCTGGACGTCGTCCATGCCCAGGTCACCGAGGGAGCGCAGGGTGCGGGCGAGCGCGAGGACGACCGCTTCGCCCTCGTCGTACGGGAACGGAGCCTCGCCGGGGCCCTCGAGCGCGGCCGTGACGAGTTTCCTGGCCAGGCGTTCGACGTCCTGTTCGGTGAGTGTGCGCTTCTCGCCCTTGAAGGAGACGAGGCCGGAAATGCGCACCGGGCGGTCGGTGAGGCCCGCGCCGGGGCCCTCCTGGACGAGCAGTTTGCGGAGCGCGGGGACGATCAGACTCGATGCCAGCCGGGTGCCGAGGACAGCGGGATCCATGGCTCGGGAGCGTAGCCCCGATCACACTCCACAGGGGTTGGATCTTGAGCGCCGGTGACAAGCCGCACAGGCGATTTGTCTGGTACTACCTGAAATAGTGGGACGTTGGTCTCGCGGGGCGGCTGTTGCGCGACCGATGGCGGCCGTTGTTTTGTCCGTTTCGAGAACAAAGAGGCGTGCTGGGCGTGTGGGGCCGGGGGGCTGGGCGCGCCATGTGGGGCTAAACCATCGATTGGCGGATAAATCCGGCACTTCGCCTGAGGTTTGCAGGGGGTGTCAAGAGACCGCCGTCACCCCGCCTACGTACGACCTGTCGTAGTAATTCGGGACATTGAGTCCGGGGCGGGGTGGGGGTTACCAAGGGATGGCCGACCCGGCGACACGAGGACGTGAGCCGGGTCCCTTCCCGCCCACCGGAGACCGCTTCAGGTTCCAGGAGGGCGACCGGACCCGAATGTCCCCGAAGCTCGAAGAGGTCTCCCGCATGTCGAAGCGCACCATGTCCCACCGTTCCAGCACGTCGGTCTTCCGTAAGCGCGCCACCGTCGTGGCCGCCGGTTTCGGACTGTCCGCCGCACTGGGCGCCGGGGCCGCGTTCGCCGCCGACTCCGCCCAGGGCCCGCTGCCCGCCGTGTCCGCCGCGTCCGTGCAGGCGCAGGCCGACGCCCAGGCCAAGGCCGCCACCTCCGCCAAGCAGGCCGCCGCGAAGGCCAAGGAGGCCGCCGCGAAGAAGGCCGCCTCCTGGATCGACCCGGTCAAGGACTACAAGCTCTCCGCCGGCTACAACCAGGGCGGCGGCATGTGGGCCACCGGCAAGCACTCCGGCCAGGACTACGCCGTGCCGATCGGCACCAACGTGATGGCCGTGCACGGCGGCACCGTCGTCAAGACCGGCGGCAACGGCGCCGGTGACGGCCCCGCCTACGGCAACGCCGTCGTCATCAAGCACGGCAACGGCACGTACTCGCAGTACGCGCACCTCTCCCGCGTCGACGTCCACGTCGGCCAGAGCGTGTCCACGGGCCAGCACATCGCCCGGTCCGGCAACACCGGCAACTCCAGCGGCCCGCACCTGCACTTCGAGATCCGTACGACCCCGAACTACGGCTCCGCGGTGAACCCGGTCGCGTTCATGCACTCCAAGGGCGTGAAGGTCTGACCCGTCGAGGGCTGCTTCAGCCCTCGTGGGCCTGAACGATCAGGTCCGTGGCGACCTCGAGGATGGCCTTGCGCTTCTCCTCGGGGTCGCCTTCGACGTCCTTGAGGACGAACATCCCCGCGTGCATCGAGAACACGGCGCTGAAGCAGCGCACGCGGTTGGTCATGGTGGCGTCCTCGGGCAGCAGGTGGTCGAGGAGGGTCGTCATCCGCTCCTTGACGTTCTCGCCGATGCTCAGCTCGCGCATCGTCGCCTGGTTCTCCTGCATGAAGCGGAAGAGCGGGGACGCGTTGGTGAGCGCGATGCCGTAGCGGGTGAGGATCTCGCGCTTGGTGTCCAGGGTCGGCGGCTGCCCGTTCGCCCAGACGATCAGCTCGTCGATCGGGGTGATCAGGTCGTCGAAGAGGCTGACGACGATGTCTTCCTTCGTCTTGAAGTGGTAGTAGAGCGCTGCCTTGGTGACGCCGAGCCGCTCGGCGATCTCGCGGAGCGAGGTCTTCTCGTAGCCCTGCTCCGCGATGAGTTCGAGGGCCACGTCCCGGATGCGCTGGCGGGTGTCCCCGCGCCGCTGCTGCGGCTTGTTGCTGCTGTCCGTGACCATCGCGTGCCCCTCGTGCTCCTTGAAGTTCTCTTGGGAGAAACTTACTTGACGCCCGGCTAGTTGGCGCTCTACCTTCCCCATTGTAGATAACTAGCCGGGCGGCAAGTAAGCCCCGGCGGCACTCGACTTCTGGGGGAGCTGGGGATCATGGCGACAGCAGCGATACAGGAAAAAGAGCAGGGGAAACAGCCACGCAGCGTGCGCGTCGTGCTGCTGGCGCTGATGATCGCCATGCTGCTCGCCATGCTCGACAACATGATCGTGGGCACCGCGATGCCGACGATCGTGGGCGAACTCGGCGGACTCGACCACCTCTCCTGGGTCGTCACCGCCTACACGCTCGCCACCGCCGCCTCCACCCCCATCTGGGGCAAGATCGGTGACATGTACGGCAGGAAGGGCGCCTTCCTGACCTCCATCGTCATCTTCCTGATCGGCTCCGCGCTCAGCGGCATGGCCCAGGACATGGGCCAGCTCATCGGCTTCCGAGCGGTCCAGGGTCTCGGCGCCGGCGGTCTGATGGTCGGCGTCATGGCGATCATCGGTGACCTCATCCCGCCCCGGGAGCGCGGCAAGTACCAGGGCATGATGGCCGGCGTCATGGCGCTCGCCATGATCGGCGGACCGCTCGTCGGCGGCACCATCACCGACCACCTCGGCTGGCGCTGGGCCTTCTACATCAACCTGCCGATCGGCGCCGTCGCGCTCGCCATGATCACCGTGGTGCTCCACCTGCCGAAGAAGCGCTCCTCGGGGAAGATCGACTACCTCGGCGCGGTGCTGCTCACCGTCGGCATCACCGCGATCGTCCTGGTCACCACCTGGGGCGGGTCCGAGTACGCCTGGAGCTCCGCCGTCATCATGGAGCTCATCGGGATCGGCGTCGCCGCCCTCGTCGGCTTCGTCTTCTCGCAGACCAAGGCCGCAGAACCGATTGTGCCGCTGCACATCTTCCGCAGCCGCAACTTCACGCTGATGTCCCTGATCGGCTTCGTCACCGGCTTCGTGATGTTCGGCGCGGTGCTCTTCCTGCCGCTGTACCAGCAGGCCGTGCAGGGCGCGTCCGCGACCAACTCCGGTCTCCTGCTGCTGCCCATGCTGCTCTCGATGATGGTCGTCTCGCTGGTCGCGGGGCGGGTCACCACGAACACCGGCAAGTACAAGGTCTTCCCGATCGTCGGCAGCGTGCTGATGGTGGGCGGCCTCTTCCTGCTCGCCCAGATGGACACCGGCACCTCCCGCTTCACCTCCGGCGTCTACATGGCCGTGCTCGGCGCCGGGATGGGCTGCCTGATGCAGATCACGATGCTGGTCGCGCAGAACAGCGTCGAGATGAAGGACATGGGCGTCGCGTCCTCGTCCACCACGCTCTTCCGCACCCTGGGCTCGTCGTTCGGTGTCGCCATCATGGGCGCGCTGTTCAACAACAAGGTGCAGGACGTCATGGCGCAGAAGGCGGGCGCGCTCGGCGGCAAGATGACCGAGCAGTCGGCGCAGCTGGACGCGGCGAGCCTGGCGAAGCTTCCGGCGCAGGCCCGCGAGGCCTACCAGGACGCGGTCTCCTCCGGTACGCACTCCGCGTTCCTGCTGGGTGCGATCGTGGCCGTCGTCGCGCTGGTCGCGGCCTGGTTCGTGAAGGAGGTCGCGCTGCGCGGGGCGGGCCCGCAGAAGCCGGCCGAGGGCGACACGACGAAGGACGCCCTGGCAGACGGCGCTGCGTCCGACTACCCGGCAGACGGCGCTGCGTCCGACGACCCGTCGGCCGGTCAGCCGTCCGACGACAGGCAGGCCGAGGGCGGTGCGGCTGGGGACGCCGCGCGGGGCGGAAAGACGGTCGCGGAGTCCGTCTGAGCGGACCGCTCCTTCATCCACCCTCGGTTGTGGACGGCCCCGGCGCTGCGATGGCGCCGGGGTCGTCGGCCGGTTTGAGGCGCATTGAGGTGTATTGAGGGAGGTGTGCGGGGAGCCGCGTGCGGTGACGAGGTGGTGGCGGAGTCGGTTGATCGGGCCGCTTACTCATCCGCCGTTGGCTGTGGACGGCTCCAGCGCTGCGATGGCGCCGGGGCCGTCGGCCGGTTTGAGGCGCAGTGTGGGTGGTGCGATGGGGGCGCCGGGTGGGACGGCAAGGTGGTGGCGGAGTCGGTTCGGGCGGGCCGCTTCGTCATTCGTCCTCGGGCGTGAACAGCTTCGGTGCTGCCGCGATGGCGCCGGGGCCGTCGGCCGTATTGAGGCGGTGGTCAGGCGCTGGTCAGGCGCTGGTCACATGGTCAGCGGCTGTCCGGCAGGCGCAGCATCGGGAAGCTGCCGGTGTTGGTCGGAGCGTGCTCGGGCAGCCAGAGCACGGCGACCGCGCCCTCGGCGGGGGTGTCGGGCCCGGCCCCCGGCGGGCGTACGTTGCGGAAGGTGAGCCGGGCGCCGAGCACCTGCGCCTGACCCGCCGCGATCGTCAGACCGAGCCCGTGCCCGTGCCCCGCGCGGTCGGCGGCGCCGGTGCGGAACCGGCTCGGGCCTTCCTCCAGCAGCTCCTCGGGAAAGCCGGGCCCATGATCGCGGACACGGATGACGCGGCCCTCGACGCTGACCTCTATGGGCGGCCGGGCATGCTTCGAGGCGTTCGCCAGCAAGTTGATGAGGATGCGCTCCAGGCGGCGCGGGTCGGTCGTCACCTCGGACTCGTGGATGATCCGTACGGAGACGCCGTCGGCGGCGCGGGCCGCGATCCGGCGCTCGACGAACTCGCCGAGCATGATGTCCTGCAGCTCGGCCCGCTCGGCCGCGCTGTCGAGCCGGGCCACTTCCAGGACGTCCTCGACGAGGGTGCGCATCGCCTGCGCCCGGTCCTTCACCAGCTCACTCGGCCGCCCCTCGGGCAGCAGCTCGGCCGCCGTCAGCAGACCGGTGACCGGCGTGCGCAGCTCGTGCGCGATGTCCGCGGTGACCCGGCGCTCGGCCTCCAGACGCTGCTGGAGCGCGTCCGCCATCGCGTCGACGGCCCGGGCGAGATCGTCGGTCTCGTCCCGCACGACACCGCCGATCGCCTCCCGTACGCGGACGTCGGTGCTGCCCTGCGCGACCTCGCGAGCCGCACCGGCCGCCTTGCGCAGACGGCGCGAGAGCTGGCCGCCGATGAGCACGCCGAGCGCGCTGCCGCCGAGAACCACCGAGATGGAGCCGATGAGCAGCGCCTGGTCGAGGTCCTTCATGACGGTCGCGCTGCGGTCGGTGAAGCGGGTGTGCACCGAGAGCAGGTCGCCGGTGCCGAGCGGGACGGCGGCCCAGATGTCGGGCACACCGTTGGACGGCTCGGAGATGTAGGTGGCGCGGCGCCCGGACAGCGCCTTCTGTCGCAGGTCACGCGGCATGTCGGGGTCGTTGACCTTGAACCCGACCGGGAGGTTGCCGCCGCGCGCCTCGTACTGCCGCTGCACGAACTGGATCCGCTCGTCCTGCACGTCGCGGGCGTTGTCCAGCATCGAGACCCGCGCCGCGTTGTGCACGACGAGACTCAGCGCGACGGCGACCAGCGCCCCGACCGCGGCGATGGCCACACTGATCTTCCACCGCACCCCGGACCGCAGGCTGCGCCGCAGCCGGCGGGGGAGGAGGGTGCGCAGGGCCACCCGGGCACGTGGCGACTCGGGCCGCGTCATATCCCCATCCCCCACAAGAAGAATCCAGCCACCGGCACCGGCACCGGCACCGGCACCCACACCGGCAGCGCCACTGGCAGCGGCATTGGCATCGACATGAACATCAACTTCGGCCCGCTCAGGCCTTGAGCTTGTAGCCGAAGCCGCGGACCGTCTCGATGCGGTCCTGCCCGATCTTCGTACGCAGCCGCTGGACGTGGACGTCGACGACGCGGGTGTCCCCGCCCCAGCCGTAGTCCCAGACACGCTCCAGGAGCTTGTCGCGGGACAGTACGGTGCCGGGGGCCGCGGAGAACTCCAGGAGGAGCCGCATCTCGGTCGGCGTCAGGGCGACCGGTACGCCGTCCTTCCTGACCACCATGCCCTCCGTGTCGATCTCCAGGTCGCCGAAGTGCAGAACGCCTCCGTCGGCCCCCGACGACCCCTCCGCGGCACCGAACCCCGCAGCCGACGGCCTGCCGGCGTGCCCGAAGCGACGCAGCACCGCGCGGATCCGGGCCACGAGCACGGCCCCGTCGAACGGCTTCGTCACGTAGTCGTCGGCCCCCGCCTCCAGGCCCAGTACGACGTCGATGGAGTCCGCGCGCGCGGACAGCATGATCACGGGAACCGTCGACTCGTCGCGGATACGGCGGCACAGGGAGACCCCGTCGAGCCCCGGCAGCATCACATCGAGGAGGGCGATGTCCGGCTGGTCCGTGCGGAACGCCTCGAGACCGGCGAGCCCGTCGGGCATGGCGGTGACCGCGAAACCGTCCCGCTCCAGAGCTAGCTGCGTCGCCTCGCGGATGACGTCGTCGTCCTCGACGAACAGCACGTGGGTCTGCTCACCCTTGCGCTCACCCATGGCGCTCACTGCCCTCTCCATCCGATGCACTGCCCGTACGTGTCCATGTATGTGTGCCTCAGCCGTCGTCCGTGGGGGCGGGCGACGCCCCGTCCACGGCATGGCTGTAGGCGTTGTGCGTGCGACTCTCCTGCGCGAAGCCGTCCCCGCTCCAGCGATAGGTGAGGA
This sequence comes from Streptomyces sp. NPDC016845, assembly GCF_044332585.1. Taxonomy (NCBI): domain Bacteria; kingdom Bacillati; phylum Actinomycetota; class Actinomycetes; order Kitasatosporales; family Streptomycetaceae; genus Streptomyces; species Streptomyces sp. NPDC016845. Next base: position 26,004 of record NZ_JBIRPI010000005.1, on the reverse strand, counting down.
TCTCCTCGCCCGACGGAGAGGAGACCGAGTCGCCCTTCTCGTACACCTGCTTGGTGACCACGAGATCACCCCGGTCGATCTCCGCGTAGACCGGGGGCTCCTCGGCCTGGAAAACGTTCCGGTACGAGCCCGCGTCGTCCTGGTACACATACGTCCCGATACCGACGGCGTCACCGCAGGTCATGACATTGACCAGGACGTCATTGGAGGCGCCGCCGGTCAGATTCCCGTAGCTGACGTCGACCGGGTACTCATCGGCGACACACGGCTTGAGATCGCGCTTGATGTCCGAGCTGACCTTGGGATCGTGCTTGAGCAGCCGTACGGCGTCGACGGTGTCCGGAGCCTGGGCCGACGACGACGACGATGACGACGGCGACGGCGCCTTCGCGGTGGCGGTGGCGGTGGCCGCCGACTCGGCCGACCCGACCGGATCCGTCCGGGCGGGGCCCTCGTCCCGGGCGCCTGTGCCACCGGCGGAACACGCCGCGAGGAACCCGACGAAAAGCCCGACGGCGGCGAGCCCGGCGATCGCCGAACTCCCCGCCCTCAGAACCCGCAGGGCCCTACGGATCCGATCCCTGCGGATCCGAGAGGCACGTGTGCCTAGGCCGCGCAACGCTCCCGCTCCTCACGCTCGAGCGCGCGTGCATCGAGGTCCCGGCTCTCCAGCTCCTCACGGAGGCGGGCGAGGGCCCGGTGCAGCGTGCTCTTCACGGTTCCGGCCGACATTCCGAGCGCGGCGGCCGTCTCCTCGGTGGACATCTGCTCCCAGTGTCGCAGCACGACGACGCTGCGCTGCTTCGGAGCCAGCACCTTCATGATGTCCATCAGGAGCGCGCGGTCGGCGTGCTGCTCCGTGGAGTCGTCCATCACGGACTCGGGGAGCTGCTCGGTCGGCACCTCTTCCAGCTTCCGGGCGCGCCACCACTCGGTCCGCGTGTTGATCATGACGCGCCGCAGGTAGGCGTCGGCCAGGCGCTTGTCGGCTATGCCGTCCCATCGTCCGTACGTCCGTACGAGCGCGGTCTGCAGCAGGTCCTGGGCGTCCACCGGGTCCGGCACCAGGCGCCGGGCGCTGCGCAACAGGGCGTCCTGTCGCGTCCTGACGTACTCCTCGAACTCGAGCACCTCGCCGCCGTGCGCCATGATCAACCGCCTCCCGCTTCCCGCAAGCCCCGTGTGTGTCGTCCGCACCGGTCACGTGCGGTCACGAGGAAGAAGTTACGGAGGGGTTGTCACGGCGTTGTCCGTTCCAGACGTCGGAGAACGCACGGCTGTCCGTCGGTTGTGTAACGAACGCAAGAGCGAACTCTCAACTCACACGGCACGCTCCGGGTCGGCCGGCTCCCAGTCGGCACTCAACTCGCCGGGAGGCGGTAGAACCCGCCCCCGAGCGGCTCCACCAGACCGTCGTCGACCAGGCCGTCCAGAGCGCGCGCACGCTGCACTGGCTCGTGCCACACCCGGTCGAGCGCCGCCTGCGGTACGGGGGCGACGGCGTCCCGCAACACGGCCAGCAACTTGCCCCGCACCTGCCGGTCGGTCCCCGCGTACGTCTGCCCGCGCCGTGGCGGTCCGTCATGCGCGGGCTTGCCGGCGAGGCGCCACGCGCACATCGCCGCGATCGGACACCGGTGGCACTCCTCGTTCTTCGCCGTGCACACCAGCGCGCCCAACTCCATCGACGCGGCCGCCCACTTCGCGGCCGTATCGTCCCGCTCGGGCAGGAGGGCGCGGGCGAGCTTGCGCTCGGCGGCGGTGGTGGCGTTCGGCGGGTACTGAACGCCGGCGACGGCCCGCGCGAGGACGCGCCGCACATTCGTGTCGAGGACGGCATGGCGCTGCCCGTACGCGAACGACGCGACCGCCGCCGCGGTGTACTCCCCGATGCCCGGCAGCGCGAGCAACTGCGCGTGCCCGGTCGGTACGTCGCCGCCGTGCCGTTCCGTTATGGCCACGGCCGCGCCGTGCAGCCGCAGGGCGCGGCGGGGGTAGCCCAGGCGGCCCCACGCGCGTACGGCTTCGCCCGGGGCGTCCTTCGCGAGGTCCGCGGGGCGGGGCCAGCGGGCGATCCACTGCTCGTACACGGGCAGGACCCGGCTCACCGGCGTCTGCTGCAGCATGAACTCGCTGACCATCACGGCCCACGGGCCCGCGTCGGGGCGGCGCCAGGGCAGGTCTCGGGCGTGTTCGCCGAACCAGTCGATGACGGGTTCGTGCAGATCGGAGCGGCCGGGGACGTTCTCGGGGGTCTTAATGAGCGCAGTCATGGCCCCTCGATGGTGCCACGCCCCCCGCCCTGCCAGGCCCCGACCCGCCTGCCCGGGTACTGAGCGTGGCGTTTGCGCTGACGCGCGCGGGGGCGTGTACGTATACGGGCCGATCTGCACGGTGTCCCGGGGGAGGGCGGCCCCCTCTGTGCGTGCCTGTTCACACGGAGCCCCGCCGCTGGGATGCCGCCTTGCCCACCAGGCGAGGCGGCGCCCGCCCGGCGACAGGATCGGCCACCAAGGTGCACCCCGGCGACAGGATCGGCCACCAAGGTGCACCCCGGCGACAGGATCGGCCACCGGGGTGCACCCGGTGACGGGATTGGGCCACCGGGGTGCACCCGCGTCTCGACCGGAGGGGCCGTGTCGGGGTGCCCCCGCAGGACTCCGCTGGAACGCAGGGCCGGGCGACTCGCCTCTGGCGGACGGCGGGGAATGAGGCCTATCCGGCCGAGGAGGCACCCCGGCACGGCCCCGCCCCACCGTCGGCGTTGGGCGAGCCGAGGGGGGCCCGGGCACGGCCGGCTGGGGCCTGCCCGGCCGAGGAGGTACCCCGGGCACGGCCCCCGCCCCACCGTCGGCGTTGGGCGAGCCGAGGGGTGCCCCGGGCACGGCCGGATTGGGCCTGCCCGGCCGAGGAGGTACCCCGGCACGGCCCCGCCCCACCGTCGGCGTTGGGCGAGCCGAGGGGGCCCGGATACGGCCGGATTGGGCCTGCCCGGCCGAGGAGGTACGCCGGGCACGGCCGGAGGGACCTGTCCGCACGGCACGGCCCCGCCCCAGCGTCGGCGCTGAGCGGGCTGGTGTGCCCCGGCGCGGCCCGCCCCCATCGTCGGCGCTGGGCGCCAGGCCGTACCGTCGACCGGGTGAAGCGCAGAGCATGTCGTACCGCCTCGCCGGACCTGGCGCTCTGGGTGGCGCTGGCCCTGCCGGTGCTCCTCGTGGACCACCTCCACCTGCACGAACCCAGCGCCGTCTGGCAACAACTGGCCGGCCTCACCGCTCTCGCCGCCGCAGCGGCCACGCACCGCCGTCTCCCCGCCACCGCCTTCCTCCTCGCAGCCGCCCCGGGCCTGGCCACCGCCCCTTCCCTCTTCACCCTTTCCTACGGCCCCGCCCTGGCCGCCTTCGCCTACGTGATGGGCCTGCGCTCCATACCCGTACGCCCGTCCTTGCTCGCGTTCGCCGCCCTCGCTCTCACCGGCACCGTGAGAATCGCCTCGCGCCAGGTCGACCCCGCCGCGGAGTGGCTCGTCCTCATGGGCACGCTCCTGTTCGGCGCGGTCTTCCCGTGGCTCATCGGCCGCTACTGGCGGCAGAGCCGCGAGCTGACCGCCGCCGGCTGGGCCAGAGCCGAGCAACTCGAGCGCGAGCACCGCATCGTCGCCGACCGCGCCCGCCTCCTCGAACGCGCCCGCATCGCCCAGGACATGCACGACTCCCTGGGCCACGAGCTGAGCCTGATCGCGGTACGGGCGGGCGCGCTCCAGGTCGCCCCCGACCTGGCCGAGCCACACCGCAGGGCCGCCGCCGAACTGCGCGGGGCAGCGTCCGACGCCACCGACCGGCTGCACGAGATCATCGGCCTGCTCCGGGAGGAGGACGACGAACCGGCCCCGCTGGCGCCGCCCGGCGAGAGCGTCGCGGAGCTGGTGGAGCGGGCAGCGGAATCGGGCATGCCCGTACGACTCCTCGGACCGCGGACCCCGGACGACAGGACCGCGTACCGCGTGGTGCAGGAGGCGCTGACGAACGCGGCGAAACACGCGCCGGGCGCCCCGGTCACCGTAGAGATGACGGAGGCGGCGGAGGCGGCGGAGGCGGCGGCGCACCGGAACGCCCCACCCGCACTGAAGATCACTGTCACCAACGGCCGCCCCCCGCACCCACCCCCCGACCCCCTCTCGCCCCGCAGCAGCGGCACAGGCCTCCTCAACCTGAGCACCCGAGTCAGCGCCCTGGGCGGCACGTTCGAGGCGACCCCGCACGAGGACGGCTTCCGAGTAACGGCGTGCCTGCCCGCACCAGGAGCACCAGCAGGACTGCCGCCCCGCAGCACCCCGGAGGGCTTCGCGTACGCGCGTCGCAGCGCACGCCGCCGCGTGGCGCTGGCGTTCACGGCCGCGGCGGTCGCGGGAACCGTTCTGATCGGCGCGGCGTTCACCTGGTACGCGTACACGAAGACGCACGCCGTCCTCTCCCCGCAGGCGTACGCCCAGTTGCGCACCGGCACCCCCTTCGCCGAGGCGGCTTCCCGGCTGCCCGACCGCACGATCAGCGACCCGCCGGTGGAGCGGGCGCCCACGCCGCCGCCCGCGCACGCGGACTGCCGCTACTACCGGGCGAGCGGCGAACTGTTCGTGCCGGTCGAGCACTTCAGGCTCTGCTTCGGCGACGACGCGGCGCACACCCTCATCGACAAGGCAGTGATCCCCAAGGCGGGCACGGCCGAGCAGGTACAGGAAGAGGAAGAGGAATGGGCCCGCTGAACGACGATCCGGAGAAGCAGCGCATCAGGGTCCTCCTGGCCGACGACGAGGCGATGATCCGCGCCGGTGTGGGGGCGATCCTCGCGGCGGGCGGCGATTTCGAGGTAGTGGCGGAGGCGGCGGACGGCCGTGAGGCGATCGCGCTGGCCCGGGCGCACCGCCCGGACGTGGCGCTGCTCGACATCCGGATGCCCCGCCTGGACGGCCTGGCGGCGGCCGAGGAGATCACGGCGACGGTGCCGGGCACGGCGGTGGCGATGCTGACGACGTTCTCCGAGGACGCGTACGTGGCGCGGGCGCTCGGCGGCGGGGCGACGGGTTTCCTGCTCAAGTCGGGCGACCCGCACGAACTGATGGCGGGCGTACGGGCGGTGGCGGACGGCGCGGCGTTCTTGTCGCCGAAGGTGGCGCGCCATGTGATCGACGGTATGGGCGGCGCCGGAAGGCTCGCGCGCGAGGCGTCGGCGCGCGAGCGGGTGGCGCGGCTCACGCCGCGGGAGCGGGAGGTGCTGAGCCTGGTCGGCGGGGGTCTGTCGAACCCGGAGATCGCCGGCCGCCTGCACCTGGTGGAAGGCACGGTGAAGGCCTACGTCAGCGCGGTCCTGGACCGCTTGGAGGTCAAGAACCGCGTGCAGGCGGCGATCGTGGCGTACGAGGCGGGGCTACTGGCGTGAGGCGCGCGGGGAGACGGAGTCACCGGCGTGGGACGAAGGGGATAGCCACAAAGCGACCCCGCCCCGCCCCGCCCCGTCCCGCCTCACCTACCGCCGATGCGCCCCACCCCGCGCCCGTCGCCCGCCGGACGCCACGACGTAGCCGCCGCCACCCGCGGGACCCGGCCCCGCGAACCACCGGGCGAGCCCGTTCCCTGAGCCCCGCATCGCCTCGGTGACCCGCGCCCCCGGACGCGTGAGAAGGCGTACGACGAGCAGCGTGACCAGGGTGCCGAGGACCAGCCCCGTAGCGACGTCGTGCGGATAGTGCACGCCGACGAAGACGCGGGAGAAGGCCATGAGTATCGCCATCGGCACGGTGAGGAAGCCGAGTCTGCGCCAGGCGAGGGCCAGCCCCACGGCGGCCGCCGCGGCGATGGTGGCGTGGTTGCTGGGGAAGGACCAGTCCCCGTAGACGGGGCAGTCCACGAGCGGCGGCAACGCACCCGACACGGCCCGGCACGGCCGTTCCTCATCGATCCCCGATTTGGCCAACTCGCTGCACACGTACGCCACCGCCGTGGCCAGCGGCGCGAGTACCGCGACGGCGAAGGCCCGCGGATCGCCGCGCCGCGCCCGCCCCCAGGCGGCGACGAACAGCACGGCGAAGAGCAGCAGCCCCAGTTCGGTCCACACCTCCATCAAGTGCTGAAACCAGGAAGGAGTGTCGTGCGCGAACCGGAGTATGGAGCGATAGAGATCGGAGTCGATGGTTCCCATGGTGACGGACAGTACGCAATGCCGGGGCCCCGTCACATCTCGCGATGGTCGCGGACCGCACCTGACGAAAGACAGGGGTGCGCGCAGGCCCGCGCGACGCCTGCGTGATGATGATCCGGAAAACTTGACGCGTGGGGCGGCGGGTGAGCGCGGGACAGGGCCCGTTCTCTCGTAAGGTTTGGGGCGTGGGATCTCTGCGCAATCCGATCGGGCCGCTTCCCTCCTCCATCTACTGGCGTAGGAGGGTTGTTCTGGCGTCCATTGTCGTGCTCCTCGCGCTGCTCGTCGTATGGATCGTCAACCTGGGCGGCGGGGGCGGGAACAACGGCGCCGACGGCTCCAACGGCAAGCACCCGACGGACGCCATCACGCCGGGCCCGTCCGGCACGGGCCCCGCGATCACCGAACACCCGGGCGGCCGCGACGAGTCGGGCGGCTCGTCCTCGGGCGGCGGCTCCGCCGGCAGTGGATCGGGTGGCGGCTCGGGCGACGACGCGGGCTCGGGCGACGGTGCGAGCGGCGGCGCGGGCGGCTCATCCGGCGGCAGTGGCGGCAGTGGCGGCAGCGCGGCGGGTGCCGGCGGCGGCAACGGCTATGGCGGTGGCTCCACTTCGACCTCCGGCGACCAGGTCCCGGCCGGATCGACCCTGCCCGACTGCACGACAGGCGGTGTGACCCTCGCCGTGCGCAGCGTCCACAACTCGTACGCCCCGGGCGACAAGCCGAAGCTCGAACTGGTCGTCAAGAACACGTCCGACAAGGACTGCAAGGTCGATCTCGGCCCGAAGACGGCGGTCGTCACGATCACGAAGGCGGACGGCGACGAGAAGTACTGGACGTCCGAGGACTGCCCGACGGGCACGGGCGGCATCCTGCTCCGGGTCCCGGCGGGCGGCAAGGTCACGCAGACGCTGACGTGGGACCGCAAGCCGAGTGCTCCGCGGTGTGCGACTCCCGCGGCGGGGTCGGCGGGGCCGGGCACTTACCTGGTCGAGGTCAAGGGTGCGCAACTGGCGGCGGCCCGCGCGTCGTTCGTCCTGAAATCGGACTGAACGGAGTCCTGAACCGGGGGCTCGGCCCACCACCACGGCCCACCACCACGGCCCACCAGGCCCCCCACCACGGGGCTCCGCCCCGGACCCCGCTCCTCAAGCGCCGGACGGTCTGGAACTGGCGTGGCCGGGGTCGGGATCCGGATCAGACGTACCGCTCCAGGATCGACGACTCCGCCAGCCTCGACAACCCCTCCCGGACGCTCCGCGCCCGCGCCTCCCCGACCCCGTCCACCGTCTGCAGATCGTCCACGCTCGCGGCCAGCAGCTTCTGCAGGCCGCCGAAGTGCTCGACGAGGCGGTCGATGATGGCGCCGGGCAGCCGCGGCACCTTCGCGAGGAGGCGGAAGCCGCGCGGCGACACCGCGGAGTCGAGCGCCTCGGGCGATCCGGTGTACCCCAACGCGCGCGCCACTGTGGGCAGTTCGAGGAGTTCCCCGTGGTGCAGGGCGTTCAGTTCGACAAGTGCCTCGTCGACCGTGCGGGACCGCTTGGCCGTCGGCTCGGGCACGTAGTCCCGTACGACGAGTTCGCGCTCGGGCTCGACGCCCGCGATCAGCTCGTCGAGCTGGAGCGCCAGGAGGCGTCCGTCGGTGCCGAGCTCGACCACGTACTCGGCGATCTCGGTGGCGATGCGGCGCACCATCTCCAGGCGCTGGGCGACGGCCGTGACGTCCCGGACGGTGACGAGGTCCTCGATCTCGAGCGCGGAGAGCGTACCCGCGACCTCGTCGAGGCGGAGCTTGTAGCGCTCGAGGGTGGCGAGCGCCTGGTTGGCCCGCGAAAGGATCGCGGCCGAGTCCTCGAGCACGCGGCGCTGCCCGTCCACGTACAAAGCGATGAGCCGCATCGACTGGGAGACCGAGACGACCGGGAAGTTGACCTGCTTGCTCACGCGGTCCGCGGTGCGGTGCCGGGTGCCGGTCTCCTCGGTGGGGATCATCGGGTCCGGGACCAGCTGGACGCCGGCCCGCAGGATCTTGTCGAGGTTGGAGGAGACCACGATGCCGCCGTCGAGCTTGCACAGCTCGCGCAGGCGCGTGGCCGAGAACTCCACGTCGAGGACGAAACCGCCGGTGCACATCGACTCGACCGTCTTGTCGGAGCCGAGGACGATGAGCCCGCCGGTGTTGCCGCGGAGGATCCGCTCCAGACCGTCCCGCAGGCCCGTCCCGGGCGCCACGGCGCTCAGCGCGGCGCGCATCGAGGCGTCCGCACCGGAGCTCCCTCCGGACTTGCCGGGAGCTGCCGCCCGGTCGTTGGCTGCCACTGCACTCCTCCGGATCGCAGACTCTGGGGCGCCGCCCTTACGTTTGTCGCGTTCGTACGGTTGTCGCGTTCGCACGCACAGGCGAGACCTGGGCAAAGTCTACCGGCGCTCCTCCGTCTCCCGTGGGGCCTCTCGCCGACGGCTCTTGGGCAGTACCCGCAGCGCGTCCCCTATATCGGCGACTTCCAGGACCTTCATACCGGCCGGGATCTTGCCCGGATCGCCCGGAACCAGCGCGTGTGTGAAGCCGAGACGGTGCGCCTCGGCGAGCCTGCGCTGCACGCCGGTGACCCGTCTGACCTCGCCCGCCAGGCCTACTTCTCCGATCGCCACGAGGTTCTTCGGCAGCGGGGTGTCGCTCGCCGCGGAGGCGAGCGCGAGGGCGATGGCCAGGTCGGCGGCGGGTTCCGTCAGCTTCACGCCGCCGACCGTCGCGGAGTAGATGTCCCGTTTGCCCAAGGCGCTGATCCGGCCCCGCTGTTCGAGGACCGCGAGCATCATGGACACACGGGACGTCTCCAGACCGGATGTCGTCCGGCGTGGCGAGGGGATCTGCGAGTCCACCGTGAGCGCCTGGACCTCGGCCACGAGCGGGCGGCGGCCTTCGAGCGTGACGGTCAGGCAGGTGCCGGGGACGGGCTCGTCGCGGCGCGTCAGGAACAGGCCGGACGGGTCGGCGAGCCCGGTGATGCCCTCGTCGTGCAGTTCGAAGCAGCCCACCTCGTCCGTCGTCCCGTACCGGTTCTTCACGCCGCGCACCAGGCGCAGGCGCGCGTGCCGGTCGCCCTCGAAGCTCAGGACCACGTCCACCAGGTGTTCGAGCAGGCGCGGGCCCGCGATCGCGCCGTCCTTCGTGACGTGTCCCACGAGCAGCGTGGACATGCCGCGGTCCTTCGAGGCCCGGATCAGCGCGCCCGCGACCTCGCGGACCTGCGCCATGCCGCCGGGCGCGCCGTCGATCTCCGGCGAGGCCACCGTCTGCACGGAGTCCATGATCAGCAGGGACGGCTTCACCGCGTCCAAGTGGCCGAGCACCGCGGACAGGTCCGTCTCCGCTGCCAGGTAGAGGTGGTCGTCGATCGCCTTGATGCGGTCGGCCCGCATCCGGACCTGCGACGCCGACTCCTCGCCCGTCACATAGAGCGTCCTGTGCTCCGCGTCGGCCGCCTTCGCCGCCACGTCCAGGAGCAGCGTGGACTTGCCGACACCCGGCTCGCCCGCAAGGAGGACCACCGCGCCCGGTACGAGACCGCCGCCGAGCACCCGGTCCAGCTCGGGCACGCCCGTGCCGCGGGCCGTCGCCTGCTTGCCGTCGACCTGGCCGATGGGCAGCGCGGACGTCGTGACGCGGCCGGGCGCGGTCGTGCGCACCGCGGGGGCGCCGTACTCCTCGATCGTTCCCCACGCCTGGCACTCGGCGCAGCGGCCCAGCCACTTGGCCGTCTGCCAGCCGCATTCGGTGCAGCGGTAGGACGGGCGGTCCTTCGTGGATTTCGTACGGGCAGCCATGGAGGGAACCGTAGCGGGCGCCACTGACAGCGCCGCCGCCGGCGAGGGGTATCCACCGTGACCTTGCCCCTGGCCGTTGCCCCGCGTAGCCGCGCTGGCCACGGAATATGGGTTTCCTGTCCCCTTTTGAGGGATCGTTTCACCCGTAAGGATTAAAAGTGTGCAAGGGGGCGTAAGAGGTCCGCGCCCGCCGCCTACGGTCGCACGGGTGATGAGCAGCAGGCCGGAAACCCCCACCCAGACCACCGGCGCACACCGGGCCCAGCGCACCGGGACGCGGCGGCCGGTGCCGCGCGCCGTCCCGCAGCGCCCGCCCGCTCGCTACGAGCCCTGTCTCGACGGGCTGTTCACGTACTGCCTCTCCGTCCTCTGCGACCACGACGAGGCGATCACCGCCCTCGGGGACGCCCTCGCCCTCGCCGAGCGCCGTGGCTCCCGCGCCCCCGCCGCCGACTCCGAGACCGACCGCAGAGCCTGGCTGTACGCGCTCGCCCGCTGGTCCTGCCTGCGCCGGCTCGCCGAGGCCAAGCGGCAGCGGCAGGCCACGCACGGTGCGGGCAAGAGCCGTCCGGCCGGGCCCGCGCCCACGGCCGCCGCCCCCGGCACCTCGTCGGGCACCGGCGCTGAGGATGCGCTCCTCCAGGAAGAGCGGCGGCGCCAGCTCGCCCTCCTCGCCTGGCCCGAAGCCGCCGGTACCACCCCCGAGCAGCGCGAGGCCCTCGAACTCGCCGTCCGCCACCAGCTCTCGCCCCGCGAGGTCGCCGCCGTCCTCGGCTCCGACCCCGGCGCCACCCGCGAGCTCCTCGCGGCCGCCGCCTGCGAGGTCGAGCGGACCCGCGCCGCCCTCGCCGTCGTCCAGACCGGCACCTGCCCCAGCGTCGCCCGCCTCACCGGCGACAACCAGCTCCTGCTCTCCGCCACCCTGCGCCGCGAACTCGTCCGGCACGTCGACGACTGCCCCCGCTGCCGCCGCACCGCCGAGCGCGCCGCCCCCGGCACCTGGCCCGGCACCTCCGTCACCCCCGCCGCCCTGCCCCTCGTCGACGCCCCGCGCGCCGCCCTCCACCACGCCATGCACGCCCCGCGCCGCCAGGGCGCCGCGCCCCGCTTCGACCGGCTCGGGTTCCCGATGGACCCCAAGGACCGCGCCGCACGCCGCGACCGGCTCCGCGCGCGCGCCGTCACCACGACCGTCGTCGCCACCGTCGTCGCCGCCCCCGTCATCGCCCTCTGGGCCGCCTACCGGGGCGCGCCGCTCACCGGTGAAGGCACCGACGGGCGCTCCATCAGCGCAGGTGAGACCGGTGACGCGGGCGGTCCGGCCGGTGAGCGCAGCGGTGACACGTACGAGAACGCGGGCAACGCCAGGACCACCCCCGACCCCCGCTTCAGCCGCGACGGCAGCCACTCGCCCGACGACGTCTCCGTCGAAGTGATCTCGCCCCCCACGCGCGCGGGCAGCACCGGGCCCGGGCGGCTCACCGTCGAGGCGCAGCCCAGCGGTGACACCACCCTCATCACGCTCACCGCGTCCGGCAGCTCCGCCGTCCACTGGGCCGCGCACACGCCCGCGTCCTGGCTCCGCCTCAGCCAGACCTCGGGGACGCTCCAGCCGGGGGCGTCCGTCACCCTCCGGGTCTACGTCGACCAGGACCGGGAGCCGTACGGGCACTGGAGCGCGCGCGTCGGCATCGACCCGTCCGGGGCCGTCATCTCCATCGAGGGGTACGGGCGGTGGGGGAGCTCCCGTCCGGGGCGCGGCGCCGGGCACGGGCACAGTCATGGGCCTCGGCCCGGTCCTGGGTCCGGGCACGGCCACGGGCATGGGCCCGGGTCCGGTCATGGGCCTGGTTCCGGGCCCGGGAGCGGGGAGCCCGCGCCGTCCGATCCGTCCACCGGGCCCGGTGATCCGTCGCCCACCGATCCGACGCCGACCGACCCCTCACCGTCCGACCCGTCACCGTCCGACCCGTCGCCGTCCGATCCCTCGCCGTCCGATCCCGGTGATCCGTCGTCGTCCGATCCCGGTCCGGGTGCGCCCGCGCCGTCCGATCCTGGGGGTTCGTCCGGGGGTGCCACTCCGTAGGTCTCGGGTGGCGGCTTCCTGTGGACCTACGCCCGCGGTCCCGGCGCCTGCGCCGGGTCCGTCGGGTCCGCCGGGTGCGCCGCCGGCAGCGGGCGGCCCTTCGGTACCGCCGCCAGGCGCTCCTCGCAGAGCTCCACCAGCTTGTCGTAGCCGTCCTTGCCCATCAGCTCGATCAGCTCCGGACGGTACGAGACGTACACCGGGTCGCCCGCGCCGTGCGCAGACGTCGCCGACGTGCACCACCAGTGCAGGTCATGGCCGCCCGGGCCCCAGCCCCTGCGGTCGTACTCGCCGATCGAGACCTGCAGCACCCGCGTGTCGTCCGGGCGGTCGATCCACTCGTACGTCCTGCGGACCGGCAGCTGCCAGCACACGTCCGGCTTCGTCTCCAGCGGCTCCCGGCCCTCCCGCATCGCCAGGATGTGCAGGGAGCAGCCCATGCCGCCCTCGAACCCGGGGCGGTTCTGGAAGATGCACGAGCCCTTGTACGGGCGGGTCTGCCGCTCGCCGTCCTCGTCCTCCGACACCCAGCCCGTCTCCGTGCCCACCGCGTGGTGCTGCCAGATGTCGGGCGTCAGCCGTGCCACGTGTTCCGCCACGCGCTTCTCGTCGTCCTCGTCCGAGAAGTGCGCGCCGAGCGTGCAGCAGCCGTCGTCGGCGCGGCCCGCCTGGATGCCCTGGCAGCCACTGCCGAAGATGCAGCTCCAACGAGAGGTCAGCCATGTCAGATCACAGCGGAAGACCTGCTCGTCGTCTGCCGGGTCCGGGAACTCGACCCACGCGCGCGGGAAGTCGATCCCCTTCTCGTCCGGCTCCGCCTTCAGCGCTCCTGCCGCCGCCGGGGGGCCCGGCTGGATCTGGAGGAGCTGCTCAGGCTTTTTCTTCTGCTTTGCCGACTTGGGTTCGTTCTTGCTGCTCTTGTCGCTCTTGTCAGCCTTGGCCTTTTTCGTCTTTGGCACCGTTCCAGAGTAAGCGCGTCGAGGGGGACGAGAAGACCTCTGCGGCCGATGAGCGGCCACATGCGCGCAGTAGCGTTCCTTATATGAGACTCGGTGTCCTCGACGTGGGTTCGAATACGGTCCATCTGCTCGTGGTGGACGCGCACGGGGGAGCCCGGCCGCTGCCCGCGCACTCGCACAAGGCCGACTTGCGCCTCGCTCAACTGCTCGACGAGCACGGGGCGATAGGGGCGGAAGGCGTCGAGCGGCTCGTCCGTACGGTTCTCGGGGCCTTGGAGGCCGCCGAGGACAAAGGGGTCGAGGATCTGCTGCCCTTCGCCACCTCTGCCGTGCGTGAGGCCAGCAACGCGGATGAGGTGCTTGCCCGGGTGAAGGACGAGACCGGGGTCGAGCTGCGGGTGCTGAGCGGGGAGGAAGAGGCCCGGCTCACGTTTCTCGCCGTGCGGCGGTGGTTCGGGTGGTCCGCCGGGACCCTGCTCGTCCTCGACATCGGGGGCGGGTCCCTGGAGATCGCCTACGGGATGGACGAGGAGCCCGACGCGGCGGTGTCGCTGCCGCTCGGGGCCGGGCGGCTGACCGCCGGGTGGCTGCCCGGGGATCCGCCGGACCCCGCCGATGTGAAGGCGTTGCGGCGGCATGTGCGGGCGGAGATCGCGCGGACCGTGGGGGAGTTCAGCCGGTTCGGGGCGCCGGATCATGTGGTGGCCACGTCGAAGACGTTCAAGCAGCTGGCCCGGTTGGCCGGGGCGGCTCGGTCCGCCGAGGGCGTGTACGTGCAGCGGGAGTTGAAGCGGAAGTCGTTGGAGGACTGGATGCCTCGGCTCGGGGCGATGACTGTCGCGGAGCGGGCGGAGCTGCCCGGGGTCTCCGAGGGGCGGTCCGGGCAGTTGCTCGCCGGGGCCTTGGTGGCCGAGGGGGCGATGGATCTGTTCGGGGTGGAGACGCTTGAGGTATGTCCCTGGGCGCTGCGTGAAGGGGTCATCCTGCGGCGGCTTGATCATCTGCCTGGTTGATCCTGCGCGTGTGCCTGGTTGATCCTGCGCGCGTGAAGGGAGGGTGGCCGTCCGGGGCCGTTCAGCGGCTGACCGTCTCGATCCGACAGGTGTGTCCGTGGGTACGGGGCCGCCCGGGGTATGTCCGTGCTCGCCATCTTGATGGCCTCGCCGGTTGCTTCGGTGCCGCCACCGCGTGCAGGGCTGCTGCGCGCGGACATACCCCGACCGGCCCCTCCCGTCGAGTCGCGTCTGACCGTCGGTGTTCCCTCCGGCCGAAGAAACCAGCCCCGCCAACCAAGCCCCGCCAGATCAAGCCCCGTAAGACCAAGCCCCTCGAGCCGGGCCGGGGCCGCACCGCTTCCCCCCGCCCGGCAAGGGCCCCGTACTCTGTCTGCGTGGCAGAACCAGTGGTGCGCATCCCGGATGCGAAGGTCGCCCTGTCGACCGCCTCGGTGTATCCGGAGTCGACGGCGACGGCCTTCGAGATCGCCGCGCGCCTGGGCTACGACGGCGTCGAGGTCATGGTGTGGACCGATCCCGTCAGCCAGGACATCGAGGCGCTGCGGCGGCTGAGCGACTACCACCGCATCCCGATCCTGGCCGTGCACGCGCCATGTCTGCTGATCACGCAGCGGGTGTGGTCGACCGATCCGTGGGTGAAGCTGCAGCGCGCCAAGGCCGCGGCGGAGAAGCTCGGGGCCTCGACGGTCGTGGTGCACCCGCCCTTCCGGTGGCAGCGCAACTACGCCCGGGACTTTGTCAGCGGTATCTGGCGGATGGCCGACGAGACGGATGTGCGGTTCGCCGTCGAGAACATGTATCCGTGGCGGTACCGGGATCGCGAGATGCTCGCTTACGCGCCCGACTGGGATGTCACGAAGGACGACTACCGGCATTTCACCGTCGATCTGAGCCACACCGCCACCGCTCGTACGGACGCCATGCAGATGATCGACCGCATGGGGGACCGGCTCGGTCATGTGCATCTGGCCGACGGGAACGGGTCCAACAAGGACGAGCATCTGGTGCCGGGGCGGGGCACGCAGCCCTGTGCCGAGTTGTTGGAGCGGCTGGCGGTCAGCGGGTTCGACGGGCACGTGGTGATCGAGGTCAATACCCGGCGGGCCATGTCCAGCGCCGAGCGCGAGGCCGATCTCGCGGAGGCGCTGGCCTTCACGCGGCTGCAGCTGGCTTCCGCGGTGCGAGTGCCGCGTTCATGAGTGAGCCCGTACGGCGGCGCGGGCGGCCCCCGCGGAGCGAGGGTGCGGGCGGGCCCGGTACCCGGGAGCGGATTCTCGGCGCCGCTCGGGAGGAGTTCGCCGAGCGGGGGTACGAGAAGGCGTCCGTGCGGGGGATCGCGAAGGCCGCCGGGGTCGACTCGGCGCTCGTTCATCACTACTTCGGGACCAAGGAGCAGGTCTTCGCCGCCTCGGTCGAGACCGTCCTCGCGCCGGCCTTCGAGGCGCCCGACGCGGTGGCGGAGGGGCCGCTCGACACCATCGGTGAGCAGTTGACCCGGTTCATCTTCGGTGTCTGGGAGAACCCTGTGACCAGGGCGCCCGTGCTCGCCGTCGTGCGGTCCGCTGTCAACAACGAAGTCGCCGCCGGGGTCTTCCGGCGGCTCGTCGCCGCCCAGTTGCTGGCGCGTATCGGGCGGCGTCTGGACGTGCCCGAGCAGGAGGCCGAGCTGCGGGCCTCCCTGGCCGCCGCGCAGTTGGTGGGGACCGCGATGCTCCGGTACGTGATCAAGGTCGAGCCGCTGGCGTCGGCCGATGTCGAGGTGCTCGTGGCACGGCTCGCCCCCGTCGTGCAAGGACACCTGACCGGCCTCTGACAATCCTCCGCGGGCCTCCGGAAAGTGTCCGCGGTGAGACGGGCATCCCGGCATGCGGACGGGCTGTCCGGATCCTGGAGGGGCGGCGTAGGGTCGGACGCAGTCTTTTCTGTCTGAAGACGCAGACCTTTCTGCCAGAAGGAGCGAGCGACGATGCCCGAGCTGAGGTCCCGCACAGTCACTCACGGCCGCAACATGGCGGGCGCACGCGCCCTTATGCGCGCCTCCGGTGTACCCGGTGCGGACATCGGCCGGAAGCCGATCATCGCCGTGGCCAACTCGTTCACCGAGTTCGTGCCCGGGCACACGCACCTGGCCCCCGTGGGCCGCATCGTCAGCGACGCCGTGCGCGCCGCGGGCGGAATTCCCCGCGAGTTCAACACCATCGCCGTCGACGACGGCATCGCCATGGGCCACGGCGGCATGCTCTACAGCCTGCCCTCGCGCGACCTCATCGCCGACTCCGTCGAGTACATGGTCGAGGCGCACTGCGCGGACGCCCTGGTCTGCATCTCCAACTGCGACAAGATCACCCCGGGCATGCTCAACGCCGCCCTGCGGCTGAACATCCCGACCGTGTTCGTCTCCGGCGGGCCCATGGAGGCCGGCAAGGCGACCCTCGTGGACGGCACCGTCCGGAAGCTGGATCTCGTCAACGCCATCAGCGATGCCGTCGACGAGAGCGTCTCCGACGAGGACATCCTCCGTATCGAGGAGAACGCCTGTCCGACCTGCGGCTCCTGCTCCGGCATGTTCACCGCCAACTCCATGAACTGCCTGACCGAGGCCATCGGTCTCTCCCTGCCGGGCAACGGCTCCGTCCTCGCCACGCACACCGCCCGCAAGGCGCTGTACGAGAAGGCGGGCGCGACGGTCGTCGAGATCGCCAAGCGGTACTACGACGGTGACGACTCCTCGGTCCTGCCGCGCTCCATCGCCACCCGCGCCGCCTTCGACAACGCCATGGCCCTCGACATCTCCATGGGTGGCTCCACCAACACGATTCTTCACCTGCTGGCCGCCGCGCAGGAGGCCGAGCTCGACTACACGCTCGCCGACATGGACGCCGTCTCGCGCCGCGTTCCCTGCCTGTCGAAGGTCGCCCCGAACGTGGCGCCCGGCGGCACGTACTACATGGAGGACGTCCACCGCGCCGGTGGCATCCCCGCGATCCTCGGCGAGCTGTACCGCGGCGGGCTGCTCCACGAGGACGTGCACACCGTCCACTCCGCCTCCATCAAGGAGTGGCTCGGCACGTGGGACGTGCGCGGCGGTTCGCCGTCCGAGGAGGCCGTCGAGCTGTGGCACGCCGCCCCCGGCTGCAAGCGCTCCGCCGAGGCCTTCTCGCAGTCCGAACGCTGGGACACCCTCGACACCGACGCCGCGGGTGGCTGCATCCGTGACATCGCCCACGCCTACTCCGAGGACGGCGGCCTCGCCGTTCTGAAGGGCAACATCGCCGAGGACGGCTGCGTCGTGAAGACCGCCGGCGTCGACGAGTCCATCTGGACCTTCGAGGGCCCGGCCGTCGTCTGCGAGTCGCAGGAGGAGGCCGTCGAGAAGATCCTGCTCAAGCAGGTCAAGGAGGGCGACGTCGTCGTCATCCGCTACGAGGGCCCCAAGGGCGGGCCCGGCATGCAGGAGATGCTCTATCCGACCTCGTACCTGAAGGGCCGCGGTCTGGGGAAGGCGTGCGCGCTCGTCACCGACGGCCGGTTCTCCGGCGGTACGTCGGGTCTCTCCATCGGCCACGCCTCGCCCGAGGCCGCCGCCGGTGGCACCATCGCCCTCGTCGAGGACGGCGACCGCATCCGCATCGACATCCCGGGCCGCTCCATCGAGCTCCTCGTCTCCGATGAGGAGCTGGCGAGCCGCCGCGAGGCCCTGGGCGGCGTCTACGCCCCCAAGTCGCGCGAGCGCAAGGTCTCCGCGGCCCTCCGCGCCTACGCCGCCATGGCCACCAGCGCGGACCGCGGCGCCGTCCGCGACGTCTCCAAGCTCGGCTGACCACGCCGAGCGCGGAGAAGAAGCACGTACGCGGCCGCCCGCCTCACCAGTCCTGCGGGCGGCCGCCGTCCGCTGCGAACACCGTCCCGTCCGGCGCGCTCGCGTAGACCCGGCCACCGGCCACGACCGGCGACGGCAGATCCGCCACCACCCGGTCGGCATGGGTTCCCGGGCGGGGGCGCGTCTGGCCCAGAGGGCGGCCCGTGTCCGGGGCGAGGGCCAGGAGGCGGCCGTCCGGGGCGCTCGCGTAGACGTGCCCTCGGCTGTCGGCACTCGGCGCCGAACCCCTGCTCACCGACGTCTCCGAGCGCCACAGCTGCTTGCCGGAGGCCAGGTCCTGGGCGACCAGCGACCCGCCCGCGGCGAGCAGATACGCCCTGCCGTCGTGGACCGACGCCGTCGCCTGGGGCAGCGGCAAGGCCAGGCGGACGCGCCGGGTGACCGTCCCGTCGGAGAGGCGGTGCCCGATCAGGCCCACCGTCGCCCCGTCCGCCCTGCGCTGCGCGCACCACACCACGTCCGCGCTCACGCCCACCACAGTGGCCGAACCCGGGGACCCGCGCTTCCAGCGCACCGCCCCCGTCGCCGGATCCACCGCGCTGACCTGCGTGTTCACCCCGTCCGCCGCCATGGTGGTGGCGTAGACCAGGGGACCGCCGACGTACGAGAGCAACGGTTGCGGCGTCGGCAGCCGATGCTGCCAGCGCTGCTCACCGGTCCGGGCGTCGAGCGCGGTCAGCGTGCCGTCGGGGGCCGCCAGCAGGACCCTGTCGCCCACCGGTTGGACCTGGCCCTGATAGGCCGCGATCCCCTTCGACCAGCGGGTCCTGCCGGTCGCCGGGTCCAGCGCGAGCAGGCGTGCGCCGTCCGCCGAGACGACCTGGAGCAGGCCGCCGGCGAGCACGGGCGCGGGCGCGTTGCCGTCAGCGGTGCCGGACGCCTTGCGCAGCCACAGCACCGTGCCGTCGCGCGGGTCGAGAGACGCGGCCAGCACGCCGGGCGCGGCGCAGCGCAGGGCACCCGCCCCGTACGAGCACGCGGTCCCGGGCCCCGAACCGACCTGCCGGTTCCAGGCGTGCGACGCCACCTCGGCCGTACGGGGCGCAGGCGCGTCGTCGGCGGCGTGCGGCACCAGGGCCAGAACCGCCGCCGCGAGCGCGCCGCAGAGCGCCAGGCCCCCCAGGACGGCCGCGCGGACCCGCGTCCGCAGACGGCGGGCGGGCGGCTCCGCCTCTGGTCCGGACTCCGGGCCGGCCGTCGGCACCGGCTCCGACGGCCCCCGCTGCGCCGGTATCAGCGGCCGGCCCACCGAGGAGTCCGTGAACGCCCCTGTCGTGATCGCCCCTGTCGTGATCGCCTCTGTCGCGAACGCCCCCGTCGTGAACGACTGCGTGTCGTACCGCGCGGACAGGGCGCGCATCTCCGCCATCAACTCGTCCGGCGTCGGCCGGTCCTCCGGCTCCTTCGCCAGGCAGCGCAGCACCAGCGGCGCCAGCTCCTCGGGCACCCCGGTCACATCCGGCTCGTCGTGCACGACCTGGTACGCGACGAGGTACGGGCTGTCCGAGTCGAACGGCCCGCGCCCGGTCGCCGCGTGCACCAGGACCGAGCCGAGCGCGAACACGTCCGCCGCCGGGCCGACCTCGCGCGGCCGGCGGAACTGTTCCGGCGCCATGAACGGCGGCGTGCCGATCAGCTTGCCGGTCTCGGTGCGCAGCTCACTGTCCTTGGGCCGCGAGATACCGAAGTCGATGACCTTGGGGCTGTCCTCGGCGAGCAGCACATTGCTCGGCTTCAGATCGCGGTGCACCACACCGACCCGGTGGATGTCGCGCAACGCCTCCGCCAGACCCGCGGTAACGTGCCGCAGCTGGGCGGCGGTCAGCGGACCCTTCCGCTTCACGTGGTCGGCGAGGGTCGGGCCGGGGATGTACAGGGTCGCCATCCAGGGCCGCTCGGCGTCCGGGTCGGCGTCCACCACGGACGCCGTGAACGCCCCGCTGACCCGCCGCGCCGCCGCCACCTCCTGCCGGAAGCGGCCCCTGAACTCCGGGTCCTTGGCGAACTCCGCGTGCACCACCTTCACCGCGAGCGGCAGCCCCGTCGCGGACCGCGCCAGATGCACCACGCCCATGCCGCCCGCGCCGAGGCGCTCCTCCAGGCGGTAGTGCCCGGCATACTCCGGAACTTCCGCTTCCGCGTCGGGCCCGATGCTCGGCCGTGACGGCATGTCCACCCCCGTGGATGTCGTCGTGATCGTCGTGCCCGATCCCGTACCGACGTCGTACGTGATCTCCGTGTGCGCGCGACGCACGGAGCCTAGTCGAAGGTTCGTCCGGGACCGGCGAGGCTTGCTAGCCTCCGCCCACACACCATCGCAACGGGGCCTCAACGAACGCTGAACGAGTCCTGTTCGATGATCGGGACTCCGGCATTCGCAATTTCATGATCTACGGGGGAGACGGCATGGCGATCGAGAACGTACCGGCGGCAGAGGACACAGCAGAGGACACAGCAGAGGACGCAGCGGTGGCGGAGGGCCTCGCGGCGGCCACCGCCTCCTACCCGGTGGCCCCGGGCTACAACGTGAACGTCCGCAGCGGCCCCGGCACCCAGTACCGCGTCGTCCGCCGCCTGCCGCTGGGCGCGCGCGTCACGGTCAACTGCCAGAAGCCCGGCCAGTGGGTCGCCGGCCCGTACGGCACCACCAACATCTGGGACAGCATCGGCGTCGGCGAGTACATCTCCGACTCCTACGTACGCACCGGCAGCGACGGCTACGTGGCCCCCCGCTGCGACTGACCCGCACCGCCGCCCGGCGATAATCGACCCGTGAGCGACGAAACCGGCACCGGCACAGACACGACCGGCACAGACACGACCGGCACAGACACGACCGGCACAGACAAGACCGACACGGCTACAGGCGGCCCCCGTCCCGAAGAGATCCGTTTCTTCGGGACGGCCTGGGTGGACCACAGCGGCGGCTACGCGCTGCGCCGTGCCGCCGTCGGCGTGGGAGCGCTCATCGCCGCGGCGGCCGGCTGCCTCGTGCTGCGCCTCGCCTACCAGGGGCTGGCCATCGCGGACGTCGGCTCCTTCGTGAACGTCCTGGTCGTCGTCATGTTCGCGGTCTGCAGCGCCTTCGCCTTCACCCGCACCTGGAGCGGCTTCACCCAGCGCCCCGACCCGGAGCGCCAGGCGTCCTTGCGCGGCTTCATGACCATCGGCTTCGTCGGCGTACTCGTCGCCCACGCCCTGCGCTGCCTGACCGAGGCCCCGGGCGAGAAGCTCCGCAGGCAGGAGTACGAGACCGCCCGCGACCAGTACCAGCGCCGCACCGCCCGCCGCGCCGGCAACCCGGCCAGGAAGCCCCGGAACAACAAGAAGCGCTGAGCCACCCGCTAGCTGGCGCAGGGGCTCCGGCGCGACCATGCTTCCATGACGAACCAGCCACCGGACGCCTCTGACTCGCCGAACGCCGCAGACAGCCTGAGCGCACCGGATGCCGGTGGTTCCCGGGGTGCAGTGCCGGGTGCCGCGGGCGGTCTGGGTGCGCCGGGTGCTGGTGGTTCCCGGGGTGCAGTGCCGGATGCCGCGGACGGTCAGGGCGCGCCGGGTGCTGGTGGTTCCCGGGGTGCAGTGCCGGATGCCGCGGACGGTCAGGGCGCGCCGGGTGCCGCGGACGGTCTGGGTGCGCCGGGTGCCGCGTACGGTCTGGGTGCGCCGGGTGCCGGTGGTACCTGGGGTGCAGTGCCGGGTGCCGCGGGCGGTCTGGGTGCGCCGGGTGCCGGTGGTACCTGGGGTGCAGTGCCGGGTGCCGCGGGCGGTCTGGGTGCGCCGGGTGCCGGTGGTTCCCAGGGTGCAGTGCCGGATGCCGCAGACAGTCTGGGCGCGCCGGATGCCGGTGGCTTCCGAGGTGCCGCACCGGGCTCCGCTGACGCCCCGGTCGCCTCGAACACGGCCTCGCCCGACCTCGCCCTCGCCCTCTCCTTCGACACCGTCGCCGCCCAGTACGCCGCGGCCCGCCCCAGCTATCCCCCCGAGCTCTTCGACGCGGTCCAGGAGCTGGCGGGGCTGAGCCTGAGCGACGCCCGCGTCCTCGACATCGGCGCGGGCACCGGCATCGCCACCCGTCTTCTGCGCGACCGCGGCGCCCGCGTCGTCGCCGTCGAGCCGGGCCCCGGCATGGGCGCCGAACTCCGCCGGGCCCTGCCCGACGTGCCCCTGGTCCGCGCCGTCGGCGACGCGCTGCCGTTCACGGACGCCTCCGCCGACCTGGTCACGTACGCCCAGTCCTGGCACTGGACCGACCCGGCCCGCTCGGTCCCGGAGGCGTTGCGCGTGCTGCGACCGGGCGGCGCGCTGGCCGTGTGGTGGAACGTGCCGGACCCGGACGCCGAGTGGACCGTCGCCCAGGAGACCCGCCTCCAGGAGGCGCTCCCCGGCTACCACCGCCACGGCGTCGCCACCGACGCCCCCGCCCTCATCACCGCGCTCGGCCTGCCCGCCACCCCGGTCTTCCGCCGCCTGCACTGGTCGCGCCGCGTCCCCATAGACCTGCACCTGAAGCACCTCAGCAGCCGCTCCTACTTCGCGGTCCTGGGCCCCGAACGCTCCGCCCCGATCCTGGCGGCCGAACGCGCCCACCTCCTCGCCCGCTTCCCCGACGGCATCGTCGACGACGCCTACGCCCTGGAGCTGACGGTCCTCCGCCACCGCACCCCTTGACCGGGTCGTGCCGCCGGGAGCAATATTCATCACGTGATGAATAAAAGCTCGGGCTCACCCGGATCCGGCACCGGTACTGGCACCCGGGAAGCCGTCACCCCCGCCGTCCGAGCCACGGGCCTCACCGTCGTCCGTGGCCCCCGCACCGTCCTGCACGGCCTCGACTTCACGGTCCCGCGCGGCCAGATCACCGGCCTCCTCGGCCCCTCCGGCTGCGGCAAGTCGACCCTGATGCGTGCCCTGGTCGGCACCCAGGCCAAGGTCACGGGTGCGCTCGAGGTCCTCGGCAGGCCCGCGGGCCACCCGTCCCTGCGCGCCCGCGTCGGCTACGTCACCCAGGCCCCGTCCGTCTACCTCGACCTGACGGTGCGGCAGAACCTGGACTACTTCGCCGCGGTCCTCGAACCCGGCCGCGCCGCGGCCGAACGCCGCCGCACGGACATCGACCGCGTCCTCGACGACGTAGACCTCACCACCCACGCGGACGCCCTCGCAGGCAACCTCTCCGGCGGCCAGCTCGGCCGCGTCTCCCTCACCGTCGCCCTCCTCGGCGCCCCCGAACTCCTCGTCCTCGACGAGCCGACGGTCGGCCTCGACCCCGTCCTGCGCCGCGACCTCTGGAACCTCTTCCACGCCCTCGCCACCACCCGCGGCACGACGATCCTGGTCTCCTCCCACGTCATGGACGAGGCCGAACGCTGCCACCGCCTCCTGCTCATGCGCGACGGCGAACTCCTGGCCGACGACGCCCCCGAAGCCCTGCGTACGAGCACGGCCTCGCCCACGGTCGAAGAGGCGTTCCTGCGCCTGGTCGACGCGGCGAACGCCCCGCGACGACCCCCGGACCCGCCTGCTCCCCCGCTCATATCCGGGACGGACCCGTCATGAACACGTACCGCACCGCCGCCACCGCCGCCCGCGTCCTGCGCCAGCTCCGCCACGACCCGCGCTCCATCGCGCTGATGCTCCTGGTCCCGTGCGTGATGCTCTTCCTTCTCCGCTACGTGTTCGACGGCAGCCCCCGCACCTTCAACTCCATCGGCGCCTCGCTCCTCGGCATCTTCCCGCTCATCACGATGTTCCTGGTGACCTCCATCGCCACGCTCCGCGAACGCACCAGCGGCACCCTCGAACGCCTCCTCGCCATGCCCCTCGGCAAGGCTGACCTGATCGCCGGGTACGCCCTCGCGTTCGGCGCCCTCGCCATCGTCCAGTCGGCACTGGCCACCGGCCTCGCACTCTGGGCCCTCGACCTGCACGTCACAGGCTCGGCCTGGCTCCTGCTCCTCGTGGCGCTCCTGGACGCCCTGCTCGGCACGGCCCTGGGCTTGTTCGTCTCGGCGTTCGCCGCATCGGAGTTCCAGGCCGTCCAGTTCATGCCGGCGGTGATCTTTCCCCAGCTCCTCCTCTGCGGCCTCTTCATCGCCCGCGACCGCATGCAGCCGGTCCTGGAAGCGATCTCGAACATCCTCCCGATGTCCTACGCGGTCGACGGCATGAACGAGGTCCTGCGCCACACCGACCTCACCGCCCTCTACGTCCGCGACGCCCTGATCGTCGCGGGCTGCGCCGTCCTCGTCCTCGCCCTCGGCGCGGCAACCCTCCGCCGACGCACGGCCTGACCCACCACGTACGCCGTCCGGGCGGACCGTCCGTCCACCGGACAGACCCCGACCACCGGGCCCGCCCGATGCGAGGATGCGACCGGACGACGCAGCCGCACACGCGCACACGGAAGGCCCGAGCCGACATGAGCCAGACGCCCCAGACGAGCCCGAACCCGCGCCACAAGCTCGCCGTGCTCGGCACCGGGAAGATCGGCGAAGCCCTGCTCAGCGGCATGATCCGCGGCGGCTGGGACCCCGCCGACCTCATGGTCACGGCCCGCCGCCCCGAACGCGCCGAGGAACTCCGCACCCGGTACGGCGTCACCCCGGTCACCAACCCGGAGGCCGCGAACCGGGCGGACACCTTGATCCTCACGGTCAAGCCCCAGGACATGGGCACCCTGCTCACGGAGCTCGCCCCGCAGCTGCCCGCCGACCGCCTGGTCATCAGCGGCGCGGCCGGCATCCCGACGACGTTCTTCGAGGAGCGCCTGGAGCCCGGCACCCCGGTCGTCCGCGTCATGACGAACACCCCGGCCCTCGTCGACGAGGCCATGTCCGTCATCTCCGCGGGCACGCACGCGACCGCGGCCCACCTCACCCACGCCGAGGAGATCTTCGGCTCGGTCGGCAAGACCCTCCGCGTCCCGGAAACCCAGCAGGACGCCTGCACCGCTCTCTCCGGCTCGGGCCCCGCCTACTTCTTCTACCTGGTGGAAGCGATGACGGACGCCGGCATCCTGCTCGGCCTGCCCCGCGACAAGGCCCACGACCTCATCGTCCAGTCCGCCATCGGCGCGGCCACGATGCTCCGCGACAGCGGCGAGCACCCGGTGAAGCTCCGCGAGAACGTGACCTCCCCGGCCGGTACGACCATCAACGCCATCCGCGAGCTCGAGAACCACGGTGTCCGCGCGGCCCTCATCGCCGCCCTCGAAGCGGCCCGCGACCGCAGCCGCGCCCTGGCCTCCGGCAACAACAGCTGACCGCCCGACGGGCCGGGGCGCCAGGTTGACACACCCCGGCCCGGTACGTAGTGTGCTCCGAGTTGTCCGACGTGAGCGCCGCCTCTGGTCGGCCCCGGACGACCATTCCGCAAGACCTACTCAAACACTCGACACACTTTTGTCGCGCCGTTTGCGTACGCCTTCGCGCAATGAGGAATCCGCGTTCGAAAGAGCGGGACCCCGATTAGGTCGGGGGCCGGGATTCCGCTAAAGTCTCACGGGTCGGAACGGCCGAAGGGCCGGAAAGACACTGCATTGAATATCCGGCTGACACCGGGTAGCGGTCGACAGAAAATCGGGCCCGAAAGGATCTGATAGAGTCGACACCGCAGGAAGGCCGAAAGGCCGGAAAGCGGAACAAGAAGTACCAGCAAGACCCCGAGAAAATTGGATCGGAAAGATCTGATAGAGTCGGAAACGCAAGACCGAAGGGAAGCGCCCGGAGGAAAGCCCGAGAGGGTGAGTACAAAGGAAGCGTCCGTTCCTTGAGAACTCAACAGCGTGCCAAAAGTCAACGCCAGATATGTTGATTACCCCGTCTCCGGCCGTCGCATGATGGTTGGGGCGAGGTTCCTTTGAAATAAACACAGCGAGGACGCTGTGACCGGACGGGATTATTCCTCCCGCCCGGTCCGCTCTCGTGGTGTCACCCCGATCACGGGGAAACATTCACGGAGAGTTTGATCCTGGCTCAGGACGAACGCTGGCGGCGTGCTTAACACATGCAAGTCGAACGATGAAGCCCTTCGGGG